>NZ_CP107766.1:2213750-2530000 GCF_036345115.1 Streptomyces griseorubiginosus
GCGGGTGACCATCGGGGTGAGCGGGTGGCAGACTCCCGATCCGGACGCCGCCCGGTCCGCCCTGTACTGCATGGAGCCCACTTCATGACGACCTCCCGCGTCACCATCAAGGACGTCGCCGCGCGCGCCGGGGTGTCCAAGGGGGCCGTGTCGCTCGCCTTCAACCACAAGCCGGGGCTGTCGGAGGCGACCCGGGACCGGATCTTCCGGGCCGCGCGGGAGCTGGGCTGGGAGCCGAACCTCACCGCACGGACGCTGGCCGGATCACGGGTGGACGTGGTGGGGCTCGCGGTCTGCCGGCCGGCCCGGCTGCTGGGGCTGGAGCCCTTCTACATGGAGTTCGTGTCGGGCGTGGAGAGCGTGCTGATCGAGCGGAACTGCTCGCTGCTGCTGCGCCTCGTGCGCAATGTGGAGGAGGAGGTCGGACTCCAGGAGGCGTGGTGGCGGGGCCGGCAGATCGGCGGCTCGATCCTGGTCGACTTCCGGGCGGACGATCCGCGGGTCGCCGCCGCCGAGCGGCTGGGGATGCCGGTGGTGGCCGTGGGGCATCCGTCGTTCACCGGCACGCTGACCTCCGTGTGGACCGACGACGCGACCGCCGTGACGGAGGCCGTGCGATATCTCGCGGCGCTCGGCCACCGGCGGATCGCCCGGGTGGGCGGCGCGGCGGCCCTCGGGCACACGGCCATGCGCACGGCCGCCTTCGACGAGGCGGCGCGGGCCCTGGAGCTCGCCGGGGCCTGGCAGGTCACCACCGACTACTCGGGCGAGGCGGGGGCACGGGCCACGAGGTCCCTGCTGACCGCCGCCCCGCCGGACCGGCCGACGGCGATCGTCTACGACAACGACATCATGGCCGTCGCCGGGCTGTCGGTCGCGGCGGAGATGGGCCTGCACGTTCCGCACGACGTCTCGCTGCTCGCCTGGGACGACTCCCAGCTGTGCCGGCTCACCCATCCCACGCTCTCCGCGATGAGCCACGACGTGCACGGATTCGGCGCGGAGGCGGCCCGTACGCTGTTCGGGGTGATCACCGGAGAGGGGCCCGGATCGCATCCGGTACCCACTCCGGTCCTGACCCCACGGGGTTCCACGGCCCCTCCCGGGATGTGACCTTCGCCGCTCCCGCCTCCAGGGGTGGGCAGTCACGTTACTCATAAGTAGCATGGGTCCTGAGCGCGCGCTCAGCGCATCGCAGCAGTGCAGATCCCGCATCTGGAGGAGAGCCATCGTGCCTCGTACCGTCAGGGACGTCGTCTTCGTCGACGGCGTCCGCACCCCGTTCGGCAAGGCGGGCCCGAAGGGCATCTACCACGAGACCCGCGCCGACGACCTCGTCGTGAAGGCGATCCGGGAGCTGCTGCGCCGCAACCCGGGTCTGGACCCGAAGAAGATCGACGAGGTCGCCATCGCCGCGACCACGCAGATCGGTGACCAGGGCCTGACCATCGGCCGCACCGCGGGCATCCTCGCCGGTCTGCCGCAGTCGGTACCCGGTTACTCCATCGACCGCATGTGCGCGGGCGCCCTGACCGCCGTGACGACGGTCGCCGGTTCGGTCGCCTTCGGTGCCTACGACATCGCCATCGCCGGTGGTGTCGAGCACATGGGCCGCCACCCCATGGGCGAGGGCGTGGACCCGAACCCGCGGTTCGTGAGCGAGAAGCTGGTCGACGAGTCCGCCCTGTTCATGGGCATGACCGCCGAGAACCTGCACGACCGGTACCCGACGATCACCAAGCAGCGCGCCGACGAGTACGCCGTGCGCTCCCAGGAGAAGGCCGCAAAGGCCTACGCCAACGGCAAGATCCAGGCCGACCTGGTGCCGATCTCGGTGCGCCGCACCAACCCGGAGGCCGGTGAGACGGGCTGGGGCCTGGTCACCGCCGACGAGCCGATGCGCCCGGGCACCACGCTGGAGAACCTCTCCGGTCTGAAGACCCCGTTCCGCGTCCACGGCCGGGTCACCGCCGGTAACGCGGCCGGTCTGAACGACGGCGCCACCGCCTCGCTGATCGCCTCCGAGGACTTCGCCCGCGAGAACGACCTGCCGGTGAAGATGCGCCTGGTCGCGTACTCCTTCGCGGGTGTCGAGCCCGAGGTCATGGGCTACGGCCCGATCCCGGCCACCGAGAAGGCGCTCGCCCAGGCGGGTCTGTCCATCTCCGACATCGGTCTCTTCGAGATCAACGAGGCCTTCGCGGTCCAGGTCCTGGCCTTCCTGGAGCACTACGGCATCGCGGACGACGACCAGCGCGTCAACCAGTACGGCGGCGCCATCGCCTTCGGTCACCCGCTGGCCTCCTCCGGTGTGCGTCTGATGACGCAGCTGGCCCGCCAGTTCGAGGAGCAGCCCGAGGTCCGCTACGGCCTGACCACCATGTGCGTCGGCTTCGGCATGGGCGCGACGGTCATCTGGGAGAACCCGAACCACAAGGACGCCGGAGGCAGCAAGTGAGCACCACTGAGCTCTTGAAGGGTGCGGCCGAGCTGTTCCCGGACGAGGTCGTCACCCAGGCGCACGTACGCCACCTGGACCTGCCGTTCAACGCGGGGCGCTTCGCGCTCATCACGCTGGACAACGGCTTCGACCACACCAAGCCGACCACCTTCGGCCCGGCGTCGCTGGCGAACCTGAACACCGCCATCGACCAGGTCGAGAAGGAGGCCTCGGCCGGTGAGATCGTCGGTGTCGGCATCACCGGCAAGCCGTTCATCTTCGCCGTCGGCGCCGACCTCAAGGGCGTCGAGCTCCTCAAGGAGCACAAGGACGCGCTGGCCATCGGCAAGGGCGGCCACGAGGTCTTCAAGCGCCTCGCGGGCATCGCGGTGCCGACCTTCGCGTACTACAACGGCGCGGCCATGGGCGGTGGCGTCGAGGTCGGTCTGCACTGCACCTACCGCACGGTCTCCGCGGCCCTGCCCGCCTTCTCGCTCCCCGAGGTCTTCCTCGGTCTGGTCCCCGGCTGGGGCGGCTGCACCCTGCTGCCGAACCTGATCGGCGCCGAGAAGGCCGTCTCGGTCATCATCGAGAACTCCCTCAACCAGAACAAGCAGCTCAAGGGCGCCCAGGTCTACGAACTGGGTATCGCCGACGCCCTGTTCGAGGGCGCGGACTTCCTGGAGCAGTCCCTGCTGTGGACGGCGTCCGTCCTCAAGGGCGAGATCGTCGTCGAGCGCCCTGCGATCGACCGCGGTGAGGCCTGGGACCAGGCCGTCGCCAAGGGCCGCTTCGTCGCGGACTCCAAGGTGCACGGGGCCGCTCCGGCCGCCTACCGCGCGCTGGACATCATCGAGGCCGCCAAGAACGGCGACCTCCAGCAGGGCTACGACGCCGAGGACCAGGCCCTCGCCGACCTGATCATGGGTGGCGAACTGCGCTCCGGCATCTACGCGTTCAACCTGGTGCAGAAGCGCGGCAAGCGTCCCGCGGGCGCTCCGGACAAGAACCTGGCCCGCCCGGTCACCAAGGTCGGTGTCGTCGGCGCCGGTCTGATGGCCTCCCAGCTCGCGCTGCTCTTCCTGCGCCGCCTGGAGGTCCCGGTCGTCCTGACCGACATCGACCAGGAGCGCGTCGACAAGGGTGTGGGCTACGTCCACGCCGAGATCGAGAAGCTGCTCGGCAAGGGCCGTATCAACCAGGACAAGGCCAACCGCCTGAAGGCCCTGGTCACCGGTGTGCTGGACAAGGCGGAGGGCTTCTCCGACGCCGACTTCATCATCGAGGCCGTCTTCGAGGAGATCGGCGTCAAGCAGCAGGTGTTCGCGGAGGTCGAGGCGGTCGCCCCGGCGCACGCGATCCTCGCCACCAACACCTCCTCGCTGTCCGTCTCGGAGATGGCGTCGAAGCTGAAGAACCCCGAGCGGGTCGTGGGCTTCCACTTCTTCAACCCGGTCGCGATCCTCCCGCTCCTGGAGATCGTCCGCGGTGAGCAGACCGACGACGCCTCGCTGGCCACGGCCTTCGCCGTAGCCAAGAAGCTGAAGAAGACCGCGGTACTGGTCAAGGACGCCCCGGCGTTCGTCGTGAACCGCATCCTCACCCGCTTCATGGGCGAGATCCAGAACGTCATCGACGAGGGCACCCCGGTGGCCGTGGCGGAGAAGGCGGTGGAGCCGCTCGGCCTGCCGATGTCCCCGCTGGTCCTCCTGGAGCTGGTCGGTCCCGCGATCGGTCTGCACGTCTCGGAGACCCTCAACCGGGCCTTCCCGGACCGCTTCACGGTCTCCCCGAACCTCGCGGCCGTCGTCAAGGCGGGCAAGCGCGGCTTCTACGTCTACGACTCCGGCAAGCCGGAGCTGGACCCCGAGGTCGCCGCGCTCCTCAAGCAGGGCGATGTCGTCCTGTCCGAGGAGCAGGTCCGCGAGCGCGTCCTGGACGCCGTCGCCCAGGAGATCGGGCTCATGCTCGACGAGGGTGTCGTCGCCGAGGCGCAGGACATCGACCTCTGCCTGATCACGGGCGCCGGCTGGCCCTTCCACCTGGGCGGCATCACGCCGTACCTGGACCGCGAGGGTGTCTCCGAGCGCGTGAACGGCAAGAAGTTCCTGGCGCCGGGCGTGGCGTCGGTTCCCGCGTAAGCGCGTCTCGTACGGCCGTACTGAGGGCCTCCGTTCCGGGTTTCCGGGCGGAGGCCCTCTGTCGTACGTTCTCGGCAGTCCGGGGGCTCAGACGTCCTGCCAGGCCGCCAGCGCGAGTCCCGGCTCGTCCTTCTGCCGGGCGACCCGCAGGTCGCCGTCGGGGGTGAGCGTCGCGGCGACGATACGGCCGTCCGCGTCCTCGGCGAGGGCCACGGCCGTGCCCACCGGCAGCTGCGGCCCCGACTCGGTCCACCACAGGCCCGCCGACTCCTGCTCGGTGGGGCAGGCGGCGAAGGCGACCCGGCCGGAGGCCGACCGCTGGGCGAGCAGCGTGCAGTCGTGCCCCTCCAGCGTGCAGCGCAGCAGGGCGACCGGGCCGGGACCGGCCGCCGCGAGCAGGGGCACGGGCTCCAGGCCCGGGCGCCAGGCGTGCAGCATGCCCTCGGGGTCCGCGAAGAAGAGCGTGGTGTGCTCCTTGGAGGTGGGCAGCGCGCTCAGGGTGCCCGGCTCCACGCGGACCGGCAGCGGGTCGTCCGGCACGGGAGGCGCCCCGGCCTCCTCCTGGAGCCAGCGCAGGACGCCGGTGGGGTTGGTGCCGTACAGCTCCACCCGGCCCGACTCCCCCGTCACGGCGGCCAGTCGCTCGTGGACGTCGGCGCCCTTGAGGTCCGCCCAGGCGCTCCAGCCGCCGCGCTCCTTCTGTACGAGCGCGTGCACGCCGTTCCCGCGGTTGCGGACGAAGACATGGGCCCGGCCCTCCGCGTCCACGGCCACGGCGGGCAGGCCGGTGCGCGCGCCCGCCTTGTCGGGGTGGCCGATGGGAGCCCAGTCGAGGGGGGCGAGGTGGACGCGGAAGTGGGTGGAGTGGACCAGGCCCGACTCCGCGGCCTTGGTGGGGCGCCAGGCGACCAGGTGGGCGTAGCCGTCGACGCCCCGGCCGACGGCGAGTCCGGGGTGCAGGCGCTGGTCGCCGCCGACCTTGCGCCAGGGCAGCCAGGTGTCGCCACCCGGGTGGCGCTCCGCCCGGCACCACACTCCGTCCTCGCGGACGGCGTAGACGCCGAGCCGGCCGTCGCGGGCGCGGATGAGCCAGTTGCCGTTCACTGTACGGACCATTGACACGGGGTCACTCTAATCGGGCGGTCGGCCGCGCGTTCGGGTGGGCCGGGCGTGGGACGCTGGGGGCATGAGTGACGTGCTGCTGGTGGTCGTGGACGCCGCGAATGTCGTCGGCTCGGTGCCGGACGGATGGTGGCGGGACCGGCGGGGGGCCGCGGAGCGGCTGCGGGACCGGCTGGCGGCGGACGGGGTGCCGGGACGGGACGGTCCCCTGGAGATCGTGCTGGTGGTGGAGGGGGCGGCTCGGGGGGTGTCGTCGGTGCCGGGGGTGCGGGTGGAGTCGGCGCCGGGGAGCGGGGACGACCACATGGTGGAGCTGGTGGCCGGGGCGGGGGGTGAGCGGCCGGTGCTGGTGGTCACCGCTGATCGTGAACTGCGGCGGCGGGTGTCGGAGTTGGGGGCGGAGGTGGCGGGGCCGCGGACGGTTCGTCCCTGAGCGCCTATGGATGTGCCGCGCATGTCGTGAGGCGGCTGCGGGTGCGTCGTGGCTGGTCGCGCAGTTCCCCGCGCCCCTGGGCCGGTGCAGGCAACGTGTGCTTGAACCAACCCCTGGCGACCCGCAGCCGTCCACGAATCCTCGGAGTTACTCCGTCTCCGCCCGCTGGTTCAGGCGGCTGTGGGTGCGGCCGTACAGGAAGTACACCGCGAACCCGAGCACCATCCAGATCGCGAACCGCAGCCACGTCTCCGCCGGCAGGTTGAGCATCAGCCAGAGGGAGGCGAGGACCGACAGGATCGGGATGACCGGGACCCACGGGGTGCGGAAGGCGCGGGGCAGGTCGGGGCGGGACTTGCGGAGGATGATCACGCCGATCGCCACCACCACGAACGCGAACAGGGTGCCGATGTTGACCAGTTCGGCGAGTTCGCTGAGCGGGGTGAAGCCGGCGACGATCGCGATGACCACGCCGAGCAGGATGGTCGGGCGGTGCGGGGTGCGGAACTTCGGGTGGACGTGGGAGAAGAACGTCGGCAGGAGTCCGTCCCGGCTCATCGCGAAGAAGACGCGTGTCTGGCCCAGGAGCAGGATCATGCAGACCGTCGTCAGGCCGACCGCGGCGCCGAAGCTGATGAAGCCCGCGAACCAGGGGTGCCCGGTGGCCTTGAAGGCGTCCGCGAGCGGGGCCGTGACGGACAGGTCGGTGTACTTCTGCATGCCGGTCACCACGATCGACACGGCCACGTAGAGCGTCGTGCAGATGAGCAGGGAGCCGAGGATGCCCCGGGGCATGTCCCGCTGCGGGTTGCGGGTCTCCTCCGCCGCCGTGGCGACCACGTCGAAGCCGATGAAGGCGAAGAAGACGACCGAGGCGGCCGTGAAGATGCCCATCACACCGAAGTTGGAGGGCGCCCAGCCGAACATCAGCTGGATGAGCGGCGACTGGAGACTGTCACCCGCCGGGACCTCCTGTGCCTTCGGGATGAACGGGTCGTAGTTGTCGCCCTTGATGAAGAAGGCACCGGCGACGATCACGGTCAGGACGACCGTCACCTTGACCGCGACCACGAGCGAGGTCACGCGCGCGGAGAGCTTGGTGCCGAGCACGAGGATGCCGGTGAGCACCAGGACGAGCAGGGCGGCGAGGATGTCGAAGCCGAAGCCGTCGGCCCCGTCCCGGCCGCTGAGCGCCTCCGGCAGATGGATGCCCGCGTTGTCGAGGAGCGAGGCGATGTAGCCGGACCAGCCGACCGCGACCACCGCGGTGCCGAGCGCGAACTCCAGGACGAGGTCCCAGCCGATGATCCAGGCGGGCAGTTCGCCGAGGGAGGCGTAGGAGAAGGTGTACGCCGATCCGGCCACCGGGACGGTGGAGGCGAACTCGGCGTAGCAGAGCGCGGCGAGCGCGCAGACGACGCCGGCGACCACGAAGGCCAGGGCGACCGCCGGGCCGGCGTTGTTCTTGGCGACGGTGCCGGTCAGGACGAAGATGCCGGTGCCGATGATGACGCCGACGCCGAAGACGGTCAGATCGAGCGCGGACAAGGATTTCTTGAGCGCGTGCTCTGGCTCCTCGGTATCGAGGATGGACTGTTCGACCTTCTTCGTCCGGAAGAGGGTGCTGCTCACGATGACCTCCCACGCTGTGTCGTCCTCGACATGATCGAGAGGGGGCGTAGGTCGTATGCCCCGGCACGGGCCGATTCACGCGAATGGGCCGGTCACACCACTGTCAAGAGTGGTGTGACCGGCCCGTACGGGCGAGCCACGTCAGTCGCGGGCGGGCTCCACCTCGGCCGGGGTGCTGTCGTAGCGGCCGTCCAGCTTGGAGACCAGGCCGGTGACCTGGCGGGCGATGTCGGGCGCGGTGAGCCCGATCTCCGCCATGATCTCGGCGCGGGAGGCGTGGTCGAGGAAGCGCGGCGGGATGCCGAAGTCGCGCAGCGGGACGTCCACGCCCGCGTCACGCAGGGCCTGGGCGATCGCCGAGCCGACGCCGCCGACGCGGGAGTTGTCCTCGACGGTGACGACCACGCGGTGCCGCTCGGCGAGCGGGGCCATGGCCTCGTCGACGGGCTTGACCCAGCGCGGGTCGACGACGGTGGTGGAGATGCCCTGCTGGTCGAGCAGGCCGGCGATCTCCAGGCACATCGGGGCGAGGGCGCCGACGGAGACGAGGAGCACGTCGGGCGTGTCGGTGCCGGGCTCGCGCAGGACGTCCATGCCGCCGACGGTGCCCACGGCGGGTACGGCGGGGCCGACGACGCCCTTGGAGTAGCGCAGCACGGTCGGCGCGTCCTCGACCTGGACGGCCTCGCGGAGCTGGGCGCGCAGCTGCTCGGCGTCGCGCGGGGCGGCGAGCCGCAGGGTCGGGACGACCTGGAGCATCGACATGTCCCACATGCCGTTGTGGGAGGCGCCGTCGTCGCCGGTGACGCCGGCCCGGTCGAGGACGAAGGTCACCCCGCACTTGTGCAGGGCGACGTCCATGAGGACCTGGTCGAAGGCGCGGTTGAGGAAGGTGGCGTAGACGGCGAAGACGGGGTGCAGTCCGCCGGTCGCGAGGCCCGCCGCGGAGACGGCCGCGTGCTGCTCGGCGATGCCGACGTCGTAGATGCGGTCCGGGAAGGTGTCCGCGAACTTCTTCAGGCCGACCGGCTGGAGCATGGCCGCGGTGATGGCGACGATGTCCTCGCGCTCCTGCCCGAGCTTGACCATCTCGTCGCCGAAGACGGAGGTCCAGCTGGCGGCGGCGGCCTTGATGGGCAGGCCGGTGTCGGGGTGGATCGGGCCGATGCCGTGGAAGCGGTCCGCCTCGTCCTGCTCGGCGGGCTCGTAGCCGCGGCCCTTCTCGGTGAGGCAGTGCACGATCACCGGGCCGCCGAACCGCTTGGCGCGGGCCAACGCCGACTCCAGCGCCTCGATGTCGTGGCCGTCGATGGGGCCGACGTACTTCAGGCCGAGGTCCTCGAACATGCCCTGGGGCGCGATGAAGTCCTTGAGGCCCTTCTTGGCGCCGTGCAGGGTCTCGTAGAGGGGGCGGCCGACGACCGGGGTGCGCTCCAGGAGGTCCTTGCCGCGGGCCAGGAAGCGCTCGTAGCCGTCGGTGGTGCGCAGGGTCGCGAGGTGGTTGGCGAGGCCGCCGATGGTCGGCGCGTAGGAGCGCTCGTTGTCGTTGACGACGATGACGAGCGGGCGGTCCTTGGCGTCGGCGATGTTGTTCAGCGCCTCCCAGGCCATGCCGCCGGTGAGGGCACCGTCACCGATGACGGCGACCACGTGGTCGTCCCGTTTGAGCACCTGGTTGGCTTTCGCGAGCCCGTCGGCCCAGCCGAGGACGGTCGAGGCGTGGCTGTTCTCGATCACGTCGTGCTCGGACTCGGCACGCGAGGGGTAGCCGGACAGGCCGCCCTTGGAGCGCAGCTTCGAGAAGTCGTGGCGGCCGGTGAGCAGCTTGTGCACATAGGACTGGTGCCCTGTGTCGAAGAGCACCCGGTCCTTGGGCGAGTCGAAGACGCGGTGCAGCGCGATGGTCAGCTCGACCACACCGAGGTTGGGCCCCAGGTGCCCACCGGTCTTGGAAACGGCGCCGACGAGGAAGCTCCTGATCTCCTCCGCCAGCTGGTCCAGCTCCTCAAGGCTGAGCCGGTCCAGATCGCGCGGTCCCCTGATACGGGTCAGCAGCGGCACCCGTGCCTCCTTGCAGTAGAGCTGATCGAGCTTTGCCGGGCGTGTCGAGTCTAATGTTCTCCGACAACGAACTTGCCCGGCACCTTTTGGGTGCCGGGCAAGTTGATCTTCCCCCGAGGGGGGTCCTACGACGTCATCCGCGACCCGAGGCCTTCTGGGACCTGCGCGAGACGGAGTCGATGACGACCGCGCCGAGCAGCACGCCACCGGTGATCATGTACTGGATCGAGGCGTTCATGTTCAGCAGGTCGAGACCGGTCGTGATGGACTGGATGACCAGCATGCCCAGGAGGGCGGACCACACCGAACCGCGGCCGCCGAAGAGGCTCGTACCGCCGATGACGGCCGCCGCGATGGCCAGCATCAGGGTGTTGCCGCCGCCGGCGCTGAGGGTGGCGCTCGCGGTCTGGCCGGCGAAGAACATACCGCCGATCGCGGCGAAACCGCCGGAGATGGCGAAGACGGTGATCCGGATCATCGGCACGCTGATACCGGCACGGCGCGCGGCCTCGATGCCGCCGCCCACCGCGAAGACCTGACGGCCGTACGTGGTGCGGCGGAGCACGAAGTCGACGACCACCAGCGCCGCCAGGAAGATCACCAGCGAGTTGGAGACACCCGAGGCGTTGTTCAGCACGGCGGCGGCCACGAAGGACGCGATGGCGAGCGCGCCGACGCGCACCAGGATCTCGCCGGTCGGCCGGAAGGGCACGCCCGCGGCCTTGCGGCGCCGCTGCTCGTTGAAGTTGCCGACGAGGGTCAGCACGACGGCGAGGCCGGCCAGCAGGTAGGCGCCGACGATGGCCTGGTCCATGAAGAACGAGCTCTGGCCGAACAGGTGGATCGGACCCGAGTCGGACGGGATGTTGATGGTGCCGCTGGAGCCCAGCAGCCACAGCATCAGACCGTTCCAGCCGAGCAGACCCGCCAGGGTGACGACGAACGCCGGTACCCCGATCTTGGCGAAGAACCAGCCGTGCAGCGCGCCGATGGCGATGCCGGTGATGATCGCCAGGACGAGAGCCAGCCAGACGTTCATGCCGTGGTTCACGACCCACACCGCGAACAGCGTGGAGGCCAGGCCGCTGACGGAACCGACCGACAGGTCGATCTCGCCGAGCAGCAGCACGAACACCAGGCCGATGGCGATCATGCCGGTGGCCGAGAGGTAGTAGCTGATGTTGGAGAGGTTGTCGGCGCTCAGGAAGCGGTCGTTCTTGAACTGGAAGATCGCCCAGATGACGATCAGGCCGACAACCACCGGCAGCGAGCCGAGCTCACCGCCCTTGACCTTGCGGGTGAACTCGGTCCAGTAGCCCTTGAAGCCCTCTTCGCGGACCAGCAGCCGGGGGTCGACGACCGAGACCGGCGCGGCGGTGGGGTCGTCGGCGGGCGCGACCGTGGTCTGGCCCTCCGTCTCCGCCTTGGAAACCTTCGACGTGTCGCTCACTTTGCCGCCTCCGCGTTGCGACGTCCCGCACGACGGGTGACGGCGTTGTCCGTGGCACCCGTGATCGCGGAGATGATTTCTTCCTGACTGGTGTCCTTCACCGAGAAGGAGCCGTTGTTCTTGCCCAGGCGCAGCACGGCGACGGTGTCGGCGACCGCCTTCACGTCGGCCATGTTGTGGCTGATGAGGATCACGGCGAGGTTGCGCTCGCGCAGCCGCTCGACCAGGTCGAGGACCTGCGCGGTCTGCTCGACGCCGAGAGCGGCGGTGGGCTCGTCCAGGATCACGACCTTGGGGTCGCCGATCAGGGCGCGCGCGATGGCGACGACCTGACGCTGACCGCCGGAGAGGCTCGCGATCGGGATGCGGACGCTCGGGATGCGGATGGAGAGCGTGTTCAGCAGTTCACGCGAGTTCTTCTCCATCGTGACCTCGTCGATGACGCCGCGGCGCAGCAGCTCGCGTCCGAGGTACAGGTTGCCGACCACGTCGAGGTTGTCGCACAGCGCGAGGTCCTGGTAGACCGTCGCGACGC
Source organism: Streptomyces griseorubiginosus (assembly GCF_036345115.1). Classification (GTDB taxonomy): domain Bacteria; phylum Actinomycetota; class Actinomycetes; order Streptomycetales; family Streptomycetaceae; genus Streptomyces; species Streptomyces griseorubiginosus_C. The sequence goes on from NZ_CP107766.1 coordinate 2,225,565, forward strand.
CGAGTCCCTGGGCGTCGTGCGGCTTGTTGATGCTGACCGGCTTGCCGTCCCATTCGATGACGCCCTCATCGATGGGATGCACGCCGGCGATCGTCTTGACCAGCGTGGACTTTCCGGCGCCGTTGTCGCCGACCAGGGCGACCACTTCTCCGGCGTGGACCTCCAGTTCGACATCGGTGAGGGCCTGGACCGCACCGAATCGCTTGGAGACTCCGCGCAACGCCAGCACGGGCGTAGCGGACACGTGAACCATCTCCTTCGCCGCCTGACCGGCGGGGATGCCGCGCTTGGGGTAAGGCGCGGAGGGTTGTGCTTTCAGCACTCGTGGGACGAGTTGCGCCGTAAGCACTGATTTACAAGTCGAACATGCGCGCGGCCGGTGCCCTTTGGCAACGGCTGCGTCCGCCATGCTTCCGTCCGGTGCCCGCCCCGCAGCGGGGTATGAAGGCGGTGCGGGCACCGGACAGGCTCTGTGCCTGCCCTCGGGGCTGGTCCGCTGCGGGACTCGCCCCGGGGGCTCGGGCGGCTCTTACTGGAGGCCGGCCTTCTTGCACGCGGCGGCGTAGTCCGCGGTGCAGATCTGGGCGACGGTGTAGAGGCCGTCCTTGACGACCGTGTCCTTGATGTTCTTGACGGTCACGGAGACGGGGGTCAGCAGCTTCGCCTGGACCTTGTCGCCGGAGCCGCTGGTGACCTCGGTGTCGGCCAGGGACTTGATGTCCTTGCCCTGGAGGAGGTTGACCGCGAGCTCGGCGGCGGTGTCGGCCTCCGGCTTGTAGGCCTTGTAGACCGTGGCGGACTGGGTGCCGGCGACGATCCGCTGGATGGCGGCGAGCTCGGCGTCCTGACCGGTCAGCGGGATGTTGCTGATGCCCGCACCCTTGAGGGTGTTGGCGATACCACCGGCCATGCCGTCGTTGGCGGCGTAGACGCCCGCGATGTTCTTGGCGCCCAGCTGGGTGATGGCGGCCGACATCTTCTGCGCGGCGACGGTGTCCTTCCACAGGCCCGACTGCTCGTAGGCGATCTTGACCTTGCCGTCGAGGACCTTGTGCGCGCCTTCCTTGAACTGCGCGGCGTTCGGGTCGGCGTCGTCACCGTTGATCATGACGACGTTGGCCTTGGGGGTCGCCTTGGAGCCGAGGGCGTCGAGCAGGGCCTGGCCCTGGAGCTCGCCGACCTTGACGTTGTCGAAGGAGACGTACGCGGAGACCGGGCCCTGGGCCAGACGGTCGTACGCGACGACCTTGACGCCCTTGCTCACCGCGGAGGCGATGGAGGACTTGATGGCGGCGGAGTCCTGGGCGGAGACCACGATGACCTTGACGCCCTTGGTGACCATGCTGCTCATCTGCTGAGCCTGCTTGGCCGGGTCGGCCGCGGCGTTGGCGTAGGAGACGTCGCAGTCGCTGCACAGCTCCTTGACCTTGGCCTTGAAGTACGGCATGTCGAACTTCTCGTACCGCGCGGTGACGTTGTCGGGCAGGAGCAGGCCGATCGACTTGCCGCCGGCACCCGAGCTGCTGCTGTCGCTGCCGTTGTCGTCGTCGCCGGCCTTGCCACAGGCCGCGGCGGAGACGGCGAGCGCCGAGATCGCGACGGATACGGCCACACGACGCATGAGCGTGTTCACTTGAGAAACCTCCCTGACGAGGCCGCGTCGTTGCGGCCGAGGTGGCTGGAAGTCAACTCGGCCACACGTGCGACGTCAAGAAGTAAATACTTAACGAGATGGCAACGGCGTCCTGCGTTCTCTAAGTGAAGGCAGGTGCCGCTGCATGCAGCGTGCTGTCCAAAAGGGTCGAATCACCCATCTCGCTCAGGGCGAGGGCGAGTGCTCCGAGCACCTCCGCGCGCCCGCCAAGTGCCCCTGGAAGCACGGACAGTTGGCGGGCCGCACTGGGGATCGCATAGCGGCCGACAGACTCCCGGATGGGCCCGAGCACCAGCTCACCGGCCTCGGCGAGATCACCGCCCAGGACCACTCGGCTCGGGTTCAGCAAGTTGCAGAGATTGGCGACTCCACTGCCGATGTGTCGGCCGACGTCGGCGATCACCCGACGGCAGCCAGGGTCTCCGTCCCGTGCGAGTCGGACAACGCCTTCCATGGTCAGGTCGGTGCCGTGACTGGACTGGAGGAGCGGGAGCACATAGCGCGCCGCCGCGAAGGTCTCCAGGCAGCCGCGGTTGCCGCAACGGCAGACGGGGCCGGACTCATCAAGAGTAATATGCCCGATTTCTCCCGCTGTGCCACCCGGGCCACGGTAGATCTTGCCGCTGATCACCAGTCCGGCGCCCACACCGCTCGCGACCTTGATGTACGCCAGGTCCCTGACCCCCCGGCCACTGCCCCACACCAGCTCACCGAGGGCCCCGAGGTTGGCGTCGTTGTCCACGTGCACCGGTACGCCCAGACGGCCCTGGAGCTCCTCCGCGGGCTTGGTGCCGATCCAGCCCGGCAGGATGGCGGAGGAGCCCAGCGAACCCGACTCCAGATCGATGGGTCCGGGCACGCCGAGACCCACCCCGGCGATCTTCGTACGGTCCACGCCGGTCGCCTCGATCAGCCGGGTGACCAGCTGTTCCGCCCGGTCGAAGCCCTGCGTGGAGGAGGCGTCCACGTCCAGCGGCTCGGACTCCTCGGCCAGCACCTGGTGGGCGAGGTTCCCGACCGCGACGCGCAGATGGGTGTGCCCGAAGTCCACCCCTATGACGATGCCGGCGTCCCCGCTCAGCGAGACCGCGCGCGCCCGCCGGCCACCCGCCGACGTGGGCGTGACCTCGACGGTTCCGCCGTCCTTGAGCTCGCGGACGATGTTGGAGACGGTCGCGGCGGACAGCCCCGTGGTCCGCGCGATCTCCGCCTGCGTGAGCGACCCGGCCAGCCGGACGGCACGTACGACCCGCTCCAGGTTGGCTCGGTGCAGCGACGACTGCGACCCCGGAGTCTCCACGACGACCTCCTGCGCGCGGGACCGCAGCGATGAGGCCCCGTCTATGTCCAACTAGTGAACTCTAAGCTGAGCCGTTCGGGTCGCCTCCCGTCAAGAGGTTGAACAGTATCCGGGGTGTAGCGCACACGTCGGCGCACCGTCACCGGAACCGACGACGGTGTGCCCGCGCGCGCTCGCGGAGCGCTACTTCAAGGTCGCCGAAGTCAGTCCCGCCTGCACCTGGCGCTGGAAGGACAGGTACACCACCAGCATGGGGATCATGGCGATGGTCACCCCGGCGAAGAGCACCGGAAGGTCAGAGGCGTATCCCATCTGCTGCTGGAGCTGGATCAGGCCCTGGGTGAGCACATAGCGCTCCGGATCGTCGCCGCTCTGCGGCTGCATCAGCACCGTGGGCAGGATGAACTGGTTCCACTGGCCGAGCGTGTTGAAGATGCCGACGCTGATCAGCCCCGGCTTCGCCATCGGCAGCATCACCTGGAAGAAGGTCCGGGTGTGCGAGGCCCCGTCGAGGACCGCGGCCTCGAAGACGGCGGTGGGCAGCGTCCGGAAGAACGCGTGCATGAAGAACACCGTGAACGGCATCGAGTAGGCGACGTACACCAGGATCAGCCCCTGGTAGGTGTTCAGCATGTCCAGCCGCTTCACCATGAAAAACAGCGGGACCAGGGCCAGGAACACCGGGAACATCGCGCCCGCGACGAAGAAGAAGTACAGGAACCTGTTGCCCCAGAACTGGTAGCGGGCCAGGACGTAGGCGGCCATGGAGCCGAGCAGCATCGTCAGCGGCACCGAGAAGACCAGCACGATGACGGTGTTCAGGAAGTAGTCGCCGATGCCCTTGTCCCAGGCCCGTCCGAAGACGTCCAGGGACCAGTTCTGCGGCCAGCCGAAGGCCGAACCGCCGATCTGGGCGTCGGTCTTGAAGGAGCTGAGCACCAGCCACAGCAGTGGCAGCACGATCAGCAGGGCCCACAGCGCCAGGAAGCCGTGCGAGAAGGCGTTCAGGACGACGCCCTCGCTGCGCTCGCTGCCCGGGCGGACCGGGGCCGTGTCCGTGGTCCGCTGGGCCGGGACGGCGGCGGTCTCCTTGATGGGTGCGCTCATCGTCGTATCTCTCCCGCTCAGAACTCGACGCGGTCGCGGCGGGTGGCACGCAGCATGACCACGGACAGGACCAGGGTGAGCAGCAGCATGACGACGCCCATCGCGCAGGCGTATCCGCTCTTGCCGAAGTACTGGAAGTTGCGCATCATCACCGTCGACATCACGTCGCTGTGATGGTCGGGGCCGCCTCCGTAGGCACCCATGTTCTGGGTCATCGACGACACCAGCACGAACATGTCCATCGCGACGATGCCCAGATAGACCCAGGCGGTCTGCACGGTGTCCCACAGCAGCGGCAGGGTGATGCGGAAGAAGGACTGGTTGCGGCCCGCGCCGTCGATGAGCGCGGCCTCGTAGATGTCCTTCGGGATGGACTGCATGGCGGCCGAGAACAGCACCAGGTAGAAGCCGACGCCGTGCCACACCACGGCGATGACCAGCATCCACAGCACCAGGTTGGGCTCGTTGAGCCATTCCATCGGATTCTCGGCGTCGACCAGGCCGAGTTTGATCAGGAATCCGTTGAGAAGACCTCCGCCGTCACTGCGGTACACCGCGTTGAACAGTACGGCGACGATCGCCAGCGACAGCACCTGGGGAAAGAAGTAGACGACCTTGTAGACCTGCGATCCGGCGACTCCCCGCACTCCGCCGGCTTTGCTGCGCCCGCCCGCGTTCAGCATGAACGCGAAGAACAGGGCGAGCAGAATGGTGATCACCGGGATGAAGATCAGGAACAGGATGTTGTGCCAGATGGCCTGCATGAAGACGTCGTCCTGGAACAGCGCCTTGTAGTTGTCCAGACCGACGAACTTGAACGTCTGCGACTGCCCTTTCCAGTCGGTCAGCGAATAGCCGAACGTCTGGAGGTACGGCCAGATCACGAAGATCAGGTAGAGCGCCACGGGAGCGAAGAGAAATCCCGCGACGAACCTGTACTGCCCTTTGCGCATTGGCGATTCCTGCCCCTGGTGTCCTTTCCCGGGCCGGATCTCTCCGGCCCGGGAAACGGCGTTGCGGTCAGTCCCGGTGGTTCTTCTTGGAGGCCGGGTCCTTGGCCTGCTTGTCGACCGCGGCCTGGGCCCGCTTGAGCCACTCCTTCGGCTGGATGCGCTTGGCCATCAGCTCGTTGGACGCGGCCTCGATCGCCGCTCCCATCTCGCTGTACCACTCGGTGTACAGGTAACGGAAGGTGTCGTCGCCGGCCGCCTTGGACGCCTCGACGGTGGACTGGGTGCCCGGGCGCAGCTTCACGCTGGGGTCGACGCCGTCCTTGAGGATGGTGAGGGAGTTGGCCTCCTTGGCGAAGAGGGTCGACCACTCCTTGGAGAGCATGCGGCGCATGAACTCCTTGGCGCCCGGCAGGTTCTTGGCCTTCGCAGGGATGATGAAGGGCTCGCCGGAGCCGGCCCGGATCGCCTCGAAGGGCAGCGCGCTGTCGGGCAGCAGCGGCATCGGCATGAACTTCATGTCGAAGTCCGCCGGGGTCTGCTTGAGCTGCTCGTTCTCCAGCCAGGAGCCGCAGGTGATGAAGGCGGCCTTGTACTGGTTCCAGCGGGTCTGGGACTCGGTGTGGGTCAGGCCGTTGGTGCCGGGCATCAACAGGCCCTTCTCGACCACCTCGTAGATCGCCTCGACACCGGCCTGGGCCGCCTCGGAGCCGACGAAGGCCTTGGGGTCGAGGTTGTCGATCGCCTTCATGGCGTCCAGACCGCCCTTCTTGGCGATCAGGTCCATGATGGCGACGTTGATGTAGTACGGGTACTTGCCCTGGTGGGCGAGGCCCCCGATGCCCTGCTTCTTGGCGTCCTGGCAGACGGCGAGGAAGTCGTCCCAGGTCTTGGGCTCCTCCCAGCCCTTCTCCTTGAAGAGCTTGCCGGAGTACCACAGACCCCAGACGGTGTAGATGTAGTTGAGGGCGACGATCTTGCCGCCCTGGAGACCGGCGTCGAGGGTCCCCGGGATGATGAGGTCGCGGACCTTCTTGCTCGGGTCGTCGATGGCGGGCGCGTCCAGGACCTCGGCGAGGTCGAGCAGCTGCCCGTTCTTGTAGAGGACGTCGACCTTGATCTGCTGGGCGCCGGAGTCGTCGACGATGTCCGGCGGGTTGCCCGCGTTGAAGCGCGGCTGGAGCTTTCCGGTGATCTCCTGGGTGCCGGTGTGCGTGGAGGTGATCCCGAGCTTCTTCTGGAAGTCGGCCTCCCACGCCTTGGCGTAGTCGTCGCCGTAGCCGCCCTTGAAGATCACGACGTCGAGCTTGCTGCCCTTGGCCGCTCCGAAGGGGTTGTCCTTCGAGGTGGTGCCCTTGGTGTTGTCGTCGCTCGATTCGTCGCCTCCGCCGCTGGCGCAGGCGGACAGAAAACCGGTCGCGGGGACGGCGGCCAGTCCGAGCGCCGCGGAACGCTTGATCAGATCGCGGCGGCCGACACCTTCGTCACCGTGGCTGTCTGCGGAAGTGGATCCCATGCTCAAGTCCTCGCCTTCTCCAGGACTCAGGCGGTGAACCGGATCCTCCCCGGCACCGCGGTCAGGTCAAGCAGGTTCGTGCAAGAGGTTCGTGCGAGTGGGGTGAATCGCCGACAGGTATAGTCCACTTCCCGCCGACGGAGCAAGATCGAATGCAAGGTTGGCCGTGGGTGTTTTCGAGTTGAGACCTCGCGGAAATATGAGCGCCCTGTGCGAAGCTTGCCGGAAAAATCCGCGACATAGGCCTCGAATGCCACAGCCAACGCCCTTGACATCACTGTCCACTTGGGCCCCTACTGATCCTTGCACGGATTGCCTGACAACGTTGTCCATCCTTGTGCAGGGAGGGTACTCGCCCATGGCTCGGTACAGAACTCGGCTCAGACGGAGTACGGCGGTCGTGATCACGGCCGCCTTCTGCGTGACGGTCGGCTCCCAGGGCGCGGCCGTCGCCCTGCCCGCCGCCCCCGCCCCGGCCGACCAGGAGTTCCGCTCCTCCTTCGAGGCGGGCGAGCCGGCCCCCGACTGGATCAGCACCGTCGACGGCGGCCGGGCCTCCGGCGTCGACGGTGGCTACCGCACCGGCATCCCCGGCAATGTCACCGACCGGGTCACGGACGTCCGGGCGAGCGCCGAGAACGCCTCCGGCGGCGAGGTGAAGGAGAACCTCGCCGACAGCGAGCCGGGCACCAAGTGGCTGGCCTTCGCGTCCACCGGCTGGGCGGAGTTCGACCTGGACAAGCCGGTGAAGGCGGTCACCTACGCGCTGACCTCGGCCAACGACTTCGCCGAGCGCGACCCGAGGGACTGGATTCTCAAGGGATCCACGGACGGCAAGGACTGGAAGACCCTCGACACCCGCTCGGGTGAGACCTTCGCCGAACGGTTCCGGACGCAGTCGTACGACATCGCGGATCCGGCCGAATACCAGCACTTCCGGCTGGAGATCACGAAGAACAACGGCGCCTCCGGGATCCTCCAGCTCGCCGACCTCCAGCTCTCCACGGGCGGGAACGAGGGGCCGGTGCCCCCGGACATGCTCTCCCTCGTCGACCGCAGCCCGACCGGATCGCCCACCGCGAAGGCGGCCGCCGGATTCACCGGAAAGAAGGCCCTGCGTTACGCCGGACGGCACACGGCCGAGGGGCGGGCGTACTCGTACAACAAGATCTTCGACGTGAACGTGGCGGTCGACCGGCTCACCCGGCTGTCGTACCGGATCTACCCGTCGATGGTGGACGGCGACCGGGACTACGACTCGACCGACGTCTCGGTGGACCTGGCCTTCACCGACGGCACCTTCCTGAGCCGGCTCGGGGCGCGTGACCAGCACGGATTCACGCTCTCGCCGCAGGGGCAGGGCGCCTCGAAGGCGCTGTACGTCAACCAGTGGAACAACGTGGTCGCGCGGATCGGGTCGGTCGCGGCCGGGAAGACCGTCGACCGGATCCTGGTCGCCTACGACTCCCCCGGCGGGCCCGCGAAGTTCCGGGGCTGGCTGGACGACGTGACGCTGGAGCGGGCCGCGCCGGAGAAGCCGAAGGCGCATCTGTCGGACTACGCGCTCACCACCCGCGGCACCAACTCCAGCGGTGGCTTCTCGCGCGGCAACAACTTCCCGGCGACGGCCGTGCCGCACGGCTTCAACTTCTGGACGCCGGTGACCAACGCGTCCTCGCTGAGCTGGCTCTACGACTACGCACGCGCGAACAACGAGGACAACCTGCCGACGATCCAGGCGTTCAGCGCGAGCCACGAGCCGAGCCCGTGGATGGGCGACCGGCAGACGTTCCAGGTGATGCCGTCGGCCGCCGCCGGGACCCCGGACCTCGGACGGGAGGCGCGGGAGCTGGCGTTCCGGCACGAGAACGAGACCGCGCGGCCGTACTACTACGGGGTGCGGTTCGAGAACGGGCTGACGGCGGAGATGGCGCCGACGGACCACGCGGCGGTGCTCCGGTTCAGCTACCCGGGCGACGACGCGAGCGTCCTCTTCGACAACGTGACGGACCAGGCGGGGCTCACGCTCGACAAGGAGAGCGGGACCTTCACCGGCTACTCGGACGTGAAGTCCGGGCTGTCGGCGGGAGCGACCCGGCTGTTCGTGTACGGCGTGTTCGACAAGCCGGTGGTGGACGGGGCGTCCAGCGGGGTCAAGGGCTACCTGCGGTTCAACGACCGGACCGTCACCCTGCGCATCGCCACCTCCCTCATCAGCCTCGACCAGGCCAAGGACAACCTGCGCCAGGAGATCCCGGACGGCACGTCCTTCGACGACGTGAAGGGGGCCGCCCAGCGCGCCTGGGACCGGCTCCTCGGCAAGGTCGAGGTGGAGGGCGCCACCCAGGACCAGCTGACCACGCTGTACTCCAGCCTGTACCGGCTGTACCTGTACCCCAACTCCGGCTTCGAGAAGGTGGGTTCGAAGTACCAGTACGCCTCGCCGTTCTCCCCTATGCCGTCCCCCGACACCCCGACGCACACCGGGGCGAAGATCGTGGACGGCAAGGTGTACGTCAACAACGGCTTCTGGGACACCTATCGGACGACCTGGCCGGCGTACTCGCTGCTGACGCCCTCTCAGGCGGGCGAGATGGTCGACGGGTTCGTGCAGCAGTACAAGGACGGCGGCTGGACCTCCCGCTGGTCCTCCCCCGGCTACGCGGACCTGATGACCGGCACCTCCTCGGACGTGGCGTTCGCGGACGCATACGTCAAGGGCGTGGACTTCGACGCGAAGTCGGCGTACGACGCGGCCCTGAAGAACGCCACGGTCGCGCCCCCGTCCTCCGGTGTGGGCCGCAAGGGCATGACGACCTCGCCGTTCCTCGGCTACACCAGCACCGACACCCACGAGGGCCTGTCCTGGGCGCTGGAGGGCTACCTCAACGACTACGGCATCGCGCGGATGGGCCGGGCGCTGTACGCGAAGACGGGAGAGAAGCGCTACAAGGAGGAGTCGGAGTACTTCCTCAACCGGGCCCAGGACTACGTGAACCTCTTCGACGCGAGGGCGGGCTTCTTCCAGGGCCGCGACGCCGACGGCAAGTGGCGGGTGGATTCGTCGAGTTACGACCCTCGCGTGTGGGGCTACGACTACACCGAGACCAACGGCTGGGGATACGCCTTCACCGCCCCGCAGGACAGCCGGGGGCTCGCCAACCTGTACGGCGGGCGCTCCGGGCTGGCCGAGAAGCTGGACCAGTACTTCGCGACACCCGAAACGGCCTCGCCGGACTTCGTCGGCTCGTACGGCGGTGTCATCCATGAGATGACGGAGGCGCGGGACGTCCGGATGGGCATGTACGGCCATTCCAACCAGGTCGCTCACCACGTCACCTACATGTACGACGCGGCCGGTCAGCCCTGGAAGACGCAGAAGAACGTCCGCGAGGTGCTGTCCCGGCTGTACGTCGGCAGCGAGATCGGGCAGGGCTACCACGGTGACGAGGACAACGGCGAGCAGTCGGCCTGGTACCTGTTCTCGGCGCTGGGCTTCTACCCGCTGGTGATGGGCAGCGGCGAATACGCCGTCGGCTCCCCGCTGTTCACCAAGGCGACCGTGCATCTGGAGAACGGCCGGGACCTGGTGGTCAGGGCGCCCGAGAACAGCGCGCGGAACGTGTACGTGCAGGGTCTGAAGGTCAACGGCAAGCCGTGGACGTCGACTTCGCTCCCCCACTCGGTGCTGTCCAAGGGTGCCGTCCTGGACTTCGCCATGGGCCCGAAGCCGTCGAAGTGGGGCACGGGGAGGAACGCGGCCCCGGTGTCGATCACCCAGGACGACCAGGTGCCGACACCGCGTGCGGACGTGCTCTCCGGTGACGGGGCGCTGTTCGACAACACCTCGGCGACGGACGCGGCCGTGACCTCGGTCGACCTTCCGGTGTCCGGCGAGGTCAAGGGCGTCCAGTACACGGTGACCTCGTCGTCGGACCACACCAAGGCGCCGACCGGCTGGACGCTCCAGGGCTCGGCCGACGGCACCACGTGGAAGACCCTCGACCGGCGGTCCGCGGAGTCGTTCGCATGGGACCGGCAGACACGGGCGTTCACCGTGAGGTCTCCGGGTACGTACGGGAAGTACCGTCTGGTGCTCGACGGCGAGGCGGTCGTGTCGGAGGTCGAACTGCTCGCCTGAGCAACGGCGTTGGGGGTCCCATGCAGGGTGTCGATCCGGCCTGGCTGCCGGACGAGGCGTTCCGGCCGATCGGCACCCGGCGGACCCTGATCCGCGGCTCGGGTCCGCTGGTGGACACGGTCCGCGGGGAGGTGGCCCGGGCCTGTGCGCGGTTCGGGGGCGTGGTCGTCCAGGACGAACCCGACCTCGTGCTGGAGCTGACCGGCGACGACGCCGGCGAGGCGTTCACGTACGGTCGCCGTGACGGTTGTACGACCGTCACGGCGACCGGCGCGCGCGGCTTGCTGTACGGCCTCTTCCACGTCGTACGGCTCGGGGAGGCCGCCTTCCTCGAAGAGGCCGAACTCCAGGAGCACCGGCCCGCGTTGGCGCTGCGGATGCTCGACCACTGGGACAACGTGGCCGTGCACCCGGTCATGGGCCAGGTGGAGCGGGGGTACGCGGGCGGGTCGCTGTTCTGGGAGGACGGGCGGGCTCGCGGGGACCTGGAGCGGGTGCGGGCGTACGGCAGGCTGCTGGCGGCCTGCGGGATCAACGCGGTGGCGGTGAACAACGTCAACGTGCACGCCGTCGAGGCCCGGCTGCTGACCGACCGTCTTGAGGAAGTGGCCGACATCGCGGGCGCGTTGCGGCCGTACGGCATCCGCACGCATCTGTCGGTGACCTTCGCCGCGCCGGTCGTGCTGGGTGGGCTGGAGACGGCCGACCCCCTCGACGCCGAGGTGCGCGCGTGGTGGGCCGACGCGGCCGCGCGGGTCTACTCGCGGATCCCGGACTTCGGCGGGTTCGTCGTGAAGGCGGACTCGGAGGGGCAGCCGGGGCCGTTCGCGTACGGGCGCAGTCATGCGGACGGCGCGAACATGCTCGCCGCCGCCCTCGCCCCGCACGGCGGCACGGTCCACTGGCGGGCCTTCGTCTACGACCACCACCAGGACTGGCGGGACCGCACGACGGACCGGGCGCGGGCCGCGTACGACCATTTCGTGCCGCTGGACGGGGAGTTCGCGGACAACGCCGTCCTCCAGGTCAAGCACGGGCCGATGGACTTCCAGGTGCGGGAGCCGGTCTCACCGCTGATCGGGGCGATGCCGGGGACCCGGCTCGCGGTGGAGCTCCAGGTGACGCAGGAGTACACCGGTCAACAGCGGCATGTGTGCTGGCTGGGGCCGATGTGGAGCGAGGTGCTGCGGTTCGGGATCGCCGAGGGCTCCTCCGTGGGCGCGTCGGCACGGGGTGGGCTCGTCGCCGTGTCCAACGTCGGGGACGACCCGTTCTGGACGGGGCATCCACTGGCCCAGGCGAACCTGTACACGTTCGGCCGGCTGGCCTGGGAGCCGGGTGCCGATCCGTATGCCGTCCTCGATGACTGGATCCGGCTGAGCTACGGGCCGGGTCCCGCGGCGGGCCTGCGCTCCGTCCTGGACGGTTCGTGGCGGACGTACGAGAAGTACACCGCTCCCCTCGGTGTGGGGTTCATGGTCCAGCCGGGGCACCACTACGGGCCGGGTGTCGACGGCTACGAGTACAGCCCGTGGGGCACCTACCACTTCGCCGACCGCGACGGCGTGGGTGTGGATCGGAGCGTGGCGAGCGGGACGGGGTTCGCGGGGCAGTACGCCAAGCCGTGGGCCGAGGTGTACGAGTCGCCGGAGACCTGCCCGGACGAGCTGCTGCTGTTCTTCCACCACGTGTCGTACGGGCACATGCTGAAGAGCGGCAAGACGGTGATCCAGCACATCTACGACACACACTTCGAGGGCGTGGCGGAGGTGGAGGCGGCCCGGGAGGTGTGGGCCTCGCTGGCTCGGCTCGTGGACCCGGCGCGTCACGCGCGGGTGACGGAGCGGTTCGAGGAGCAGCTCCGGAGTGCCCGGGAGTGGCGCGATCAGGTCAACAGCTACTTCTTCCGGAAGTCGGGGGTGCCGGACGCGCGGGGGCGGGTCATCTACTGAAGCCGGAGCACGGCGACACCTCGCGGGTCGAGGACGAGCGGGGCGCCGGCCTCGGTCTGCTTCCCGGTGAGAAGATCGGTCGCCGTGGCGTGAGCCGTCAACTCGGTTGCTGCGTCTGTGTGGTTGAGGAGGAAGAGGAGTCGGGTGCCGTCGGGGGCGACGCGGGTCGCCGTCTCCAGCCCCTCGTGGTCGGCGTAGGGGCCGATGAGGTCGTGGCGGGACAGGACCCGGCGGACGACCTGGTCCACACCGGGCTGGTCGAGGGCGGTGGCGACGTACCAGCCCTCGCCCTGCCCGTAGCGGTGACGGGTCACCGCGGGCGTCCCCGCGTAGAAGTCCGTGCCGTAGCCGGCGACCGCCTCGGCGCCCGTCAGTTGGACGAGCTCGAAGACGAGGCGTGCCTGTGAGTCGAGTTCGGGGATCGGTTGGGTGAACTCCGCTTGCCGTGCGTCCCATTCGTCGACGCGGATGCCCATGAGGGGGGCGAGCGGGCCGGGGACGTCGGCGAGGAAGGCGCGGTCGTGTTCGTCGACGCGCCCGGAGAGGAAGGTGGCCAGGACCGTGCCGCCGTGCTCCGCCACCGCTTCCAGGCGGGCCGCGAGATCGCCCTTGACCATGTGCAGGGCGGGGGCGAGGACCACGTCGTAGGGGGTGAGGTCGGTGGTGTGCGGGACGACGTCCACGTCGGCGCCGGCCTCCCGGGCGGCCCGGTAGTAGGCGTGCACCACCTCCTGGTACTTGACCAGGCGGGAGGGGCCGTCGGATATCTCCAGGGCCCACCAGCTGTCCCAGTCGAAGATCAGCGCGGTGCGGGCCGGGGTGCGGGCGCCGAGGGAGGCGTCGCCGAGCAGCGCCAACTCCTCGCCCAGCGCGGCCACTTCCCGGAAGACCCGGGTGTCGTCACGGCCCGCGTGACCGATGACCGCCCCGTGGTACTTCTCGCAGGCTCCGCGGGAGGCGCGCAGCTGGAAGTAGAGGGCCGCGTCCGCGCCGTGGGCGATGGCCTGGTAGGTCGCCAGGCGCAACTCCCCCGGTCTGCGCAGGGGGTTGACGTCCCGGCAGGCCGTCGTGGAAGGGGTCTGCTCCATCAGCCAGAAGGGGGCGCCGTCCTTGAGGCCGCGCATCAGGTCGTGGGCCAGGGCCGCCCAGGTCGGCGGGGCGTCCAGGGGCGGGTAGCTGTCCCAGGACGCGAAGTCGAGGTGGGGTGCCCAGCGGTGGTAGTCGAGGGGGCGAAACATGCCCATGAAGTTGGTCGTGACGGGCGTGACCGGGTCGTGGGCGCGGATCACCTCCTTCTCGGCCAGGAAGCAGCCGAGCAGGGCGTCGGTGGTGAAGCGGAAGTAGTCGAGCGTGATGCCCTGGAAGGCGGTGTGGTCGGGGCCCCGCCAGTGCTCGGTGAGGGCGCTCGGCGGCTCGACCTCGGCGAAGTCGGTGTAGCGGTGCGACCAGAACGTCGTCCACCAGGCGTCGTTGAGGGCGTCGAGGGTCGCGTACTTGTCGCGCAGCCAGTCCCGGAAGGCGTCGGCGCACAGCTCGCAGTAACAGGCCCCGCCGTACTCGTTGTTGATGTGCCAGGCGAGCAACGCCGGGTGGTCCGCGTACCGTTCGGCCAGCCGTGCCGCCATCGCCGTGGCGAGTCGGCGGTACGCCGGTGAGCTGGGGCAGAAGTTGTGGCGCTGGCCGTGGCGATGGCGGCGGCCCTCGAAGTCGGTGCGGTTCACCTCGGGGTACCTCTTCGCGAGCCAGGGCGGCAGGGCGGCCGTCCCGGTCGCGAGGCACACCTGTCGGCCCTCGGCCGCCGCCCGGTCGAGGACGCGGTCGAGGACCGTGAAGTCGTAGGTGTCCTCGGCGGGTTGGGTGAGGGACCAGGAGAAGACGCCGACGGTGAGGGTGTCGATGCCGGCCCGGGTGAACAGCCGGTGGTCGTCGTCCCAGACCTCCTCCGGCCACTGTTCGGGGTTGTAGTCGCCGCCGTAGGGGATCTTGGAGTTCGACGGGGTCATGCGGTGAAGTCCTCCTGGGTCTCGGCGATCACCGGGCGGCTGCTGTGCAGCAGGGACAGCAGCAGCGGGGCGGCGAGCAGCGCGGGCAGGGCCTCGGTCAGTACGGCGGTCCCGGCGGCGGTCAGGACGAGCAGTGAGCCGGCGCCGAGGGTGGCCCTGCCGTGCCGGAGCAGGAAGTAGGCGGCGAGGCGGGCGGTGTCCCGGGCCCGGAAGGTGAACAGAGCGGTGAGGACGAGCGCGTGCGCGCCCCACAGGAGGGAGCCGGTGCCGACGACCGCGAGCAGCACCGCCCACCAGCCGGGCAGGCCGGTGGCCGGGAAGTGGGTGAGCGTGGACGCGATGACCGTGAGCCAGGCCAGCAGCGGGGTCCACAGCTTCAGCGCGGGTACGGCGTTGAGCCGCCAGCCCCGCCAGTAGGTCCGCGCCGGACGCAGGTCGGTCAGGTCGCGGTCGCGGTGGTGGAGGGCGTACAGCGCGGCGGCCGCGGCCGGGCCGAGGGGCAGCAGGCACACGGCGGCGAGCGGGAGGCCCGCGGGATCGGGACCGACGAGGAACAGCGCGGCCAGGCCCGGCGAGGCGGCGAGGAGCAGCAGCGCCTCGACGGTGACGAGGGTGTGGACGAGAGCGGCGGCCCGGGAGAGCGAACCCTGACCGAAGGTGGCGGGGGTGCTCAACGGGGCTCCTCTCCGGGCAGGCGGTGCTCGTCGGACCGCGGGAAGGTGACGGGGATGCTCGACGGGGCTCCCTCCCCGACACACGGTGCGACCCACCGGCAGGTGACCGGGGTGCTCAATGGGGCTCCCTTCCCAGCCGGCGGTGCTCGTCGGACCGCGGCCGGGTCTCGTGCGCGATCAGGCTCACCTCGACCGGAGTGACCTCGTGGCGGGCCGGCGTCAGGTCCGGTTGGGTGCGGTCGTCCTCGACCGGGGGCCGCGGGTGCCGTCGGCCGGGCTCGGCCGCTTGGAGTACGTCGGTCTCGTGCGGCCGAGGTGAGGGCGGGCTGCTCATCCGCTGCCGGGCGGTGCGGGCGTTGCCGTACTCCTCGCCGACCACGGACCCCCTCACGAACGCCTCCCGCGCGCCCGGCACCGGCACGGACAGGCGCGGCCGGTGCCGCTCGGCGGGGACGCGGAGGGTCACCCGTTCTCCTTCCTGAACCGTTCGTACGCCTTGTTGTGCAGATCGACGAGCTGCTGCATGTTCTTCGCCTTCAGCTCGGCGAGGTGCGCGTCCCAGTCGGACATCGGCCGTTTGCCGAGCACGAACTGGAGGGTGTTCTGGATGGCGGTGTCCTTGAGCGGGGTGTCCCAGAGGGTCGCCTGTTCCTGTTCGAAGGACTGGAGCGGGTGGGCCGAGTCGACGGGGAGTTCCTTGCGCTGGGACATGACGTCCTGGAATTTCCTCTCGTCGGGGCTGAAGTTGGAGGAGACCAGCTCCCAGCTGCCGCCGTAGGTGAACACTCCGTTGAAGAAGCCGAAGTCCTTCTGGAGGTCCTTGGGAGCGTCCGGGTCGGAGCCCATGAGGGAGATGCCGGGCTCCAGCGTGTACTTGCCGCCGGACTCGGTGTAAGTGACGCCCTTCACGCCCCACTTGCAGAACTTCTGGCCCTCGTCGGAGTACCAGAGCCAGTCCACGAACTGCATCATCGCGACGAAGGTGTCGCTCTTGAGGGCCTTGCTGGAGATCATGATGCCGTTCTCCAGTCGGATGCCGCTCAGCAGGATCGGTCCCGCCGGGCCGAGCGGCACCGGGACCATCTCGATCTTCGAGCCCTTGACCTGCTTGCCCAGGTTGTAGCGGTAGTTCTGCACCAGCTCCTGCGGGTTGGCGCTGATCACGTAGGACTTCTCGGCCAGCAGCTTCTGGATGGCCTGGTCGTCCTGCTGGGTGAAGGACTCCGGGTCGAGGAGCTTCTCGGCGACCATCTTCCTCAGGAACTCGACCATCGCGCGGTACGCGTCCTGTGCCGCGGTGAAGACGAACTTCTGCGTCTTGGTGTCGAAGCTGATGTTGTCGTACGTCCAGCCCGCCTTCACGCCGTACGACTGGCCCAGGTAGCTGAACAACGCCCCGCACGGGAAGGGGGTGTTGGTGCTCCAGCGGTCGGTCCACGGGTACTTGTCCGGGTACTCCGCCTTGAGCGCCTTGAGGACGTCGTACACCTCGTCCCAGGTCGTGGGCAGGGTGAGGCCGTGCTGGTCGAGGACGTCCGTGCGGAAGGACAGCGAGTAGCCGGACTTGGGCCGCTCGTGCAGACCGGGCAGCAGGTAGTACTTGCCGTCGGACTGGCGGATGGAGTCGAGCTCGGGCTCCAGCTTCCACTTCTTCACCTTGTCGCGGAAGTTGGGCATCAGGTGGACGTACTCGCTGACCGGCAGGATCGCGCCCGAGGACACGAAGGCGACCTCGCCGGGGTGGTAGGTCTTCGGGATGATGAAGGGCGCGTCGCCCGCGCCGATGAGGACGCTGCGCTTCTTCTCGTAGTCGGCGAGCGGCACGTCGAGCGGCTTGATGGTGACCCCGGTGCGCTTGGTGACCTCCTTCCAGAACAGCCAGCTGTTCTTGAGGGGGTAGACCGGGTTGTCGTTGTGCAGCATCGAGAAGGACAGCGCCTTGGCCGCCTTGAACTGCTGTCCGGCGCGGTAGTCCTTCATCGCGCCGTTCTGCTTCTTCGACAGGTCCTTGGAGTCGCCTCCGTCGTCACCGCTGCCGCAGCCGGTGAGGGTGGCGAGGCCGACGAAGCCGGCCGCGGCCAGGATCTGACGCCGTGACAGCTCTCCTGCGTTTGGCACGGGAACTCCCTTGTTCCGTAGGTGAGTTGCTGGGATCAGCCCTTGACCGCGCCGAGCATCACGCCCGAGACGAAGTAGCGCTGGACGAAGGGGTAGACACTGATGATCGGCAGCGCGGTGAGCACGATCGTGACCGCCTGGATGCTCGCGCCGACCTGGCTGAGCTCGGCCGTGGTGGCGCCCGCGTTGCCGCCTCCGGTGGCGCCCGCGATGAGGTTGCGCAGATAGACGGTGACCGGCATCAGGTCGGAGCGGTCCATGTAGAGGAACGCGCCGAACCACGAGTTCCAGAAGGACACCGTGTAGAAGAGCACCATGGTCGCGACGACCGCCTTGGACAGCGGCAGCACGATCCTGAGCAGGATGCCGTAGGTGCTCAGGCCGTCGATCTGCGCGGCCTCCTCCAGCTCGCTCGGCAGGCTCTCGAAGAAGGCCTTCATCACCAGCAGGTTGAAGACGCTGATCGCGTTGGGCAGCGCGATGGCCCAGACGCTGTTCTTCAGCCCGAGCTCGGTGACCAGGATGTAGTTGGGGATGAGGCCGCCGGTGAAGAACATCGTGAACACGGCGACGCCGACGAGCACTCCGCGTCCCCTGAGGTTCTTCTTGGACAGCACGTAGGCGTAACAGGTCGTGAGGACCATGGCCACGGCGGTCGACACGAGCGTGTAGAAGACGGTGTTGCCGTAGTTGCGCCAGAACATCGAGTCCTGGAACACGATCTTGTAGGTGGTGAGGTTGAACCCCTTGGGCCACAGGGTGACTTCACCGGCCCGGATCTGGCGTTCCCCGCTGAACGACCGGGCGACGATGTTGACGAAGGGGTACAGGGTGACGACCACGACGAGGGTGAGGATCACCCCGTTGACGCCCTGGAAGACCCGGTAGGAACGGCTCGGCTTCACCACAGGCTGGTCCCCACTGTGCGGCGCGAGAGGGTGTTGGCGGACGTGATCAGGACCAGGCCGATGACCGCCTCGAACAGCCCGATGGCGGCCGCGTAGCTGAAGCTGTTGGACTCGACACCCGTGCGGTACACGTACGTCGAGATCACGTCGGCGGTCGGATAGGTCAGCGGGTTGTACAGCAGCAGGACCTTCTCGAAGCCGACCGCCATGAAGGTGCCGATGTTGAGGATCAGCAGCGTGATCATGGTGGGGCGGATGCCGGGCAGGGTGACGTGCCAGATCTGCTGCCAGCGGTTGGCGCCGTCGATGCGCGCGGCCTCGTACAGGTCCTCGTCGATGGTGGTGAGCGCGGCGAGGTAGAGGATCGTGCCCCAGCCGGCGGTCTGCCAGATCTCGGAGCCGACGTAGATCGTGCGGAACCAGCCGGGTTCCTGGATGAAGCGGACCTCGTCGTGGCCGAGCCAGCCGAGGGCGTGGTTGACGGGGCCGTCGGTGGCGAGCATCTGGAGGGTGAGGCCCGCGACGATCACGATCGACAGGAAGTGCGGGAGGTACGACACCGACTGGACGAACCGTTTCAGCGAACGTCGGCGGACCTCGTTCAGCAGGAGGGCGAGGACGATCGGGATCGGGAAGCAGAACACGAGGGTGAGTCCGCCGAGCCACAGGGTGTTGCGGAACACCTGCCAGAAGGTCGGGTCGCTGAGGAACATGCGCACATAGCGCAGGCCCACCCAGTCCTCGCCGAACATCGAACCGCCGGGCTCGAAGCGCCGGAAGGCGATCACGTTGCCGATCATCGGCAGATAGCGGAAGACCAGGAAGAACAGCAGTGGCAGAACGGCCAGCGAGTACAGCTGCCAGTCCCGGCGCAGGCTTCGGCGCCAGCCGCCGCGCGGCGCCGGCCGGAGCGTCGGGGTCGGTGGGTCCTCGACGCTGGGGGGCGGAGCGGCCGACTTGGTGGAGGTGCTCACGCTCGGTCCTCTCAGGCGGGGGGCGGAACCGAAACTTTCGAGCTCTTACCGGTAACTTCGCGGCAACTTAGAGCCACGGAGAAAGCGCTGTCAATGGGTCAGGCAGGAGATACCTGGGACAGGAGTGGGGTAGGAACGGGGAGACCAAGTCCCGGCGCCCTCCGCAAGTTTCACTGCTTTGACCGACTCATGCGAGGTGTCCTGTGCCTGCGTTCGACCTGCCGCCGAAGGAGCTGGAGCGCTACCGCCCGGATGTCCGGGAACCCCCGGATTTCGACGAGTTCTGGCGTGACACCCTGAAGGAGGCGGCGGACCCGGACGTGTTGGTGTCGGTGCGCCCGGTCCAGAGCGGGCTACGGCTCACGGACACCTGGGACGTGACCTTCCGCGGCTTCGCCGGTGATCCGGTCCGTGCCTGGTACAGCAGACCGGCGGGAGTGCGCCCGGCGCTGCCCGCGGTGGTCGAGTACGCCGGTTACGGCCGTGGCCGCGGCCTCCCGCACGAGCGGCTGACCTGGGTGAACGCCGGGTACGCGCACCTGCTGATGGACAACCGCGGCCAGGGCGACCAGTACGGCAACGGCGGCGCGACCCCCGACCCGCACGCCTCGGCACCGGGCGGACCGGGCCCGGCGGCCCGGGGGCTGCTCGACCCGCGCGACTACCACTACCGGCGCCTGATCACGGACGCGGTGCGCGCGGTGACGGCGGTGCGGGCCCTGCCGGGTGTGGACGGGGGACGGGTCGCGACCGTCGGCAACAGCCAGGGCGGCGGGCTGGCGCTGGCCGTCGCGGGACTGGTACCGGACCTGGCGGCGGTCCTGGTCACCGCGCCGTTCCTGTGCGGCATCCGGCGCGCACTGGACCTCACCGACGCGAGCCCGTACGGCGAGATCAGCGCCTACCTGTCCGTGCACCGGGGCAAGGAGGAGGCCGCGTACCGCACGCTCTCGTACGTGGAGGGCATCTCCTTCGCCCACCGCGCCGCCGCCCCGGCCCACTTCGGGGTGGGCCTGCGCGACACGGTGTGCCCGCCGAGCGGGGCGTACGCGGCCTTCCACCACTACGGCGAACAGACCGGCGCGGACCCCCGCAAGGAGATCCACGCCTATCCGTACAACGGCCACGAGGGCGGCGACGCGGTGCACGTACGACGCCAACTCGACTGGCTGGCCGAGGTGTTCGACGTCAGTCAGTGGCCAGGGTGAACACGTGCAGGTCGGTGTTGTCCGGCAGCCGCACGCTCGCGATCCTCTTGCCGTCCGGTGCGGTGAACGGCTTCGTGGCGAAGACGTACGTCGCCACCGGGTCCCGGTCCGCGCCCGCCACGTTGCGATAGGCGGCGCGGGCGACGACCTCGTTGCCGTACTGAACGGTGCCGCCCCCTCCCCCGACGGTCCAGTCGGTGAAGGCGAGCTCGACCGTGCCGGTGCTGCCGTCGGTGTAGGTGACGGTGGCCTCGGTGCGCTGGTCGCCGTTCACCGCACTGCCGACGAAGGACAACCGGCTTGCAGGGTTGGTCAGTTGGATGGTCTGACCGGAGCCCGTGGCGTTGTCGGGCCGCCCGTCCGGTGAGTTCGGCCAGGTGAAGCTCAGGCCGGCGACCGTGCCCTGCGCGCCCGGGGTGAGTCCGGCCGCCTCCAGGGCCTGGCGGGAGTAGCTCCAGCCGCCGCCGTCGTAGTCGGCCTCGTCGTGGTCGCCGGAGTCGTCGGAGATCCCGGTGTTGTCGTAGGCGGCGAGGAGGGTGCCGGGCGCGGCGACCGTGAGGGACACGGGCTGTTCGTAGGAGGTGCCGTCCGAACTCACCGTGATCCTGGCGTCGTAGAAGCCCTGCGGGGAGCCCTCGTCGGCACTGAGGGAGATCTCCTGGGAGCCGTCGACGACCGTGCCCTCGGCGGGAGTTGCCTTGATGCCCTCGGGTGCCTCCACCTGGAAGCGGACCGCGGGGCCCGTGCCGTCGCCGCTCAGCGAGAGCGCGCGGACCCCGACCTTCGTGCTGCCGCCCGGCGGGATCGTCGCCGTGGTCGGGCCGACGCCGATCTGGTACGGCTGCTCGCCCTCCCGGAAGGACGGCGGGACCGACGAGGCGCCCCAGGCCGGGTCGGGTGTGCCGGAGAGGGTGAAGTCGAGCCGGCCGCCGTCCCGGACGAAGGAGGCCGGGAGCCAAGGGGCGTCGCTGGTACGGTCGTTGACCCTCAGCGAGTGGACGTACGGGGAGTCGGCGGCCGCGCCCTCGGCGCGGACGGAGATGTGGTTGCCGGTGGGCCGGGTGATCTCGATGAGTGGGAACAGCGGTGAGGCCAGGACCAGTTCGGACCTCGACGGCACCTGGGGATACATGCCGAGCGCGGAGAAGACGTACCAGGAGGACATCGCGCCGAGGTCGTCGTTGCCCGGGATGCCGCCCGGTCGGGTCGACCAGAGCTGCCGCATGGCGGCCCGGACGGTCTCCTGGGTCCTGTAGGGGGCGCCGGCGTAGGCGTACAGGTAGGGGACGTTGATCGACGGCTCGTTGTCCAGCTCGGACTTCTCGCCGCCGTTGCCGGTGAAGGCCCAGTCGCCCTTGTCGTCGTGGAAGAAGGCGTCCAGGCGGGCCAGGGCCTTGTCGCGGCCACCCATCGCGGCGAACAGGCCCGCGGGGTCGTGCTGGACCATCCAGGTGTACTGGGCCGCCGTACCCTCGACGAAGCCGTTGCCGGTGGCCGGGGTGAAGCCGGTGACCCAGCTGCCGTCCGCCTTGCGGTTGGCGATGTAGCCGCCGCTCGGGTCGGCGGCGATGTTGAAGGTGTTCTGCCAGTACTGGGAGCGCCGGGCGAAGGCCGCCGCCGTGCTCTTCTCCCCGGCCGCGCGGGCCAGCCGGGAGAGCGCGAAGTCGGCGCCGGACATCTCCAGGGTCTCGGCGGCGCCGCCCCAGGCGTTGGAGACGGACGGCATGTAGTGCAGCTTCAAGTACTTGTCCAGGGACGGGCGTTGGCCGACGGAGAGGACGGGCTTGCCGGCGGACGACAGGTCCTGCTCGGTGGGGACCGTCGCGGCCTTCACCAGGGAGTCCAGTGCGCCGCGCAGGTCGAAGTCGGTACCGCCGAAGGCGTGGATGCCGGCCAGGGCGATGGGTGAGGGGTCGCCGTTCATGACGTGGGTGCCGCTCGCGCCGTGCAGCCAGCGGTCCCAGAGACCGCCGTTCTGCCGGGCCAGTTCGTACAGGGACTGCGCCACGTCCGAGCCGGTCCGCGGGTCGAGCAGGGTCAGCAGCTGCACCTGGCCGCGGTAGACGTCCCAGCCGGAGAAGGTGCCGTACTGGGCACGGTGGCCGCGGGCGACTCTGTGCACCTTGTCGTCGCTGCCCCGGTATGCGCCGTCGGCGTCACTGATGACGTTGGGGTGGAGCAGGGCGTGGTAGAGCGCGGTGTAGAAGGTGGTGCGCTCGTCGTCGGTGCCGCCGCCGACCCGGATCGCCCGCAGCCGGTCGCGCCAGGCACGGGCGGCCGCGTCGCGGACCGAGTCGAAGGAGCGCCGGGGCGGGTTCTCGGCGGCGAGGTTGGCCTCGGCGCCCGCTCGGCTGACGTAGGAGATCCCGATCCGGACACCGACCTGTTCGGTGCCGGGCGCGAACCGGACGTATCCGCCCGCCCCCTTGCCGACGACGGGCCGCCCGCCCTGGGAGAAGCCGCCCGTGCCGCCGGACGCCGTGAGGGACCCGGGGCTGAGCTTCTCGTCCTGCCAGGTGCCGGTGGCGACGAAGGGCTGGTCGAAGTGGGCCGTGAAGTGGAGGGTGTAGTAGGCGCGTTGCCCCTCCGGGTCCAGGTAGCCGCAGAAGTTGCCGGAGGTCACGGAGCCGGAGACGGTCCGGGTCGCCGGGTCGATCTCTACGGTCGAATCCGTCGAGCCCACCTCGGAGTTGGCCGTGCGGAACAGCAGCGAGGCGGGCTTGTCGGCCGGGTAGGTGAAGCGGGCCGAGCCGGTGCGGGCGGTGGCGGTGAGGTCGGCGGTGACGCCGGAGGCGAGGCCGACCTTGTAGTGGCCGGGCTCGGCCGTCTCGTCGGCGTGGCTGAAGTCGGCCGCGTACACCGCGTCCTTGGTGTCGCTCGCCGGGGACGAGGTGACCTCCCCGGCGAACGGGAGGAGCGGGATGTCGCCGCTGCCGCCCGCGCAGCCCGTGCCGGACATGTGCGTGAGGCTGAAGCCGCGGATGCGGGTGGCGTCGTACAGGTAACCCCCGGGCGCGGCGGTTCTGGTGGCGTCGCCGCGGGTGTTCTCGGGGCTGAAGGAGAACATGCCGAACGGGGTGACGGCGCCCGGGAAGACGTTGCCGCCGTTCGCCGTGCCGATGAGCGGGTCGACGTAGGCGGTGGGGTCGTCGACGAGACCGGGGGGTGCACTCAGGGCGGGGGTGGCTCCGGTGACCGCGAGTACGGTCGCCAGCAGCAGGGACGTGGGACGGAAACGCATGACGCGGCCCCTCCTCCTTCGGACGGGTCGCGCACCACAGGTCGCACAAGCCGCAGGGACAGTAACGTGCGCCACGCGTATCACGGAAGGGTGCGTGCGCCGGAAGGGACGCGCGACGGTCTCACCCGGCCGGTCCAGCCTCTTCTCCCCAACTTATTTGACATCGTTGTCCGTTGAGGCGGTAGAGTCTTGTACAGACCACTCGACAACGTTGTCGCGCGTCGCGTCGTCACAAGCCATGCACCATCCGCGTCGGCCACCCACCCCCCTCGTGCCGACCCGGCTCGCGGACCCGGTGGCGCACAGCCCCACCGGGTCCGCCCTGAGCGGTTCTCGCGCGTGCTGACAGTGGCTCAGCCGACCCGGCAGGGAAGGCTCGTGGCCGTGTCACCGCCGGAGCCCGTCACGACGTAGCCGAACGTCGTGCTCTGCCCCGGACTCAACGAGCCGTTCCAGTTGGCGTTGTGGACCATCACGCCCTGGCCGGTGTAGGTGGCGTTGCCGTTCCAGAGGCTGTCCACCTTCTGGCCGCTCGGCAGGGTCCAGTCGACCATCCAGCCCAGCATCGGCACGTCACCGGAGTTGGTGACGGTGACCTCGGACTGGTAGCCGCCGCTCCAACTGCCGGTGGTCTTACGGGTGGCCGTGCAGGTGCCGGGCACCGGCTCGGTCGGGTTGCCGGGCTCGTGGATGCCGGTGACCTCGCCGTTGCCGCCGTCGAAGACGACGTCGGAGCAGGAGTAGAAGGTCTCCGCGCTGTCCGAGCGCTGCCAGACCATGTAGATGATGTGGCGGCCGGACTTGTTCGCCGGAAGCTGCCCCGTCCAGGAGTAGTTGGCCTCGACCGTGCCCGGGCTGCCGTTGAGCGGCGGGTGGTCGACGGAGAGGAAGGGCTGGGCCTCCATGTCGTCCCAGGTGAGGGTCTTCTTCGGGTCGAAGCCGTCCTTGGTGACATAGACGTAGAACCAACCCGGGTGCGCGGCCCAGGCGTTGTAGGAGAAGTCGACGGTCCTGCCCGCGGTGAGGTGGGTGAGCGGCCAGTCGTCGCGCGGGGCGTTGAACCCGGTGAAGTTGGTGTTGCCGCCACTGCACAGCTGGCCGTCCGGGACGAAACCGCGGGTGCGGCCGGCGCCGTCGGAGCGCAGCACGGAGAACCAGTTGTAGAACGGCGTGGTGCCGCTGACCTGCTGGGCGTTCCGGCAGGCGGGGTTGACCGGTTTGATCTCACCGGTGTCGGTCAGGGCGTCCTGCCAGCACAGGAAGGTGCGGCTGGCGGGTTTCATGGGGGTGCCGTGGGCCTCGGCCTCGCCGCCCGCCGTGAGGACGAGGCTCAGGGCGGGGATGGTGGCGAGCAGGGAGACGAGGACCAGGAAGAGGGCTCTGGGGCGGGTCACCCTCGATAACTTTGTCAGGATCATGACAGTCCAGTCCGTTCCTTGAGGTACGGGCCGTGCGGGTGTGGGGTTGGGGTGGGGTGGGGACGTGCACGCGGGCGGGTTCCGGTCCGTCCGCATGGGAGCGCTCCCACCCCACTTCTGCGGAAGGTAGCGGGATGTGGGGCAGATGTAAACGGGGGGCGGTGGGGTCAATGGCGTGGTGTGGGGTCGCCGGTTCGGGGGGCGCTGTTCCGTACGGGGTCGCGCGCGCGTGGTCGGCGTCCAGACTGAGGTGCATGGGAGCGCGCGTGGCCACCACGGAGACCTGGATGCTCACTCCGGTCGAGGGCTGGGACTTCGACCAGGTCAGGGAGGTGGAGTTGCCCTTCGACTGGGAGCTGGTCGACGGTGTGATCGCGCCGCGCGGGCGAGTCGCGCTGTGGCACAACCATGTGCGGGGTGGGTTGGCGGGCGTGCTGAGCACCACCGAGACCGGGGCGTATCGAGTGGTGAGCGGTCAGGCTGTCGTGGTCGGCGCCCGTAACGTCGTACGGCCCCATCTGATCGTCTTCGACCTTCGAGGACTGGATCCGTTCGCGATCGAGTGCGTCCCGGTCGAGAGGCTCGCCCTGGTGGTCGAAATCGTGTCCCCCACCTCCCGCCAGGACGACCGGGTGCGCAAGCCGGCGCTCTTCGCCGCGCACAAGGTGCCGTACTACTGGCGGGTCGAACTGGACCGGGACCAGAAGCTCGCGGTGCACGAGTACTGGCTGAACGCCGACACCCTCGCCTACTTCCCCGCGCCGTCCCACCCGGTGCACCACGACAAGCTGGTCACCGAGCTGCCGTTCCCCGTCGAGGTCGATCTCGAGGCGCTGGTCGGTTTCTGAGCCGGGGGCTCGGTGGCGGTCACACCGGGTGAGCCGCCTGGAAGGCGAGTCGTTCCTCCGCGTCTTCCCCTACGGCCGTCAGCGCGTCGTCGAACTCCAGGAACTCCTCCCACACCGTCCGCCCGCTCGCCTCGGCCAGCCTCCTGACCACGAGGTCCTCCAGCTCCGGGACCCGCTTGTTCTTCCAGATCTTGTCGGCGACGCTCACCAGCAGGTCCTCGAGGCCGATGTCCGGGAGGGTCCAGGTCGCGTGGGTGGCGGCGAAGCGGGCCAGGTGCGGGGGGATGCCGTGGGCGAGGAGGAGGTCCTGGCCGGCGTTCTCGTGTGCGGAGCCGGGGCCGGAGAGTTCGGCGACGTGCGTCGTCTTGCCGATGTCGTGCGTGGCGGCGCCGAACAGGACCGCCTCGCGGTCGAGCGGGAGCGCGGGGTGCTGTTGTGCCAGCCAGTCCGTGAGCCGGTACGCCACGTCGTGGACCAGTCGCAGGTGGGCCACCAGGCGCGGCGGGGCGTCGAGGGTGCGGAGGAGACGGGCGGCTGTGTCGGGGAGGGGGCGGGGGCCGGGGGCGTGGAGGGCTCGGTGGAGGGGGGCGGGGGTGGTCACGGAGTCAGGGTAGGGGTGGAGGCTGTAGTTGGGGCGGCGCCTCTGGGGTCTCGACTGCGGGGGCCGTGGCGGTGGTGTGGCACGGTCGACTTTGTCGCCGCCCCGATGGTCCTTGCGTCACAGGGGTGTTCATGGGGAGCACAGTGGCCCCGCTAAGTGCACTGCACCGGCGTCGGCTTTTCTGGGACCGCTCGCTCCTCCGCCCCGGCCCCGGCCTTCCGCGCCGCCGGGAGTTCGATCGTGAACTCCGTTCGGCCCGGGGTGCTTTTCACGCTGATGTGGCCTCCGTGTGCTCCGGTGATCGCTGCCGCGACGGCCAGGCCGAGCCCCGAGCCGCCGGACCTCGCGTCGGCCCGTGAGCGGGAGGTGTCCGCGCGGGTGAAGCGGTCGAAGACGGTGGGGAGGAGGGTCGGGGGGATGCCGGGGCCGTCGTCGCGGACCCGGATCACTCGACGGGTACCGGTGGACTCCACCGAGGCGACCACTCGCGTACCGGCCGGTGTGTGCATCCGTGCGTTGGACAGGAGGCCTGCCACCACCTGGTGCAGGCGGGTCTCGTCGCCGGTCACCAACGCCGGGGCCTCCAGGCTCAGTTCGAGCTGCCAGTCGTGGTCGTCGGCTGCCGCTCGCGCCTCCCACACCGCCTCGGCGACCACTGCCGCCAGGTCCACCTCACCGGAGTGCAGGGGCCGGCCCTCGTCGAGGCGGGCGAGCAGGAGGAGGTCCTCCACCAGGCCGGTCATTCGGGCGGACTCCGCCGAGACGCGCCGCCAGGCCAGGACCGGCTCGACGCGGGCGGTGCCGCGGTTCATCAGCTCGGCGTATCCGGCGATCGAGGCGAGGGGTGTACGGAGTTCGTGGCCGGCGTCGGCCAGGAAGCGCCGCATGCGTTCTTCGCTGTGCCGCATGCGTTCTTCGGTGCGCTGCACGTGCTCCTCGCCGCGTCGGTGTTCGGCGAGGGAGGACTCCACCTGGTCGAGGAGACGGTTGAGCGCGGCGCCGACCTGGCCGGTCTCGCTGTCGGGGTCGGTGTCGCGTGCGGGTACCCGGGTCAGGGCGGTGATCTCGCCGGGTCCGAGCGGGGCACGGTTCACCTGGGCTGCGGTGGCGGCGACCCTGCCGAGGGGGCGCAGTTGTCGTCGTATGACCACCGCGCAAACGGAGCCGGCGGCGGCCAGCCCGGCCACGACGACCCCTGTCTCGATCAGCACGAGTCCGCCGATCAGGTCCTGGACGTCGTCCAGGGGCAGGCCGGCGAGGACCCCGACGTCTCCGTCCACGAGGACGGTGACCCGATAGGTGCCGAGACCGGGCACGGTACGGGTGTGCATCGCGCCGTCGGCCCGGAGGCCTGCCAGGGCTGTGCGCTGCTCGGTGCGGAGGGCCTGGGGAGGGGCGTCCTGGGCGACGACGGCCGCGAAGACGACGGCGTCCTTCTCGTCCAGCCGCGCCGAGAGCATTCCGGCGGGCTGTCCCGCTTCCCTCAGGAAGGTCAGGTCGTCCTCGAGTTCCGGGTGCAACGAGGCCCCGCCCAGGGCCCGTTCGGCGGTGGCGCGGACGCGGTCGTCCATGTCTCCCATCAGATAGGCGCGTTGGAAGAGCGTGGCGACCAGGACCGTCACCGCGCAGACGACGACCAGGGTGACGCTGACGAGGACGAGCAGACGGGCGCGGAGGGACCGGGTACGCGTCCTCGCGCTCGCGCGGCGGGTCATCTGCCGTCCCCCGCGGTCCTGTTGGGGTAGCCGGGAACGCGTACGGCGTGGATCGTCCGTGCCCGTCCCCGGTCGGTCTTCCGGCGCGGACCGGAGAGGTGGATCTCGGCGAGGTCGGCGCCACCGGCGGTGAGCATGAGGGCGGGCAGCTCGGGAGTCTCGTAGCGCGGCCGGCGCAGCACCTGGATGCCGTCCAGAAGGACGGCGTGCGGGGCGCGGCGGTGCGCCTCGCGCAGCGCGCTCTGCCGCACGCGGCCGGTGCGTGGTCCGGTGGTGGCTGTCATATCCGGATTCTGTCCCGGTTGTCTGGGGGAACCCTGTGTTCCGACTGAGCCGCAACCGTGGGAAAACGGCCGTCCACCAGGCACGACCGGGGCTCTCTGACACCCTGAGGGAGGAGCAACCGCCGTGACCGAAGGGGGCGTTGTCACGCATCGGCCACTGGTTTCCCTTGAGCGGGCTGTGACTCGGCACCCAGGCTGATCGGCGGCTAGGCGACCTGCCCTGGAGGGGGCGGCACAGCGCGGCTGGGTGTGAGCCCGCACGGCGAAGGGCCGCGTCCCGGGTGTCCGGGGACGCGGCCCTCAACCTGCCTGCCTGGAGCCTTACTTGCGGATCAGGCTGCGCAGCACGTACTGCATGATGCCGCCGTTGCGGTAGTAGTCCGCCTCACCGGGGGTGTCGATGCGGACGACCGCGTCGAACTCGACGCCCGTGTCGGTGGTGACCTTGACCGTGCTCGGCGTGGTGCCGTTGTTGAGCTCCTCGACGCCGGTGAAGGAGAAGGTCTCCTCGCCGGTCAGGCCGAGGGTCGCGGCGGACTGGCCCTCGGGGAACTGGAGCGGCAGGACGCCCATGCCGATGAGGTTCGAGCGGTGGATGCGCTCGTACGACTCGGCGATGACGGCCTTGACGCCGAGGAGCGCGGTGCCCTTGGCGGCCCAGTCGCGGGACGAGCCGGAGCCGTACTCCTTGCCGGCCAGGACGACCAGCGGGATGCCCTGCTCGATGTAGTTGCGCGAGGCGTCGTAGATGAACGACACCGGGGCGTCGTCCTTCGTGAAGTCGCGGGTGTAGCCGCCCTCGGTGCCCGGCGCGATCTGGTTGCGCAGGCGGATGTTGGCGAACGTGCCGCGGATCATGACCTCGTGGTTGCCTCGGCGGGAGCCGTAGGAGTTGAAGTCACGACGCTCCACACCGTGCTCGGTGAGGTACTTGCCGGCCGGGGTGTCGGCCTTGATGGCACCGGCGGGCGAGATGTGGTCGGTCGTCACCGAGTCGCCCAGCTTGGCCAGGACCCGGGCGCCCGTGATGTCGGAGACCGGGGTGGTCTCCATCGTCATGCCCTCGAAGTACGGGGGCTTGCGGACGTAGGTCGACTCGGCGTCCCACTCGAAGGTGTTGCCGGTCGGGATCGGCAGCGCCTGCCACTGGGCGTCACCGGCGAAGACGTCGGCGTAGGACTTGTTGAACATGTCCTCGCCGATGGCGTTCGCCACGACGTCGTTGACCTCGGCCTCGGAGGGCCAGATGTCCTTGAGGAAGACCGGGTTGCCGTCCTGGTCGGTGCCCAGGGCGTCCTTGGTGATGTCCACCTTCATGGAGCCGGCGAGGGCGTACGCGACGACCAGCGGCGGGGACGCCAGGTAGTTCATCTTGACGTCGGGGTTGATACGGCCCTCGAAGTTCCGGTTGCCGGAGAGGACCGACGTGACCGCGAGGTCGTGGTCGTTGACGGCCTTGGAGACCTCCTCCGGCAGCGGGCCGGAGTTGCCGATGCAGGTGGTGCAGCCGTAGCCGACGAGGTTGAAGCCGACCTTGTCGAGGTAGGGGGTGAGGCCCGCCTTGTCGAAGTAGTCGGTGACGACCTTGGAACCCGGGGCGAGGGTGGTCTTGACCCACGGCTTGCGGGTCAGGCCCTTCTCGACCGCCTTCTTGGCCACCAGCGCGGCGGCGACCATGACGTACGGGTTGGAGGTGTTGGTGCAGGAGGTGATGGCCGCGACCGTCACCGCGCCGTGGTCGATCTCGTACGTCGAACCGTCGGGGGCGGTCACGGTGACCGGGTTGGACGGGGCGCCGTTCGGGGCGACCGCCGGGGCGTCGGAGGCCGGGAAGGACTCCTTGCCGGACTCGTCGACGTCGTCGACGTAGTTGCGGACGTCCTGCTTGAACTGCTCGGCGGCGTTCGCGAGGACGATGCGGTCCTGCGGGCGCTTCGGGCCGGCGATGGAGGGGACGACCGTGGAGAGGTCGAGCTCCAGCTTCTCGGAGAAGTCGGGCTCGGCCTTCGGGTCCAGCCAGAGGCCCTGCTCCTTGGCGTACGCCTCGACGAGCGCGAGCTGCTGCTCGGAGCGGCCGGTGAGCTTGAGGTACTTGATGGTCTCGTCGTCGATCGGGAAGATCGCGGCGGTCGAGCCGAACTCCGGCGACATGTTGCCGATGGTGGCGCGGTTCGCGAGCGAGGTGGCGGCGACGCCCTCGCCGTAGAACTCGACGAACTTGCCGACGACGCCGTGCTTGCGGAGCATCTCGGTGATGGTCAGCACGA
The DNA here is from genome assembly GCF_036345115.1 of Streptomyces griseorubiginosus. Lineage (GTDB taxonomy): Bacteria > Actinomycetota > Actinomycetes > Streptomycetales > Streptomycetaceae > Streptomyces > Streptomyces griseorubiginosus_C. Next base: position 2,256,444 of record NZ_CP107766.1, read on the forward strand.
GGTCGGTGGCGGTGGTGCCGGGCTTGAGCTCACCGGTCAGCTTGAAGCCGACGACACGCGGGATGAGCATGGAGACCGGCTGGCCGAGCATCGCGGCCTCGGCCTCGATGCCGCCGACGCCCCAGCCCAGCACACCGAGGCCGTTGACCATGGTGGTGTGCGAGTCGGTGCCGACGAGGGTGTCGGGGTACGCCTGCCCGTTGCGGACCATGACCGTGCGGGCCAGGTGCTCGATGTTCACCTGGTGGACGATGCCGGTGCCCGGCGGGACGACCTTGAAGTCGTCGAACGCGGTCTGGCCCCAGCGCAGGAACTGGTAGCGCTCGCGGTTGCGGCCGTACTCCAGCTCGACGTTCTGCGCGAACGCGTCGTGGGTGCCGAACTTGTCCGCGATGACGGAGTGGTCGATGACCAGCTCGGCCGGGGAGAGCGGGTTGACCTTCGCGGGGTCGCCGCCGAGCTCCTTCACGGCCTCACGCATGGTGGCGAGGTCGACGACACAGGGCACGCCGGTGAAGTCCTGCATGATCACGCGGGCCGGCGTGAACTGGATCTCCTGCGACGGCTGGGCCTGGGAGTCCCAGCTGCCGAGGGCGCGGATGTGGTCGGCGGTGATGTTCGCGCCGTCCTCGGTACGGAGCAGGTTCTCCAGGAGAACCTTGAGGCTGTACGGCAGGCGGGCCGAGCCCTCCACCTTGTCCAGCCGGAAGATCTCGTACGACTCGTCGCCCACGCTCAGCGTGGCGCGGGCGTCGAAGCTGTTCGCCGACACGACAGTCTCCTTCATTTTTGTGCGCTTACCACCGCATCCTGCCGCCACGCCGTCTTGGCCGATCCGCTAAGGTAAGGCTAAGTTAGGTAGGCCTTACCTTCAGGCTCGGCGGACACGTGGTGCCGCGGTACGCCTCGGCAGATATCTCGATGTCGAGATAACTCTAGTACATGAGGCCGGGATGGTCATGCCCGGCCCCGCTGTGATGTCCTGAACCGCACGCCGGACGGATGGGACATCGCATGCCTGACGGATGGGAATGGGACCGGACCCTCTTCCAGGGAAGCGCGGCCCACTACGAGCGCGGCCGGCTGCCGTACGCCCCGGGCCTCGCCGAAACGGTGGCGAGGACCCTCGGACTGGACGGCCGGGGCAGGCTTCTCGACGTGGGCTGCGGGCCCGGGACCGTGCTGCTCGCGCTGGCGCAGTACTTCACCGAGGCGGTCGGCCTCGACCCCGACGCGGACATGCTAGCCGAGGCGGAGCGGCAGGCCGGGCGGCGCGGGGTCGGCAACGCGCGCTGGGTGTCCGGCCGCGCCGAGGACCTGCCGGCCGGGCTGGGGACGTTCCGGACCGTCGTGTTCGCGCAGTCCTTCCACTGGACCGACCGGGACCGGGTCGCCGCGACCGTGCGGGACATGCTGGAACCGGGAGGGGCGTTCGTCCACGTCAGTGACGACAAGGACGAGCCGGCCGCGACCACTCCCCTGCCGTGGCCCGCCTCCCCGTACGCAGAGATCGGCGCGTTGGTGTGCGACCGTCTGGGCCCGGTGCGCCGCGCGGGTCAGGGCAGGCTCGTCAACGGCACGCCGGGACGGGAGGACCTGGTCCTGGAGCGGGCCGGGTTCGAGGGCTACGAGGAGCATGTCGTGCCGGCCGGACAGGTGGTCGAGCGCACCCCGGACGACCTGGTGGCGTGGACGTTCTCCCGCTCCGACTCCGCCCCCCACCTGTTCGGCGGCCGGCGGGCGGAGTTCGAAGAGGACCTGCGTGCCCTGCTGCGCCGGATCTCGCCGGACGGCCGCTTCGCGGAACACCTCCCGGCCACCCGGATCATGATCTGGCGCCCACCGCGCCGCAAGGGGTGACGGGGTCAACTCGCCCACGACAGCGGGGCGGTGCGAAACCAGGCACCCATCACTCGGCCCGGCCGGGGTAGGCGAAGGAGGACGACAGCACGCGACCTACCTTCGACGGGAGGCCCCCATGCCGCTCACGTTCCGCAAGAGTTTCCGGATCCTTCCCGGCGTACGGCTGAACATCAACCGGCGCTCCTGGTCCATCACGACCGGCGGCGGCAGCCACGGCCCCAAGCACACCCACAGCAGCACGGGACGTCGTACGACATCGGTGGATCTGCCCGGACCTTTCGGGTGGCGACGGACCCGTACCGCAAAGCGCCACTGACGTTTCCTCAGGTCCGTGCGGGTCTCTCACCCGAACGGACCTCCCGGAATGCGGCATCTCATATCTGAGATAGCCTCAACCTCATGGCAGACGACTACCTCGTACGTATCGGCAAGCTCATCCGTGACGCCCGGCAGCACCGGGGCTGGACACAGTCGCAGCTCGCGGAGGCGCTCGGCACCAGTCAGAGCGCCGTCAATCGCATCGAGCGCGGCAACCAGAACATCAGCCTTGAGATGATCGCCCGTATCGGTGAAGCACTGGACAGCGAAATCGTCTCTCTGGGCTACGCGGGTCCGATGCATTTGCGGGTGGTCGGCGGCCGTCGGCTCTCCGGCGCGATCGACGTCAAGACGAGCAAGAACGCGTGCGTGGCCCTGCTCTGCGCCTCGCTCCTCAACAAGGGGCGCACGGTGCTGCGCAGGGTCGCCCGCATCGAGGAGGTCTACCGGCTGCTGGAGGTGCTGGGCTCCATCGGGGTGCGCACCCGCTGGATCAACGACGGCGTCGACCTGGAGCTGGTCCCACCCGCCGAGCTGAACATGGCGGCGATCGACGCCGACGCGGCCGTACGCACGCGCTCGATCATCATGTTCCTCGGCCCGCTGCTGCACCGCATGGACCGCTTCAAGCTGCCGTACGCCGGCGGCTGCGACCTCGGCACCCGGACCATCGAGCCGCACATGATCGCGCTGCGACGGTTCGGTCTGGAGGTCGCGGCGACCGAGGGGCAGTACCACGCCCGGGTCGATCGGGCGGTCCGCCCCGACCGGCCGATCGTGCTGACCGAGCGCGGCGACACCGTGACGGAGAACGCGCTGCTCGCGGCCGCCCGCCACGACGGCGTCACCGTCATCCGCAACGCCTCCTCCAACTACATGGTCCAGGACCTGTGCTTCTTCCTGGAGGCCCTGGGCGTCCGGGTCGAGGGCATCGGCACCACCACGCTCACCGTGCACGGCGTGCCGCGCATCGACGTGGACGTGGACTACTCCCCCTCCGAGGACCCGGTCGAGGCGATGAGCCTGCTGGCCGCCGCGGTGGTCACGGAGTCGGAGCTGACGGTGCGCCGGGTGCCGATCGAGTTCCTGGAGATCGAGCTCGCGGTCCTGGAGGAGATGGGCCTCGACCACGACCGCACACCGGAGTACTTCGCCGACAACGGCCGCACCCGCCTGGTCGACCTCACGGTCCGACCCAGCAAGCTCGAAGCCCCCATCGACAAGATCCACCCGATGCCGTTCCCGGGCCTGAACATCGACAACGTCCCGTTCTTCGCGGCGATCGCGGCGGTCGCGCAGGGCCAGACCCTCATCCACGACTGGGTGTACGACAACCGCGCGATCTATCTGACGGACCTGAACAGGCTCGGCGGCAGGCTCCAACTCCTGGACCCGCACCGGGTGTTGGTGGAAGGCCCGACCCGCTGGCGCGCCGCCGAGATGATGTGCCCACCGGCCCTGCGCCCCGCCGTGGTCGTCCTGCTGGCGATGATGGCGGCGGACGGCACGTCGGTGCTGCGCAACGTGTACGTCATCAACCGGGGGTACGAGGATCTGGCGGAGCGGCTGAACTCGGTGGGGGCGCAGATCGAGATCTTCCGGGACATTTGATACGAGGATGCCGCCGCACCCCGTCTGACCTGGCTTAGCGGGTCAGGGAGGGGTGCGGCGGCATCTCTGGGACTTTGGGCCTGCGGTGGGCTACGGGGCGCGCTCCAGGGCTTCTGTCGACCGGCCGCGGCACGCGAAGATCGCGTCGGTGGCGGCGCTGCCCCTCGCGCCCGCTCGCGAGGAGCCCCGGGCGGAGTCGCGGCCGTAGCGTCGGTACGTGCGGTGCCCCGCCAGATCCGGGGCTAGGCATCCTGTGACGCCGCGGTATCTGGTCGTTCACCATCGTGCCGCTTCCTGCTTCCTGCTTCCTGCTTCCTGCTTCCTGCTTCCTGCTTCCTGTGCGTCGTGCCGGATTCGTGGAGCGGCATGGCCCCCAGTCGTGCAAGCCGGTCAACCCGGTGCCAGCCCGTAGCAACGCGATGCAGCTTGCGAACCGACACGGTTGTGACACGGGCGGGAGTACGGTGGAGAGGACGAGGACAGGCCGTGTGCCGGAGCTGAGACCGGCCCGTCCCGGACCGACGCCTCGTGTTCGGGTCCACCGGGCCCACCTTCCTTCCGCAGCACGCCACCCGTCCTCACAGGGCAGCCCGTGAGCCCGGCCGCGCCATCCGCATACAGGCCGAGGAGTCACGTATGCCGCTCAGTCCGACAAGGTCCGTGACGGTCACACCGTCGGACACCGTCCCGCTGCCCCAGGTCTACAACAGGACGTCCCCCTTCCCGGCGCTCTGCCTCGTCGCCCTGCCCTGCTCTCGTTCGGCGCCGGCCCACCAGCGGCGTCGACCGCGGCCGGCTCGACCCGTCGGCCGAGTCCGGCCCGCGCCGCCCCCCGCCGCGCCTGACATCAACCATTCATCCATGTACGGCAGTTGGCAGGAGATCTCATGACCACCGCACTACAACCCCCGCTTCCCTCCCATCCCCTCCTGCGCCTGCGCCTGGCACCGCGCGGCGCCATGCCCCGCCCCATCGATGGAGCGTGGTGGCCTCGTTCGTACGACCTGCTCGCCGAACTCCCCCGACTGCTCGCCGGGTTGCCGCGCGCGTGGGGCCATATCACCAGCGTCACGGTCAACGGGGCGACCTGGTCCGCGGTGCCCGGCCGGATGCTCGTCTCCAACCAGGTCGTACGGCTGCACAGGACCCTCACAGCATCCGCCGCGCACACCATCGTCCTTCTCGCGCCCGGCCAGGGGCGCTGGGACCTGATGGTCGTGCCACCGAATGCGACCGAGGAGGCCGCGGAACGGCTCATGGCGGCCGGGGCGGACGGTCAGGCTCGAGAAGAGCGGTGACGAGACCTCGATGTTGATTTCGTGGGTCCCGGCGGGGGTCAAGCCCGTGCGGCGAGCGGTCCGGTGCGGACTGGGCTGCCCAGCGCGGGCAGAGAGGCCGATGCTGTACGGACCAGTTTGTCGACGGGCGAGTGCACCAGCCGGACAACTGGCACAGGTGAAGGGGACGACCACTGCCCTGGGTCGGTGAAGACGGCGGTCACCCTGTGCGCGGACACCGCCCTCCCGCCAACGCGAGCGGGGCCGGGGCCGCAATCGGCTCCCCCGCGGGAGGCGGCTCCGGTCCGCCAGGGGGCGCCTGCCCCTGACCCCAGGATTCGAACGTCCTCTTGCTGACCCGTCGTGCAGTTACCGCAGGCGTGCGTCTCCTCGCCGCCGAGGGCAGCGGGTCTGGGACGCCGAAACCGTGGAACCCGGGCATCGAGTTCGCGGTTCGGAACAGAGCCACGGGCCGGCGTGCTCGTGCGACTGACGATGGTCGCGCGAGCGCGTGCAGCCGGGCGAGGTGACCATGTCTCTCACCGGGATGCGCCCGTTGCCGGTGGTCACATGGTGCGTCCGTCGGCGGCTCGCGGCAGACCGGGCCACGATGGCAGGCAGCTGGATTGCCCTGAGTCTGTTTGCAGGTGCCGGTTCGCGGAACCCGGACTGTGGGCCTCACGGTTGGCTGAACTGTGAGTCGCCTCCTTCAATCGTGGGACCGGGTGGCACCCGGTCCCACGAGCACGTCACGGACGCGAATCGGATCCGTCCGGCACCCACCGGTGTGCGCCGACAATCCCCGGGCGCCTTCGACGGCACTGTCATCCCGGAGCCGGCACCGGGATGACACGACGGCCGCCTCGGCTGACCGGAGTCACGTCTTCGGCGCTACCCGGTCGGTACCGGTGTTGACAAGGATCTGTTCGGCTTGCGTGATGTTGTCGGCCCGGACGGCTTCTGCCATCGCAGCGCGTGCCGCCTCGGGGGTCGCATGCGGCGGGATGACGAGGAGGGAGAAGTAGTCCTGTTCCCCCCTGGTGACGAGGACGGTGTCGTCGCCGACCGGGAAGGAGTCGATATGGACGACGCGGTCGTCGACGAGCAGTCGCGTCGGCAGCGCGTCCCAGGCTCCGGCGTCCAGGCCGACCCGCGTGAGCGGCCCCAGGTACTCGGTCAGTGCGGAGATCAGGGCGGGAAGTTCGGCTGCGATATCACGGGAGCACGGCCACCACGCCCCGTCGAGGACGCCCCGCCGGTCATGCGTGGTCTGTAGCCGTACGACAGCCGTCCCCGGCTTCACCGCCTGGTGGACGGCGTCCGGCAGAAGCCTGGTCACACGCGGGGAGCCGGAGTCGGACATGACACCCACCTGTCTGTGAGGAACACGGAGTGACTTCCTCGTTTCACGGTACTCCGCAGCCCGCAGCAGTCGGAAAGCCCGCTGGTCACACGCGCCGGAGTAGGGTGAAAGATCCAGTTCACGGATCCATGCCCAAGAGGGAACGGTCGTCATGCAGCCCCAGGAAACTCCGCCCGACGGACACGCCGACGTACGTATCGTCGCCGCCTCCCCCGAGGTAGCCCGTCGGGTCGCGGAGGTTCTCCGTCACTGCTTCGCCGCCACAGAACAGCGCAGCTATCCCGCGGACACCAAGGGAGGGACCCGCCTCGAGCTCACTGTGGACACCACCAGCGCGGCAGAACCGGCGCGGTCCTGGCTGGAGACCAGCCGCTCCTCGGGCCAGGACGGCCGCCGGAAGTGAGGGGATCTCCGGGAGCGGTCCGTTCGGCGGCTTCGGGGAGTAGGGTGAACCCATCGGGAGCACTTCGCGCACCGGCCCCGATACCGGTGTCGTTCCTGGTGAATAACGGCACCGGACAACTGCGCACGCGCAGGGGTTCGGAGACGGGTTCGCGCGATGTCCGCGATCACCGACCATCCTTCGGCGCGCGCCGTGCCCTTCAGGGCCCCGTCCGCACGCCTTGCCCTCAAATCCGTGGGCGCCTCCCCGGGGCAGGTCGAGCTGGACGGCGCCTGGTGGCCCCGCTCCCGTGACCTGAGCGACGAACTGCCGGCGCTGGCCGACGTCCTGGACCCGCTGTGGGGGCGGATCACCCGTATCGCCGTCAACCCCCGCCACTGGCCCGTCATCCCGCAACGGATATTCGTCAACGGCCATGTGGTGAAGGTCGGTTGGTTCACCACCGAGCTGGACCCGCACAAGATCCTGCTGCTGTCCGGAACGTCGGGCCGTTGGGACCTGCTGGTGATACCCCCGGAGGTCAGCGCCCCATCGGCCGCCCGACTGATGACCGCGGCGAGCGCGAGCACCGCCCCGCAGCCGACCGCGACCGCTCTCCTGACGGCGGAACTGGTCGGTGCCCCCTCCACATCGGCCGACGCCGACACCGGCCGGCCCGACCGGCTGACCGCGTCGATGCGGCCATATGCGCCGCCCCGGCCGTGACGAGGCCCAGATCGCGTGGCGACCGCGTCACACGGACCGTCGCCGGACGCGGAAAGGCCGCACGGTGTCGGGCCATGCACCTCCGGACAACAGCGAGGCGGCCATGACCGTTGCACGGAGCATCAGGAACCAGGCGCAGACGATGAAGGGCAGGATCACGCACGAGCTCGGCCGGGTTACCCGCAACGGGCGACTGCAACGCCGAGGCAGGAACGACCGCGTCTCCGGAAGCCTGAAACAGGCGGTGGAGAAGACCAAAAACGCCTTCAGGCGGAACGGAAGTGGCCCCCGATGATGTACGACCAGACACGCGCCCGGCAGGCCGCCGGCCAGACTCCGGGCCCGGCCGGACGCCGCAGCCCGAGCCCGGAGCCGCTGCTCCCGTCGGACGCACAGGACAAGATCGCCGATCGCCTCCGGCACGCCCTCAACACCTTCGCCGACACCCCGCGCGAAGCACTGGAAGAGGCCGAGAGCGCCTACGACGAAGCCACCGCACAGCTCGTGAACGCCCTCGCGGAACGACGGCGTCTCCTGCGCTCCGGCTGGCAGGGCCAGAACCCCGACGCACAGTCCGAAGAACTTCGGCACGCGCTGAGGCAGTACCGGGAGATCACCCAGAGACTGCTCCACATCTAGGCGGCCACTCCTCCGCGTCGCGGCGGAGCGCGGAGTAGTGTCGACAGTACCGAGGGCATTTCGCACACCGGCTTCCACGCCGGGTCGTTCTCGGCGAGAGATGAAACCCGGGCCGCCGCAGAGGCGGCCCGGAGACGGGTCCGCTCGTAGTAGCCGTCGGGCACGGCCGCGGCCTGCGCGGGGTGCCTCGTTGCTCACGCGACCACCGCCGACCGCTCCAGCCAGACCTCCTCGCTGAAGCCCGTCGGCTCCCACGCGCCCTCCGGTACCAGCTCCAGCCGGGTAGAGAGCCGAAGAGCGGCGAGGGGCCGTGGGAGTTCCCTGGGACCTCTCTGGGACTTCCGACTGCATCGACGAGTACGAGCGGGAAACAGTCGAAAGGTCATTCACGCAGGTCAGCGACTCGCGACCGCCCGTCGCGGCAGGTCACGGCCCTGGCTGGTCTCTTCCGGGACATCTGAGAGGCGAAGCGGACGTCCTGGTGTCCGGCGGCTGCCGCGGTGCGAGCGGCTCTCGCCGGCCGGTGCCAGGGCGGCGGAACGATCCTCAGGCCGCCGGCAACACTGCCGTCAGCGCTGCCGTCAGGCCGCTGTCAGCGCCGCCAGGGCGCGTTCCATCGCGGCGTTGAACTCTTCCGGTGTCAGCGGCAGCCGGGACTTGACGTCCCGGCTCCACTGGTCGGCGAGGACCTCGGCGGACCCGGCCTCGACACCGTCGAGCGCCGCGTCGGCCAGGTCCGCCGGCGCGAGCTTGTCCACGGGCCAGCCCGCGGCCATGTCGGTGTCGGCCAGGCCGAGGTGCACCGCCGTCACGAGCGTGCCCTGGTCGGCGAGTTCCAGGCGGACGCCGTTGGTCATGGCCCAGGCGGCGGCCTTGGTCAGGTGGTAGGCGTTGGCGCCCTTGCCCCCGAACCACGACATCGCGGAGAGGACGTTGACGATCGCGCCCCCGCCGTTGTCGGCGAGCGTCGGCGCGAACTCCCGGATCATGCCCAGGTGGCCGAACATGTTGGTCTCCAGCTCGTGCCGTACCGCGTCCAGCGAGCCGGTCACCAGGTCGGTACCCGTACTGATTCCCGCGTTGTTGATGAGCAGCGAGACGTCCCGGGCGGCCTCGGCCGCGGCCCGCACGGACGCGGGATCGGCGATGTCGAGGGGCAGCACCTCGACCCCGGGCAGGTCCACGGTCTCCGGCCTGCGGGCCGTCGCGTAGACCTTGCGGGCGCCGCGTTCGAGCAGGCGCTGGGCGAAGGCGCGGCCCAGACCGCGGTTGGCTCCGGTGACAAGGGCGACTGAGTTGTTGATGTCCATGCCCGGAACGCTAGAACCTGACGTTGACGTCAGGGGCAAGCGCCTTCTGCCAGGGCAGGCGTGAGAGAAGTCACCGTGCCCGTCACACCGCCCGAGGGGACCTTCAGCGCAGTCGGCGGGCCCGCAGCACCACGTCGTCGGCGTGGTGCGCGCCGGCGCCTCCCTCGGGGGCCGGCCGGGGCCGCTGCTCGTCCACCTCCACCTCCCAGTCGTCGTCGAACAGCGCGGCGACCATCGCGGGCCAGACGTAGTCGGCCGGGTCGAACTCGCTGTCGTGCGGGTGCTGGGTGTCCATCCCCGCGTGGTGCACGACCAGCAGGACGCCACCGGGGGCGACGGCCGCGAGCAGCGCCCGCTCGGCCGCCGCGTCGGGGGTGCGCAGCAGGGCCGGGTACTGCGCGGAGACCAGGTCGAAGGAGCCCGGCACGAGCTGCGCCTCCGTCAGTTCGGCGTGGATCCAGCGCACGGTGACGCCGGCGTCACGCGCGTGCCCCGCGGCCCGCTCCAGCGCCACGCCCGAGACCTCGAGGGCGGTCACGTCCCAGCCGCCGCGCGCGAGCCAGACGGCGTCGGCGCCCTCGCCGCAGCCGACGTCGAGCACCCGCCCGGGCGTGAGCCCGGCGACCTCGGCCACCAGCGCGCCGTTGGGGCGGCCGCTCCACAGCTGTGGCCGGTCGGCGTAGCGGTTGTCCCACTCCGCCCGCACCCCGGGGTCCCCGACGTATCCGTCGGCGGGCAGGGGGTCCTGGACACGGTCGATCCCGCGTTGTCGTGAGTCACGGGCCCACCGTCACCCCTCGGGTCCCGGTGGGGCCAGCGCTGTTGCCGTTCCGGCAAAACTTCCGCACCGCCGCCCGCTGCCCCGCGATATGCGGAGCCTGTGGCCTGACGTGCGTCCCGTCGCCGTGGATCGCCTATCTTGGCGGCCATGCAGTCCTACACGATCGGCCAGGCCGCACGGCTGCTCGGCGTGAGTCCCGACACCGCGCGGCGGTGGGCGGACGCCGGGCGGGTTCCCACGCACCGGGACGAGGGCGGGCGGCGCCTCATCGACGGGAAGGACCTGGCCGCCTTCTCCGTGGAACTCGCCAAAGGCGACGGCGGTGACGAGGAGACCTCCCACACCTCCGCCCGCAACGCCTTCCCCGGCATCGTCACCGCCGTCAAGCTCGGCGACGTCGCGGCCCAGGTCGAGATCCAGGCGGGGCCGCACCGGCTGGTGTCCCTCCTGACCCGGGAGGCCGTGGAGGAACTCGGCCTGGAGGTCGGCGTGGAGGCCACCGCCCGCGTGAAGTCGACGAACGTGCACATCGACCGGACCTGAAACGCGGTCAGAGCGTGAGCAGTTCCTCGTAGAAGCCGCCGAACTCCCGCTCACCGTCGACGAGATGGATCTCCAGGATCCAGTGGCAACGACGCCCCGCCCTGTCGGTACGGCGCAGGGGCGTGTCGTTGGCGGGGGCGATGTACCACTCCACGTCGGCACCGTCGAGGCCCGCCGCCTGGGAGGCCTGCTCGGGCTTGAGCCAGGTGTACTAGAGGATGCCGGTCGACGAGCCGAGCCTTCAGGTTGACGCACCTTGCCCACCAGCGTGCTCAGCAGGTCCATGGGCTCCTATCCTTGCGCGGCCGAGCCTCGCTCCGGGTCCGCCCCGACCCGGAATAGGGGTGTGAGCGCCATCACAGAACCCGTCGCAATGGGAAGACCGGCACACTCATCGACAGGTATCCACCCGCGTAACTTCCGATTTACAAAAACCCCTATCGAAGCCCGTCCCCCACCCCTGCGGGGTCCCGTATAGGGGGCGGCTAAGGGTACGGCCCGCCGTGCCCGCATGCGTAACGTATCCGGCGTTGCGGCACCCAACGGAAGGGGTTGGCATGGATGCGTTGACCGAAGCGCTCCGGGCAGGGGTCGACGCGGAGAAAATCGAGGAGTTCGATCTCCCCGAAAGCTATCTCGCCGCGCATCTGCGAACCGAAGACCTGCACATGTTCGACGGCGTATCCGACCGGGACGTACGGAAATCCCTCCACGTGGATCACGTCCCCATGCCCGCTCTCGCGCCGGATGAGGTCGTGGTCGCTGTGATGGCGAGTTCGATCAACTACAACACGGTGTGGTCGGCCACGTTCCAGCCGGTTCCCACCTTCGACTTCCTGAAGCGGCTGGGCCGCGAGGGCGGCTACGCGACACGTCACGACCTGCCCCACCACGTCCTGGGCTCCGACGCCTCCGGGATCGTGGTGCGGGTCGGTGCCGGGGTGCGGCGCTGGCGTCCCGGCGACCACGTCGTGGTGAGCTGTGTCCAGGTGGACGACCAGGAGCCGGCCACGCACGCCGACGGCATGCTCGGCTCCGGCCAGCGCATCTGGGGGTACGAGACCAACTTCGGCGGCCTGGCCCACTACTCCGTGGTCCGAGCGAGCCAACTCCTCGCCAAGCCCGCCCATCTGACCTGGGAGGAGTCCGCGGGTGTCCTGCTCACCGCCGCCACCTCCTACCGCATGCTCGTCAGTGACAACGGAGCCCGCATCAAACAGGGCGACGTCGTCCTCATCTGGGGGGCGACCGGTGGTCTCGGCGCATTCGCCGTACAACTGGTCAAGAACGCGGGCGGAATACCCGTCGGCGTGGTCAGCTCGGAGGCGAAGGCCGACATCCTGCGCTCTCTCGGCTGTGATGTCGTGATCAACCGTAACGAGATCGGCCTGGGGGGCGACGACGCTCTCACGCCGGAACGCACCATAGAAATGGGAAAGCGGCTCGGCCGGGCCATCAGAGCCGCGGTGGGCGAGGATCCACATGTGGTCTTCGATTTCATCGGACAGGCCACGTTCGGTATTTCCGTATTCGTGGTGCGGCGCGGTGGAACCGTGGTCACCTGTGGTTCGAGCACGGGTTATCAGCACCAGTTCGACAACCGCTATCTCTGGATGAATCTCAAACGCATCGTGGGCAGCCACGCCGCGAATCTCCAGGAACAGTGGGAATGCAATCGGCTGGTCCGGCTCGGTCGGCTCTCCCCTGTCCTCTCAGAAGTGTTTCCGCTGGCCGAGGTTGCCGAGGCCGCCAGGCTAGTCCAGCAGAACAAGCACATCGGAAAGGTCGGCGTCCTGTGCCTGGCCCCGGAGGAGGGCCTCGGCGTCACCGACCCCGAGACGCGGTCCGCCCTGGGCGTCGAGCGGCTGAATCCGCTGCGCGCCGTCGGCCGTGACGCACCGTCCGTACGTGCGAAGTCCCAGGAAAGGGCTGCGTGACGTGACAGGAAAACGAACCGGCATCATTGCGACCGGCTCCTATCTGCCCAAGGAAGAAGTGAGCAACGAGGAGGTCGCCGACCGTGTCGGTGTGACCGCCGACTGGATCGAGCGCAAGACGCAGATCGTGTCGCGCCGCTACGCGGCTCCCGACGAGGCCACCTCGGACCTCGCGGTCCATGCCGCGAACCGGGCTCTGGAGCAGGCCGGACTGACCGCGGACCGGATCGACTACCTGATCGTGTCGACCTCGACCGGGGACTTCCCGCAGCCGCCCACGTCGTACCTGGTGCAGGACGCGCTGGGCGCCTTCCAGGCGGCCTGTCTCGACGTCAACGTCGTGTGCAGCGGCTTCGTCTACGCCCTGGAGGTGGCCCGCGGGCTGGTCCGCAACCGTCCCGCTGGCCACGCGCTCGTCATCGGGGCCGACCTCTACTCGCGGATCCTGGACTTCGGCGACCGGCGCACGGCCGTGCTGTTCGCCGACGGTGCCGGCGCCGCCGTCGTGGGGCCCGTCGACGAGCCGTACGGCATCCTCGGCACCGACCTCGTCAGCCGCGGTGACGCGCACGACCTGATCCGGGTCGAGGCGGGCGGCAGCAGGAACCCGACCTCGGCGAGCACCCTCGCCGACGGCGGCCACTACTTCCGGATGAACGGCCGCGGAGTGCGCGACTTCGTCAGCGAGCACGTGCCGCCGGCCCTGACCGCGCTCGCCGACCGGATCGGCGTCGCAACGGACCGGGTGGACCACTTCGTACCGCACCAGGCCAACGGCGTGATGCTCGGCGAGGTCGTCGAACTGGCCGGACTGACCGGTGCGGTCACCCACCGGACGCTGCAGAAGTACGGCAACGTCGGCAGCGCCTCGGTCCCGGTCGCGCTCGACGAGGCGAACCGCTCGGGCGCGCTCGCCCCGGGGGACCTCGTGCTGCTCGCCGGGTTCGGCGGGGGCATGTCCATCGGTGCCTCGCTGCTGCGCTGGGGGGTGACCGCATGACGGCCACCGGAATCGTCGAGCCCATCGAGCGGGTGGGGATCGTCGGCAGCGGCATCATGGGCGCCGGGATCGCGGAGTTGTGCGCGAAGGCCGGGTGCGAGGTGCGGGTCGCGGTCTCCTCGGACAGATCGCTGGAGACGGGTCCCGCGCGGGTGGCCCGTTCGCTGGACCGGGCCCTGGGCAAGGGGAAGATCACCCGGGAACAGCACGGCGAGGCGCTGCGGCGGATCACCTACACCCGTGACCTCGGCGAGCTGAGCGACCGTCATCTGGTGATCGAGGCGGTGAAGGAGGACGAGGCGCTCAAGCTCGACCTGTTCGCCTCGCTCGACAAGATCGTCCAGACGCCTGGGGCGATCTTCGCCTCGAACACCTCCTCGCTCTCCGTCGCGCGGCTCGCGCAGGCCACCAGCCGCCCCGAGCGTGTCGTCGGGATCCACTTCTTCAACCCGGCGCCCGTGCTGCCCCTGGTCGAGATCGTCGACTCCATCCTGACGGATCCTCAGGTGAGCATGGCCACCGAGGACTTCGTGGTGACCCGGCTCGGCAAGCAGGCCATCAAGTCGCCGGACCGTGCGGGATTCGTCGTCAACGCCCTGCTGTTCCCCTACCTGTTGTCCGCGATCCGCATGGTGGACTCCGGGCTCGCGACGGCGGAGGTGGTCGACCGGGGGATGACCCTGGGCTGCTCCCATCCGCTGGGCCCCCTGCAACTCGCCGATCTGATCGGTCTGGACACCACGGTCTCGATCGCGCAGGCGATGTTCGAGGAGTCCAAGGAACCGCTGTACGCACCGCCCGGGCTGCTGTTGCGCATGGTCGAGGCGGGGCTGCTGGGCAAGAAGTCCGGCCGCGGCTTCTACACGTACGCGTAAAGCATCTCACCGGGCTTCTGCACGTACGCGTAACGCCCCCACCGGGACCCCCGCGCGGGCGTGGTGCGAGTGGCCTCCTGAGGTGTCCTCCTCGCACCCCGCCCGCGCCGCCGCCCGCACGTCCGCCGACCACCCCCGCGTATCCGCGGACCATCCCATCCCATCCACATCCGCGGACCACCCACGCACGTCCGCAGGCGACGGGCCGACCCGTCGCATGCCGTTTCGCCGACAGGGAGAGCGAAGAACATGGTCATCCGTCCCGGAACCGGTCGTCCGGAGGAGTCTTCGGTGCCGGCCGACGCCATCGCCGTGGTGGGACTCGCCTGCCGCTTTCCCGGCGCCGAGAACCCCGACGCCTTCTGGCGGATGCTGTCCGACGGCGACAGCGCCGTGGGCCCCGCCCCGGAAGGCCGTCCCGGATGGCTGGCCGGAGCCGACGCGCGGGCGGCCGGGTTCCTGGACCGGGTCGACGCCTTCGAACCCGAGTTCTTCGGCATCTCGCCGCGCGAGGCGACGGCCATGGACCCGCAGCAGCGACTCGTCCTCGAACTGGGCTGGGAGTCGCTGGAGAACGCGGGCATCCTTCCCGCCGCGCTGCGGGAGGCACCCGTCGGCGTCTTCATCGGAGCGATCTGGGACGACTACGCCAAACTCGTCCATCAGTACGGCGCCGAGGCGGTCACCCATCACACCATCACCGGTACCAGCCGCGGTGTCATCGCCAACCGCCTGTCCTACGCCCTGGGCCTGCGAGGTCCCAGCATGGTGGTGGACACCGGCCAGTCCTCGTCGCTGGTGGCCGTCCAGCTCGCCTGCGAGAGCCTGCGTGCCGGGGAGTCCACGGTCGCGCTCGCCGGCGGTGTCAGCCTGAACCTGGCGCCGGAGGGCTTCACGGTCGCCGAGCGGTTCGGGGCGTTGTCGCCCGAGGGGCGGACGCACACCTTCGACGCGCGGGCCGACGGCTACGTGCGCGGTGAGGGCGGCGGGGTCGTCGTACTCAAGACCCTCAGGCAGGCGGTGGCCGACGGAGATCATGTGTACTGCGTCATCCGCGGCGGTGCCGTCAACAACGACGGGGGCGGCGGCGCGCTCACCACGCCGCGGGGCGCCGCCCAGGAGGACGTCCTGCGGCGGGCGTACGGCGCCGCCGGGGTCGAGCCGTCCGAGGTGCGGTTCGTGGAGCTGCACGGTACCGGGACCCCGGTCGGCGACCCCGTGGAGGCGGGCGCGCTGGGCGCGGTCCTGGGCGCCGGGCGCACCGCTGACCGGCCGCTGCTCGTCGGCTCGGTGAAGACCAACATCGGGCACCTCGAAGGCGCCGCGGGCATCGCGGGGCTCATCAAGGCGGCGCTGTGCCTGCGCGCGGGCACGCTGGTGCCAAGCCTCGGATTCGAGCGGCCGAATCCGGCGATCGCCCTGGACGACCTGCGGATCGCCGTCGGCACCGGGACCACCCGGCTGCGCGGTGACGGTGACGACGATCCGGTCGTGGCCGGGGTCAGTTCGTTCGGGATGGGTGGTACCAACTGCCATCTCGTCCTGTCCGACTGGCGTCCCACCCGCAGGACGGGGACCGCGCCGCAGAGCGCCGCCGCTCCGTTCCTCGCTCCCCTGTCCGCCCGGACCGGCCGGGCGCTCGCTGCCCAGGCCGCACGCCTGGCCGGGTACCTGAAGGATCATCCCCGGCTGGCGGTCGCGGACCTCGCGCACTCGCTCGCCACCACGCGCACGCATTTCAAGCATCGCGCCGTCGTTCTCGCCGAGGACCGGGCCGCGCTGCTGGCCGCGCTCGAGACGCTCTCCGCCGGGGAGACGGCACCCGGTACGGTCCGCGGCACGGCGGGGGACGGCTCTCTCGCGCTGCTGTTCACCGGTCAGGGCAGCCAGCGTGCCGGCATGGGCCGGGACCTGTACTCGGCGTTCCCGGTGTTCGCCCGGGCCCTGGACAAGGTGTGCAGGCTGCTGGACCCCGAACTCGACCGGCCGCTGCGGGAGGTGATGTTCGCCGAGCCGGACTCGGAGGACGGTCGGCTGCTGCACCTCACCCGCTACACCCAGCCCGCGCTCTTCGCCTACCAGGTCGCCCTCCACCGGCTCCTGGAGCACTGGGGCATCACCGCCTCCACCGTGCTCGGCCACTCCGTCGGCGAGCTGGCCGCGGCGCATGTCGCGGGCGTGCTGTCCCTGCGGGACGCCGCCGCACTGGTGGCCGCCCGCGGCCGGCTCATGCAGGAGCTGCCCGAGGGCGGCGCCATGGTGTCGGTCCAGGCATCCGTGGGGGAGCTGTCCGCGACGCTGGCGGGACGCGAGGAACAGGTGGCGGTGGCGGCGGCCAACGGCCCGCTGTCGACGGTGATCGCGGGGGACGAGGACGCCGTCCTGGAGGTCGCCCGCCTCTGGGAGGAACAGGGCCGCAAGACCAAACGACTGCGGGTCAGCCACGCCTTCCACTCGCCCCGCATGGACGCGATGCTCGGCGCGTTCCGGGACGTGGCACGGCAACTGACCTACCGGGCGCCCCGGATCACGGTGGTGTCGAACCTGACGGGGGCCGCGGTCTCGGCCGAGGAGATCGGCACCGCCGAGTACTGGGTGCGCCACGCCCGCGACAGCGTCCGCTTCCTCGACGGCATGCGCGCGGTCGAGCAGTCCGGCGTTCGCACCTATCTGGAGGTGGGCCCGGACGCCGTGCTCGCGCCGATGGGACGCGATTGCCTGGCCGAGGACGCGCTGCTCGTCACCTCCGCCCGCCGTTCCCGCGCCGAAGTCCCGACCCTGCTGTCGGCACTGGCCCAGCTGCACGCCCACGGCGTGTCCGTCGACTGGCGCTCGGCCGCCCCCGGCACCCGCGTCGAGCTGCCGACGTACGCCTTCCAGCGCGAGTCCTACTGGCTGCCGGAGCCGACGGAGCGCCCGACGCACGACTCGGAGCAGCGTCGCGACATCCCCGAGGAGGGTCTCTCCGGCAACGGCCCACGGGACGTCCGCGCTCCGGACGGCGGTTCCTCCGAGGATTCCGGTACGCCCATGGCTCGGCCGCCCGTGGGGCCGCTGGCGGAGCGGCTGTCCGGGCTTGCGGAGGCCGAGCGCGGCCGGGCCGTCGCCGATCTGGTCCGGCGCGAGGTCGCCGCCGTTCTGGAGTTCGCGTCCGTGGACTCCGTCGACATGGGGCTCACGTTCAAGGAGCTGGGCTTCGACTCGCTCACCGGGGTCGAGCTGCGCGACCGGCTGAGCACGGCGTCGGGTCTGCGCGTGTCCCCCACCCTGATCTTCGACCATCCCACCGGTGACGCCGTCGCCGCCCACCTCCGCTCGCAGGTGCTCGGTGAGACCGCTACCGCGACGACTGCCGTGACCGGTCGGGACGACGACGACCCGGTCGTGGTCGTCGGGATGGGCAGCAGGCTGCCCGGTGGCCTGGACTCGCCCGAGGAACTGTGGGAGCTGGTGGCATCGGGGGGTGAGGCGATATCGGACTTCCCCACCGACCGGGGCTGGGACCTGGAGGCACTGTTCGACCCGGACGTGGAGAGCGGCGGAACGTCGTACACGCGGCGGGGCGGGTTCCTGGAGGGGGCGGCGGAGTTCGACGCGGAGTTCTTCGGGATCTCCCCGCGCGAGGCACTCGCCATGGACCCCCAGCAGCGGCTGCTCCTGGAGACCTCCTGGGAGGCCCTGGAACGGGCCGGGATCGACCCGGCCGATCTGCGCGGCAGCAGCACCGGCGTCTACGCGGGTACCTTCATGTTCCGCGACCAGGGTGGCTCGGGCGGCACCGAGGGCCAGCGCATGACGGGATCGGCGGCCAGTGTGCTGTCGGGCCGGGTGGCTTACACCTTCGGGTTCGAGGGCCCCGCGGTCACCGTAGACACCGCCTGCTCCTCCTCTCTCGTCGCCCTCCACATGGCCGCCCAGGCCCTGCGCGCCGGTGAATGCACCCTCGCCCTCGCCGGCGGCGTCACTGTCATGTCCACCCCGGACACCTTCGTCGAGTTCAGTCGGCAGAAGGGGTTGTCCCCGGACGGGCGCTGCAAGTCGTTCTCCGCTTCGGCGGACGGCACCGGCTGGTCGGAAGGGGTCGGCGTCCTCGTCCTGGAGAAGTTGTCGGACGCCCGCCGCAACGGCCACACCGTGCTCGCAGTGATCCGCGGCAGCGCCATCAACCAGGACGGCGCCAGCAACGGCCTCACCGCACCCAACGGCCCCTCACAACAACGCGTCATCCAAGCCGCGCTGAACAACGCCCGCCTCAACCCCGCCGACATCGACGCCGTCGAAGCACACGGCACGGGCACCCGCCTCGGCGACCCCATCGAGGCACAGGCACTGCTGGCCACCTACGGCCAGGCCCACACCACCGAACAACCCCTGTGGCTGGGCTCCTTGAAATCCAACATCGGCCACACCCAGGCCGCCGCCGGAGCCGCCGGCGTCATCAAGATGATCCAGGCCATACGACACGGAGTACTTCCCCGCACCCTCCACGCCGACGAACCCTCACCCTTCATCGACTGGGACGCGGGAGCCGTACGACTCCTCAACACCCCACAGAACTGGCCCGACACCGGCAGGCCCCGCCGCGCCGCCGTCTCCTCCTTCGGCATCAGCGGCACCAACGCCCACGTCATCCTCGAACAAGCCCCACCCACGGAGGAGACACCCACGACCGAGTCGGCGGCGGGTGTCACCCCGGTCATCGTGCCGTTGTCCGCCCGGACCCCCGACGCCCTGCGCGACCAGGCACGGCAGCTGACCACGTACCTCGCAGGACACGACGACATCGACCTGCCGGCACTCGGACTCTCCCTCGCCATGCACCGCGCCGCGCTCCCCCACCGTGCGGCGATCCGTGCCGAGGGGCGGGAGGAGTTGCTCGCGGAGCTGGCCGAGTTCGCCGAGGGCGGTGCCACCGGCCGACTGGAGCGGGGCGAGGAGACCGGGGGTGGCACGGCCTTCCTGTTCACCGGCCAGGGCAGTCAACGCCTGGGAATGGGGTGGGAGTTGTACAAAACCCACCCCGTCTTCGCCCGGGCCCTCGACGAGGTGTGCGAGCACCTCGACAAGCCCCTCGGGCTGTCGCTGCGCGACCTCATGTTCGGCGCGGGCGACGACCAGGAATGGCAGGCCGAGCTGCTGGACCAGACGGTCCACACCCAGACCGCCCTGTTCGCGCTTGAGGTGGCCCTGTTCCGGCTCGTCGAGCACCTCGGGCCGCGCCCGAAGTACCTGGCGGGGCACTCCGTCGGCGAGCTGGCGGCGGCACATGTCGCGGGCGTGCTGTCCCTGGAGGACGCCTGCGCCCTGGTCGCCGCCCGCGGCCGGCTGATGCAGGCACTGCCGCCCGGCGGTGCCATGCTCTCCGTCCTCGCCGGGGAGGAGCAGGTCGCCGAGCACCTCGCAGGACGGGAGCACGAGGTCGCCATCGCTGCCGTCAACGGGCCGTCCTCCACGGTGATTTCCGGCGATCTGCCGGCCACGCTCGAGGTGACGAGGCGACTGGAGGAGCTGGGGTTCAAGACCCGTCGGCTGCGGGTGAGCCACGCCTTCCACTCACCCCTCATGGAACCGATGCTGGAGGAGTTCCGCCAGGTCGCCGAAGGCCTCACCTACCACCGGCCCCGGATCCCCGTCGTCTCCAACGTGACCGGGGCCCTCGCCACCACCGAACAGCTCACCTCCCCCGACTACTGGGTACGCCACGTCCGCGAGGCCGTCCGCTTCCACGACGGCATCACCACCCTGCACGAACTAGGCGTGACCACCTACCTCGAACTCGGCCCCGACGGCGTCCTGTCCGCCATGGCCCGCGCCTGCGTGCCCGAAACCACCGACGTGGAACCGGAGTTCATCACCCTGCTGCGCAAGGACCGTCCGGAGCCCCTCGCGCTCGGCGGCGCCCTGGCACAGCTGTGGGTGCGCGGGACCGCTCCGGACTGGCGGACCGTGTTCGGCGGCCGGGCGCCGCGGCGGTTGGATCTGCCCACCTACCCGTTCCAGCGCCGCCGTTACTGGCAGCCGAACACGGGCCGGGCCAAGGACGCCACGGCCGTGGGGCTCGGCACGGTCCAGCACCCCCTGATCGGTGCCGCGGTCACCCGTGCCGACACGGGGGAACTGCTGTTCACCGGCCGGCTCTCGCTCGCCTCCCACCCCTGGCTCGCGGACCACATGGTGCTGGGCCGGGCACTGCTGCCCGGTACGGCCTTCGTGGAGCTTGCCCTGCGGGCCGGTGAAGAGGCGCTGGCCGGTGTACTCGAGGAGCTGACGCTGGAGGCTCCCCTCGTGCTCCCCGAGCACGGCGGCGTGCAGTTTCAGGTGATCGTGGGCGCTCCCGACGACTCCGGGCGGCGGGAGTTGACCCTGCACTCCCGGCGGGAGGGCGCCGACCCCGACCGGGGGTGGGTCCGGCATGCCGGCGGCTCGCTCGCCGACGACACCGCCGGGCCGGGCACGGACCTCTCGGTGTGGCCGCCGCGGGATGCGGTGCCGGTCGATCTGACGGGCCGTTACGAGGATCTCGCCGAGCAGGGCTTCGGCTACGGCCCGGCGTTCCAGGGGCTGCGCGCGGTGTGGGTGCGCGGCGACGAGGTGTTCGCGGAACTGCGACTGCCCGACGACCGGACCGAGGACGCCCGAGCCTTCGGCCTCCATCCGGCCCTGCTCGACTCCGCCCTGCACGCCCTCGAACTGGGCGCGCTGCCCGGAACGGGCGAGCCCCGGCTGCCGTTCGCCTGGAGTGGCGTGCGTCTGTTCGCCACCGGCTGTGCGGCCGCGCGGGTGCGGCTGGCACCGGTCGGCCCCGACACGGTGACGATCGACGTGGCCGACTCGTCGGGCGCGCCGGTCGCCTCGGTGGCGGCCCTGGCCGTACGGACGGTCACCGCCGAGCAGTTGGGCGCCGCCGACGGACGGACGCACGAGGCGCTGTTCCAGGTGGAGTGGGCCCCCGCCACGCCCGCCATGCCCGCCACACGGGTCACCGCGTCCGAGGCGACCACAGTCGTACGGCTGCGGGGCGGGGAGTCGGTGCACGGCACGGTGAACGAGGCTCTCGTCCTGGCCCAGCGGTGGCTCGCGGAGGAACGGCCCGAGGAGGAGCGACTGGTCGTCGTGACCGGTGGGGCCGTGGCGGTCACGGCCGACGAGGACGTGCGCGATCTCCCGGCCGCGGCGGCCCGGGGCCTGCTGCGCTCGGCGCAGACGGAGAACCCGGACCGGATCGTGCTCGTGGACCTCGACGACGTCGACGACGAGGCGGGTCTGGAGCTTGCGCTGGCCACGGCGGAGGCAGAGGTCGTCGTTCGCGGCGGCGCGGCGCTCACGCCGCGGCTGGGCCGGGTCACCGTGACCGGGGCGGAGAACTCGCCGTTCACCGCGGACGGAACTGTGCTGATCACAGGGGCCACCGGGGCGCTCGGCGGTCTGCTGGCCCGGCACCTGGTCACCGAGCACGGGGTACGGCATCTGCTCCTGGTCAGCCGCCGCGGCCGCGCCGCCGACGGGGCGGCCGCGCTGGAGCGTGACCTGACGGCCCTCGGCGCCGAGGTGACCCTCGCCGCGTGCGACGTCGCCGACCGGGGCGCGCTGGACGCACTTCTCTCGGGCATTCCGGCCGAACATCCGCTCACCGGGGTGGTGCACGCGGCCGGCGTCCTCGACGACGGGGTGTTCACGACGCTGACGCCGGAGCGGGTGTCCGCCGTCCTGCGGCCCAAGGCGGACGCCGCCCGGAATCTGCACGAGGCCACCCGCCGCCTGGACCTGGGCGCCTTCGTGCTCTTCTCCTCGATCCAGGGCCTGGTCGGCGGCGCGGGACAGGCGAACTACGCGGCGGCCAACGTCTACCTGGACGCCCTCGCCGGGCACCGCCGTGCCCTCGGGCTGCCCGGCGTCTCGCTGGCCTGGGGGCCGTGGGCGCAAGGCGGGATGGCGGCGGAGCTCGGTGAGGCGGACCGCGGCCGCTTCGCCCGGCTCGGCATGGTCCCGATCGCGCCGGAGCAGGGCATGGCGCTCTTCGACACCGCGCTGTCGCTCGGCCTGGCCGGGGCGGTACCGCTGCCCCTCGACACTGCGGCGCTCGGAGCACCGGGGGCGGAACCGCCCGCACTGCTGCGCGGGTTGGTCCGGGCGCGGCCCCGCCGGGCCGCGGCAGCCGGTGCGGCGGCCGGTGACGCGCAACCGCCGTCGGTGGCGCGGCGGCTCGCCGGTCTGACGCCCGAGGAACAGGAGGAACAGTTGGTCGACCTGGTCCGCGACGAGGTCGCCAGGACCCTCGACTACGGCTTCGACGCGGTGGACGCGCGGCGCGGCTTCAAGGAACTGGGCATCGACTCCCTCACCGCCGTCGAACTGCGCAACCGCCTCAACAAGGCCACCGGACTGCGCCTGCCCGCCACCCTCGTCTTCGACCACCCCAGCCCCACCGCCGTCGCCCGCCTCCTGCTCACCGAACTGGCACCCGCCGCCGGGGGGTCCGTCGGTGGCACGGGTTCCCCGGCCGACGGGCTCGCGGAGCAGGACATCCGCCGCATGCTCGCCACGTTGTCGATCGACCGGCTGCGCGGTTCAGGTCTGCTCGACCGGCTGCTCGACCTGGGCGGTCCGTCACCGGCGGCCGACGCGGCACGGGAGTCCGTCCCGGTGCCGGAGGCCGACGTCATCGACATCGACGCGCTGGACGTCGACGCCCTCGTCCGCATGGCCCGTGAAAGCCACGGCTCCTGAGTCCTGGAGAAGGAACAGCATGAACAACACCTCGTCCGAAGCGGTCGTGGCAGCGCTGCGGGACTCGCTCAAGGAGACCAACAGGCTTCGCCGGGAGAACCAGGAGCTGGTCGACGCCGCTCGCGAACCGATCGCCGTCGTCGGCATGAGCTGCCGCTACCCGGGCGGTGTCACCTCGCCCGAGGGCCTGTGGCGGCTGGTCGACCAGGGCACCGACGCCGTCTCGCCGTTCCCGGTGGACCGCGGCTGGGACCTGGAGCGACTGCACGACCCGGACCCCGACCGGCCCGGCACGTCGTACACCCGGGAGGGCGGGTTCCTGCACGAGGCGGCGGAGTTCGACGCGGAGTTCTTCGGGATCTCCCCGCGCGAGGCGCTCGCCATGGACCCCCAGCAGCGGCTGTTCCTCGAGGCGTCCTGGGAGGCCTTCGAACGGGCCGGCATCGATCCGACGGGTGTGCGCGGCAGCCGTACCGGTGTGTACGCGGGCATCATGTACCACGACTACGGGCCGTACCTGTTCGAGCCGGTGGACGGGGCGGACGGCCATCGGCTGACCGGCGGGGCCGGCAGTGTGCTCTCGGGCCGGGTGTCGTACACCTTCGGTCTGGAAGGGCCGGCGGTCACGGTCGACACGGCCTGCTCCTCCTCCCTGGTCACCCTGCACCTCGCCGTCCAGGCACTGCGTCAGGGCGAGTGCTCGCTCGCGCTGGCGGGTGGCGTGACGGTGATGTCGTCGCCCGGTACGTTCGTCGAGTTCAGCCGGCAGAAGGGGTTGTCCCCGGACGGGCGCTGCAAGTCGTTCTCCGCTTCGGCGGACGGCACCGGCTGGTCGGAAGGGGTCGGCGTCCTCGTCCTGGAGAAGTTGTCGGACGCCCGCCGCAACGGCCACACCGTGCTCGCAGTGATCCGCGGCAGCGCCATCAACCAGGACGGCGCCAGCAACGGCCTCACCGCACCCAACGGCCCCTCACAACAACGCGTCATCCAAGCCGCGCTGAACAACGCCCGCCTCAACCCCGCCGACATCGACGCCGTCGAAGCACACGGCACCGGCACCCGCCTCGGCGACCCCATCGAGGCACAAGCCCTCCTCGCCACCTACGGCCAGGCCCACACCACCGAACAACCCCTGTGGCTCGGCTCCTTGAAATCCAACATCGGCCACACCCAGGCCGCCGCCGGGGTGGGCGGGGTCATCAAGATGATCCAGGCCATACGACACGGAGTACTTCCCCGCACCCTGCACGCCGAGGAACCCTCACCCTTCATCGACTGGGACGCGGGAGCCGTACGACTCCTCAACACCCCACAGAACTGGCCCGACACCGGCAGGCCCCGCCGCGCCGCCGTCTCCTCCTTCGGCATCAGCGGCACCAACGCCCACGTCATCCTCGAACAAGCCCCACCCATGGAGGAGCCCGCGCCGGAACCGGGGGTCGGCCTCACTCCGGTGCCGGTGCCGCTGTCCGCGCGGACGCCCGACGCCCTGCGCGACCAGGCACGGCAGCTGACCACGTACCTCGCAGGACACGACGACATCGACCTGCCGGCACTCGGACTCTCCCTCGCCATGCACCGCGCCGCACTGGAGGAGCGGGCCGTCCTCCTCGCGGACGGGCCCGACGCGCTGCGGGCAGGGCTGACGCTGCTCGCGGAGGGACAGTCGGCGCCTCGCCTGGTGCGGGGTGCACCGGTGGCGGGCGACACGGCGTTCCTGTTCACCGGCCAGGGCAGTCAGCGGCCGGGCATGGGCCGCGAGCTCTACGACACCCAGCCCGTCTTCGCCCAAGCTCTGGACGAGGTGTGCGGTCACCTGGACACCCACCTGGGCCGTTCGCTGCGCGAGGTGATGTTCGCCGAGGACGGCGAGCTCCTGGACCGCACGCTCTACACCCAGACCGCCCTGTTCGCGCTTGAGGTGGCCCTGTTCCGGCTCGTCGAGCACCTCGGGCCGCGCCCGAAGTACCTGGCGGGGCACTCCGTCGGCGAGCTGGCGGCGGCACATGTCGCGGGCGTGCTGTCCCTGGAGGACGCCTGCGCCCTGGTCGCCGCCCGCGGCCGGCTGATGCAGGCACTGCCGCCCGGCGGTGCCATGCTCTCCGTCCTCGCCGGGGAGGAGCAGGTCGCCGAGCACCTCGCAGGACGGGAGCACGAGGTCGCCATCGCTGCCGTCAACGGGCCGTCCTCCACTGTGATTTCCGGCGATCTGCCGGCCACGCTCGAGGTGACGAGGCGACTGGAGGAGCTGGGGTTCAAGACCCGTCGGCTGCGGGTGAGCCACGCCTTCCACTCACCCCTCATGGAACCGATGCTGGAGGAGTTCCGCCAGGTCGCCGAAGGCCTCACCTACCACCGGCCCCGGATCCCCGTCGTCTCCAACGTGACCGGGGCCCTCGCCACCACCGAACAGCTCACCTCCCCCGACTACTGGGTACGCCACGTCCGCGAGGCCGTCCGCTTCCGCGACGGCATCACCACCCTGCACGAACTAGGCGTGACCACCTACCTCGAACTCGGCCCCGACGGCGTCCTGTCCGCCATGGCCCGCGCCTGCGTGCCCGAAACCACCGACGTGGAACCGGAGTTCATCACCCTGCTGCGCAAGGACCGCACCGCGACGGAGTCCCTGACCACGGCGCTGGCCCAGCTGTGGGCGCGGGGCGCCGCCCCGGACTGGCAGGCCCTCCTGCGCGGTCGCGCGAGCGATCCGTCCGAGCTGCCGACGTACGCCTTCCAGCACCGGCGCTACTGGCTGAAGCACGACGACTCGCGCAGCGCCGACGCGGAGGCCGCGGGTCTCGGACTCGGTCCGGCCGGGCACCCCCTCCTCGGCGCCGCCGTCTCGCTGGCCGACTCCGACAGCCTGGTGCTGACGACCCGGCTCTCACTCGACGACCATCCCTGGCTGGCGGACCACGCCGTGCTGGACACGGTCCTCCTCCCGGGCACGGCTCTGGTCGAACTCGCGCTGCGCGCCGGCGACCTGGCGGACTGCACGCTGCTGGAGGAACTCACCCTGGAGGCACCGCTGGCCCTGCCGCCCTCGGGGGGCGTCCAGGTGCAGGTGTCGGTCGGGGCGGTGGACGATTCCGGGCGCTGCTCCTTCAGCGTCCACTCGCGTTCCGCCACGGAGTCCGCCGACGGCTCGTGGACCCGGCACGGCACGGGCGTCCTGGCCCGCGACGACGCCCGCGCCACCGGGGACGTTTCGGCGCCGGAAGCGCGGGACATGGCGGCCGACTGGCCGCCGCGGGACGCGGAACCGGTGGATCTCGACGGCTGGTACGAGACCCTCGCCGCGAAGGGCTTCGCCTACGGTCCGGCGTTCCAGGGGCTGCGACAGGTGTGGCGCCAGGGCGACGCGGTCCTCGCCGAGGTCGCCCTCGCGGACGGACAGGCCGCCGAGGCAGGGCGGTTCGGACTGCATCCCGCGCTGCTGGACGCGGCCCTGCACGCCATCGAGCTGGGTGTGCTGGAGGGGGCGGGAGAACCACGTCTGCCGTTCTCCTTCAGCGGAGTGCGCCTGCACGCGACGGGGGCGACCACGATCCGCGTACGGCTGACCCGGGTCGGCCCCGACACCGTGTCGCTGCTGGTGGCGGACGGCACCGGGGAGCCGGTGGCCGAGCTGGGCGCGCTGGCGCTGCGGACGGTGTCCGGCGCGCAGGTGCGCGGCGCGCTCCGGTCCGACGGGCAGGACGCGCTGTTCCGCGTGGAGTGGGTGCCCGTGGGAGCCGACGTCTCCGGTACGGCGTCCGCGGCCGACGTCCTGAGGGTGCCCGCGGGCGGCTCGGTGCACGACAACGTCCGGATGGTCCTCGGCCGGGTCCAGGACTGGCTCGCCGAGGACCGGCCCGAGGCCGAGCGGCTGGTGGTGCTCACCACGGGAGCCGTCTCCGTCTCGGGAGAGAGTCCGGACCCGGCGGGTGCGGCCGTCTGGGGCCTGCTGCGCTCGGCGCAGACGGAGAACCCCGACCGCGTCGTCCTCGTGGACGTCGAAGACCCCGACACCGCCGGCCCGTTCGTCATCGCGGGCGAGCCGCAGCTCGCCGTGCGCGACGGGCGGTTCCTCGCCCCCCGGCTGGCCAGGGCCGCCGCCCCGGAGCCCGCGTCCTCGCCGTTCGCGGCCGGGGGCACGGTGCTCGTCACGGGAGCCACCGGCGCCCTCGGCGGGCTCTTCGCCCGCCACCTCGTCACCGAGCACGGGGTACGCCGGCTGCTGCTGGTCAGCCGCCGTGGCCGCGCCGCGGACGGCGCGGAGGAACTGGAACGGCAGCTGACCGCGCTCGGTGCGGCCGTCACCTTCGCCGCCTGTGACGTCGCCGACCGCGCCGCCCTGGACGACCTGCTGGCCGGTGTCCCGGCCGAGCATCCGCTCACCGGGGTGCTGCACGCGGCCGGTGTCCTCGACGACGGCGTGTTCACCTCGCTCACCCCCGAGCGCGTCCTCGACGTACTGCGCCCCAAGGCGGACGCCGCGCGCAATCTCGACGAGGCGACCCGGGGACTGGACCTGTCCGTCTTCGCGCTCTTCTCCTCCGTCGCCGGCACCTACGGGACCGCGGGACAGAGCAGCTACGCCTCGGCGAACGCCTACCTGGACGCGCTGGCGCAGCGGCGTCGCGCCGAGGGTCTGCCCGCCGTGTCGCTGGGCTGGGGTGCCTGGGCCGACGACGGGATGGCCGCGACGCTCAGTGAGACCGACGTGGCGCGTCTGGCACGCACCGGCATCGGTTCGCTCGGCCCGGCGCGGGGCCTGGAGCTGTTCGACGCGGCGCTGGCACTCGACGTGCCGGACATCGTGCCGATGGCGTTGGACATCAGCGGTCTGCGGGCCCGGGGCGGCGAGGTCCCGTCCGTCCTGCGGGGGCTGGTGCGGACGACGGCGCGCCGCAGCGCGCAGGACGGGGCCGGCCCGTCCGCCGGTTCGCTCGCCCAGCGGCTCGCCGGGGTCAAGGAGGAGCAGCGGGAGGCGTTCCTCCTTGACCTCGTCCTGGGTGAGGTCGCCGGCGCGCTGAACTACGCGGGTTCGGCGGCGGTGGACGCGCGGCGCGGCTTCAAGGAACTCGGCATCGACTCCCTCACCGCTGTCGAACTGCGCAACCGCCTCAACAAGGCCACCGGACTGCGCCTGCCCGCCACCCTCGTCTTCGACCACCCCAGCCCCACCGCCGTCGCCCGCCTCCTGCTCACCGAACTGGCACCCGCCGGCTCCGGGACGGACGTGGCGCATCCGGTGGCGGCCCGCACCGGGACACCGGCCGACGACGACCCGGTCGTGGTCGTCGGGATGAGCAGCAGGCTGCCCGGTGGCCTGGGCTCGCCCGAGGAACTGTGGGAGCTCGTCATGGCGGGCGGTGACGCGATCTCCGGTTTCCCGGCGGACCGTGGCTGGGACCTGGAGACGCTGTTCGACTCCGACCCTGACACCCCGGGCACCTCCTACGCCCGGGAGGGCGGGTTCCTGCACGAGGCGGCGGAGTTCGACGCGGAGTTCTTCGGGATCTCCCCGCGCGAGGCACTCGCCATGGACCCCCAGCAGCGGCTGCTCCTGGAGACCTCCTGGGAGGCCCTGGAACGGGCCGGGATCGACCCGGCCGATCTGCGCGGCAGCAGCACCGGCGTCTACGCGGGGGTGATGTACCACGACTACGCGAGCCGGCTGGCGTCCGTGCCGGGTGACCTGGAGGGGTATCTGGGAACCGGCAACACCGGCAGTGTGCACACCGGCCGGGTGTCCTACACGTTCGGGTTCGAGGGCCCCGCGGTCACCGTCGACACCGCCTGCTCCTCCTCCCTGGTCGCCCTCCACATGGCGGCCCAGGCCCTGCGCGCCGGTGAATGCACCCTCGCCCTCGCCGGCGGCGTCACCGTCATGTCCAGCCCCGGGACCTTCGTCGAGTTCAGCAGGCAACGTGGACTCGCGCCCGACGGGCGCTGCAAGCCCTTCTCCGCTTCGGCGGACGGCACCGGCTGGTCGGAGGGTGCCGCCCTCCTCGTCCTGGAGCGGCTCTCCGACGCGCGCCGCAACGGCCACACCGTGCTCGCAGTGATCCGCGGCAGCGCCATCAACCAGGACGGCGCCAGCAACGGCCTCACCGCACCCAACGGCCCCTCACAACAACGCGTCATCCAAGCCGCGCTGAACAACGCCCGCCTCAACCCCGCCGACATCGACGCCGTCGAAGCACACGGCACCGGCACCCGCCTCGGCGACCCCATCGAGGCACAAGCCCTCCTCGCCACCTACGGCCAGGCCCACACCACCGAACAACCCCTGTGGCTGGGCTCCTTGAAATCCAACATCGGCCACACCCAGGCCGCCGCCGGAGCCGCCGGCGTCATCAAGATGATCCAGGCCATACGACACGGAGTACTTCCCCGCACCCTCCACGCCGACGAACCCTCACCGCTCGTCGACTGGGACGCGGGAGCCGTACGACTCCTCAACACCCCACAGAACTGGCCCGACACCGGCAGGCCCCGCCGCGCCGCCGTCTCCTCCTTCGGCATCAGCGGCACCAACGCCCACGTCATCCTCGAACAAGCCCCACCCACGGAGGAGACACCCACGACCGAGCCCGCCCCGTTGCCGGTGACGGTCCTGCCCCTGTCCGCCCGCACCCCGGACGCCCTGGCCGCCCAGGCCCAACGGCTCGTCGCACGGCTGGGCGAGGCGGCGGACCGCGATCTCGGATACTCGCTGGCGACCACACGTGCGCGGCTCGAAGTGCGCGCGGTGGTCACGGCGACGGACGAGGACGGGCTGCGCCGGGGACTGGAGGCCCTCGCGAGCGGGGGCTCCGCGCCCACATTGGTGCGCGGTCCGCGGGGCGAGACCGCGGACGGTGGTTCGCCCGCGTTCCTGTTCACTGGCCAGGGCAGTCAACGACCGGGGATGGGAAGGGAGTTGTACGAGGCGTATCCCGTCTTCGCGGAGACGCTGGACACGGTCTGCGCGGCCTTCGGCCGGAATCTGGACCGGCCGCTGCTGGACGTGATCCTCGCGGCGGAGGGCTCGGCCGAGGCCGCGCTGCTCGACGAGACGCTCTACACGCAGACCGCGCTGTTCGCACTCGAGGTGGCACTGTACCGGCTCGCCGAGTCGTGGGGCCTTCGTCCCGGGTACCTGATGGGCCACTCGATCGGGGAAGTGGTCGCCGCGCATGTGGCGGGGGTGTTCTCGCTCGCGGACGCCTGCGCCCTGGTCGCCGCCCGCGGCCGGCTGATGCAGGCGCTGCCGCCCGGCGGTGCCATGCTCTCCGCGCTCGTGGCCGAGGACGAGCTCGCGCCTCTCCTCGCCGGGCGAACGCACGAGGTCGGCGTCGCGGCCGTCAACGGGCCCACCTCCACGGTGATCTCGGGCACCGAGGCCGCCGTCACCGAGATCGAGGACGAGCTGGCGGCGCGCGGCGTCAAGACTCGCCGGTTGCGGGTCAGTCATGCCTTCCACTCGCCCCTCATGGAGCCGATGCTGGCGGAGTTCCGGGCCGTCGTCGCCGGACTGTCCCTGATGGAACCGCAGACACCGGTGGTCTCGAACCTGTACGGCCGCCCGGCCACCGCGGAGGAGCTGTGCTCGCCCGAGTACTGGGTGCGCCATGTCCGGGAGGCCGTCCGCTTCCACGACGGTGTCACGGCGCTCGTCGAGGCGGGGGTCACGACCTTCGTGGAGATCGGTCCGGACGCCGTGCTCACCGCGCTGGCGCAGGAGTCCCTGGCCGACCGTCCCGAGGCCGCGACGCTGGTGCCGGTACTGCGCCGCGGCCGGTCGCAGACCGAGACGTTCGTCGCGGCCGTCGCCACCGCGTACGTGCGGGGCGCGGACGTCGACTGGCGTGCGCTGTACGCCGGTTCGGGGGCGCGGACGGTGGCGCTGCCGACGTATCCCTTCCAGCGGCGGCGCTTCTGGATGGAGGCGGCCGGCTCCTCCCCCGTGCCGGCCGCCGGTTCGGTGGAGGCCCGGTTCTGGGCGGCGGTGGAGCGGGCGGACCTGCGGTCGCTGGCCACGACGCTGGGCACCGAGGAGAAGGCGCTCGGCGACGTCCTGCCGGTCCTCACGGCCTGGCGGCGCCGGCACAGCGCGCCGCTCGCCGAGGAGGCGGCGGTCGCGGCCGGCCCGGAGCCCGTCGGGGACCTGTCCGCCGATCTGGGCGCCCTCTCCCCGGCCGACCGGGAACGCCGGGTCCTGGATCTGGTGCGCGTCGAGATCGCGGAGGTGTTGCAGTACGCCGGCAAGGAGGCCGTGGAACCGCGGCGGCAGCTCAAGGAGCTCGGCTTCGACTCGCTGGCCGCCGTGACCCTGCGCAACCGCCTGGCGGCGGCGACCGGGCTGACCCTCCCGGCGACGCTGGCGTTCGACCACCCGACACCGGTGGCGCTCGCGGCCTTCCTGGCGGAAGAGCTCACCGGACCGGCGCCCGTCGTCGACGTGGACGGCGAACTCGACCGGATCGGCGCGGCGTTGGCGGCCGCGGACGACACCGCCGTACGGGAGCGGGCCGCGGCCCGTCTCCAGGAACTGCTGTCCGAGCTGGACGTGCCGGAAGCGAGCGCCACGGCCGCCGACGACCTGGCGGACCGGCTGGACGACGCGGACGGCGACGACCTGTTCGACCTCATCGACTCCGAACTCGGCTCGTCCTGAACCCACCGCACCGTCACCGACCCCTTGACCAGCGAGGAACACAGCGAGGAACACGATGTCTGAGTCTGACGAGAAGAAACTGCGGGAGTACCTGAAGCGGGTGACGGTCGAGCTGCGCGAGTCCCGGCAGCGGCTGCAACGTGCGGAGGAGTCGTGGAACGAACCCCTCGCCGTCGTCGGCATGAGCTGCCGGCTCCCCGGCGGAGTCCGCTCGCCGGAGGACCTGTGGACACTGGTGGCCGAGGGCACCGACGCGATCTCCGAGTTCCCCTCCGACCGCGGCTGGGACGTGGACGGCCTGTACGACCCGGAGCCGGACCGGCCGGGAAAGACGTACACGCGCCGGGGCGGTTTCCTCTACGACGCCGCCGAGTTCGACGCGGGGTTCTTCGGGATCTCCCCGCGTGAGGCGCTCGCCATGGACCCGCAGCAGCGGTTGTTCCTGGAGACCTCGTGGGAGGCGCTGGAGCGGGCCGGGATCGACCCGGCCGGCCTGCGCGGCAGCGCCACGGGGGTGTTCGCGGGCTGTGTCACCTCCGACTACCAGGTACTGCTGACCTCGGCCCCGGAGGAGATCGAGGCGTACCGGATGACGGGTTCCGCGACGAGTGTGCTGTCCGGCCGGGTGGCGTATCTGTTCGGTCTCGAGGGCCCTGCCGTCACGGTCGACTCCGCCTGCTCGTCCTCGCTGGTGGCGCTGCATCTGGCGGCCCAGGCGCTGCGCCGCGACGAGTGCTCGCTCGCGCTCGTCGGCGGGGTCACGGTGATGGCCACGCCGACCGGGTTCGTCGACTTCAGCCGACAGCGCGGTTTCTCCCCGGACGGGCGCTGCAAGGCGTTCGGTGCGGACGCGGACGGCACCGGCTTCGCGGAGGGAGCCGGTGTCCTGGTGGTGGAGCGGTTGTCGGACGCGCGCCGCAACGGACACCGGGTGCTGGCGGTGGTCCGGGGCAGCGCCGTCAACCAGGACGGCGCGAGCAACGGCCTGACCGCACCCAGTGGTCCGTCCCAGCAGCGTGTCATCCGTGCGGCCCTCGCCTCGGCGGGTCTCGCACCGGCCGACGTGGACGCGGTGGAGGCACACGGCACCGGAACCCGGCTCGGCGACCCCATCGAGGCACAGGCGCTGCTCGCCACCTACGGCCAGGACCGGGAGCCGGGGCGTCCGCTGCTGCTGGGGTCGGTGAAGTCGAACGTCGGGCACACCCTGGCCGCCGCCGGTGTCGTGGGTGTCATCAAGATGGTCAAGGCGATGGAGCACGGGGTGCTGCCGCGCACGCTGCACGCCGACCGCCCCTCGCCGTTCGTGGACTGGGACGCGGGCGCGGTCGAGCTGCTGACCGAGCGACGGGACTGGCCGGAGACCGGGCGGGTACGCCGTGCGGGTGTCTCCGCCTTCGGCATGAGCGGCACCAACGCCCATGTGGTCCTGGAGCAGGGCGCGCCCGACCCGGCGCCGCAGGAGCCCGGGGCGGCGCCCCCGGCGATGGTGGCGTATCCGCTCTCGGCCCGCGGTGAGGCCGCTCTGCGGGCCCAGGGGGGCCGGCTGCGGGCGCATGTGCGGGCCCGCCCCGAACTGTCCCCGGCGGACGTCGGCCACGCGCTCGTGACGACCCGCTCGGCGCATGACCACCGGGCGGTGGTCCTCGGTGCGGACGGGGACGAGCTGGCCGCGGGCCTGGAGGCGCTGTCCAGGGGGGAGACGAGCGCCCTCGTGACCACGGGGGTGGCGAAGGAGCGCGGCAAGACCGTGTTCGTGTTCCCGGGGCAGGGGTCGCAGTGGGCCGGCATGGCGGTGGAACTGCTGGACTCCGCGCCCGTGTTCGCCGAGCGGTTGCGCGCGTGCGACGCGGCCGTCGGGGCGCATGTCGACTGGTCGGTCGAGGACGTCCTGCGGGAGCGTCCGGGCGCTCCGTCGATGGAGCGCATCGAGGTCGTGCAGCCGGTGCTGTTCTCGGTCATGGTCTCGCTGGCGGAGCTGTGGCGGAGGCACGGTGTGGAGCCGGACGCGGTGGTGGGTCACTCGCAGGGCGAGATCGCGGCGGCCTGTGTCGCGGGCGCGCTCACTCTCGACGACGCGGCCAGGATCGTGGTGCTGCGTTCCCAGTTGTTCGCGGACGAGCTGGTGGGGCGGGGTGCGGTGGCGTCCGTCGCGCTGTCCCGGCGGGAGGCGGAGGAGTGGCTGACGCCGTACGGGGACCGGTTGGCCGTCGCGGGCGTCAACAGCCCCCGACTGGTCACCGTGGCCGGGGCGCCGGAGCCGCTGGAGGAACTGGTGGCGGCGCTCACCGCGCGGGGCGTCCGGGCCCGGATCGTGCCCGCGACGGTCGCCTCGCACTCACCGCAGGTCGACCGGCTGCGCGGCAAGATCGCCGAGCTGCTGTCCTTCGTCCGTCCCCGCAGGGGCCGGGTGCCGCTCTACTCGACTGTCACCGGTGAGGTGCTGCGGGGCCCCGAACTGACGGCGGCGTACTGGTTCGAGAACTGCCGTCGGCCGGTCGACTTCGAGCCCGTCGTCCGCAGGCTGCTCGACGACGGCCACGACGTCTTCATCGAGTCGAGCGCTCATCCGGTACTGGTGCTCGGCGTGGACGAGACCGTCGAGGACGCCGGCGCCGACGCGCTCGTCACCGGCACGCTGCGGCGTGGGAACGGCGGCCTCCCGCGCTTCCTGACCTCGATGGCGGAGGCGTACGTACGGGGTCTGCGGGTCGACTGGCAGGCGGTGCTCGGGGCCGGGCGGCGTGCGGTGGAGCTGCCCACCTACCCCTTCCAGCGGCAGCGTTACTGGGTGGAGCCGCCCGCGACCCGTACGGCCGCCGTCGACCCGGTGGACTCCGCGTTCTGGGACGCCGTCGAGCAGGGGGACGCACAGCGGCTGGCCGCGACGCTGCGGCTGGCGGACACCTCGGCACTGGCCGAGCTGCTGCCCGCGCTGTCCTCGTGGCGGCGCGAGAGCAAGGAGCTGGGCGCCGTGGACTCGTGGCGCTACCAGGTGGTGTGGCGGCCCGTCACCGAGGAGCCCGCCACGGCCTCGCTGTCCGGCCACTGGCTGGTCGTACGTCCCGAGGGCCCGGTGGCCGAAGGGATCGCCACCCGCCTCGCCGGTCTGCTGACGGCGGCGGGCGGCCACCCCGTGCCGCTCACCGTGGACGCGGGTACGGGCCGGGACGCTCTCGCGCGGCGGGTCACCGAGACCGTCGCGTCGCTCGGGGGCGGGCGTCCGGCGGGCGTGGTCTCGCTGCTGCCGCTGGCCGAACACGAGCCGTCCCCTGCGGTGGTGTCGGCGGGGCTGGCCGGGACGGTGCTGCTGGTCCAGGCCCTGTCGGACGCGGACGTACCGGCGCCGGTGTGGACGGTGACGAGCGGGGCGGTGCAGGCCGGCCCGGACGACCGGGTCGGGGCGCCGGAGCGGGCCCAGGTCTGGGGTCTGGGGCAGGTCGCCGCGCTGGAGACACCTCAGCTGTGGGGCGGTCTGGTGGACCTGCCCGAGGAGCCGGACGACCGCTCCCTGTCCCGTCTGACCGCTCTGCTCGTGGCGCCCGGCGGCGAGAACCAACTGGCCGTACGTTCCTCGGGCGTGTACGCGCGACGGCTGGTGCCCGCCGCCGCGCCCGCGGGCGTACCGGACGTGCCCGGGGCGGCCGGCACCTGGCTGGTCACCGACGGGGTCACCGGTCCGGGCGGACATGTCGCACGGTTGCTCGCCGCCAGGGGTGTGACACGGCTGCTGCTGACCACCGCCCCGGACACGGATGCCGGGCTGATCGCCGCCGCCGAGGCCGAACTGGCCGCGTCGGGCGCGGAGGTGACGGTCGTGGCCTGTGACGTCGCCGACCGGGACGCGCTCGCGGAGGCGCTCTCCTGTGTTCCGGGGGACGCACCGCTGACCGCCGTCGTGCACACGGCCGGGCTGCTGGAGGACACGCCTCTGGAGAGCCTGACCACGCCGGACCTGGAGCGCCTCCTGCGCACCAAGGTCCTGGGCGCCCGCAACCTGCACGAACTGACCGCCGGGCTGGACCTGTCGGCGTTCGTGCTGTTCTCCTCGGTGACCGCCACCTTCGGCGGTGGACTCGGGCTGTCCGCCCACGCGGCCGCCAACGCCCACCTGGACGCCCTCGCCGCGCACCGCCGGTCGCTCGGGTTGCCCGCGCTGGCTCAGGCCTGGGGCGTGTGGCGGGAGGAGCCGACCGACACGGCGGACAGGGCGCGGGAGGAGTCCCGGCGGGAGCGGCTGGGCCGCAGGGGGCTGCCCCTGCTGCGCCCGGAGCCCGCGGCTGCCGCCTTCGAGCGGTCACTGGGTCATACGTCGGCGTCCATCGTGCTCGTCGACGTCGACTGGGGCCGCTTCACCCGGGTCTTCGCGGGCGAGCGGACCGATCCGCTGGTCTCCGAGATCCCCGCGGTGCGGCGCGTCCGCGGCGAGTCGGCTGCGGCGGGCGACGGGACGGGTGTGCGCGCCCGGCTGGCCGGGCTTCCCGTCGGCCGCCGCCGCGAGGTGCTGCTGGACCTGGTCCGGGGGGAGGTCGCAGCGGTCCTCGGGCACACCGATCCGAGCGCTGTGGCGGCGCAGCGCGACTTCTTGGAGCTGGGCATGGACTCGGTGACGACCGTCGCCCTGCGCAACCGGCTCCACGCGGTGACGGGGCTCCAGCTGTCGGCCCGGGTGATCCTCGACCGGCGCTCACCGGAGGCGCTGGCCCGCCATCTGGCCGGCGAACTGGCCGGTGAGGCGGCCGACACGGCGACCGGCGGCACCCTGGCCGCCGACTTCTCCGCCGCGCTCGGCAGCGGTGACGGGACGGCCGCCCTGGCCGGGCTGGCGGATGCGGCGCGGCAGCGGGCCTCGTTCGCGGTACCGGAAGCGGACGACCTGCCGCGGCCGGTGCGCCTGGCGACCGGGCGGGGCGGGCCCCGGCTGCTGTGCTTCCCCACGGTCCTGGCGACCTCGGGTCCGCACCAGTACGCGCGGTTCGCCGCCCCGTTCGCGGGCGACCGGGATGTCCTGGCGCTCGCCCTGCCGGGCTTCCGGCAGGCGGAGCGGCTGCCCGCGACGCTGGACGCGCTGGCGCAGGCGGCGGCCGAGGCGGTGCGCCGCGGTACGGACGGCGAACCGTTCGCGCTGGTCGGCTACTCCTCCGGAGGCCTCGTCGCCCACGAGACCGTACGGCTGCTGGAGGCGTCGGGGCTCTTCCCCGAGGCGCTGGTGCTGCTCGACACGTACGCGCCGGACGACGAGGCGCTGCGGGCCGCGACTCCGGCGCTGCTGGCCGGAATGGCCCACCGGCTCGGGGAGCTCGGGCCGGTCGAGGACGCCGGACTCGTCGCGATGGGCTGCTATCTGCGGCTGCTGGAGGGCTGGCGTCCGGCGCCGGTCAAGACGCCCACGCTGCTGGTCCGCCCGGTGGAGGCGCTGCCGGGCTCGGCGGCCGGCGATCGGCGTTCGCCCTGGCAGCCGCCGCACGAGGTGGTGGACGTGCCCGGGGACCACTTCTCGATGATCGAGGAGCACGCTCCCGCCGCGGCCGAGGCCGTCACCACCTGGCTCGCCGCTCTCAACAGCCGGGAGCCCGCGTGAACCGCACCGACATTCCCGAGGAACGAGCGGAGGGGGACCCGGCCATGACGAGCGGGACGACAGTGGTCATCGTGGGGGGCGGCCCG
Organism: Streptomyces griseorubiginosus; assembly: GCF_036345115.1. Taxonomy (GTDB): domain Bacteria; phylum Actinomycetota; class Actinomycetes; order Streptomycetales; family Streptomycetaceae; genus Streptomyces; species Streptomyces griseorubiginosus_C. The sequence goes on from NZ_CP107766.1 coordinate 2,294,113, forward strand.
GTGGGTCTGGCCGCCGCCTGTGCCCTGTGGCAGCGCGGCATACCCGCGCGTGTCCTGGAGGCGCAGGAGGGTCCGCACCGCGGTTCACGGGCCGTCCAGTTGCACGCCCCGACCCTGCGGATCTTCCAGGAGCTCGGGGTGCTGGAGGAGGCAGAGTCCCGGGGCCTGCGGATCCGCGCCAATGAGTACCACCTCGCGAGCGGCCGCACGCTGCGCATCGAACTCGGCGTCCGCAACGAGCCGTTGATGCTCCCTCAGGAGATCACCTGCGAGCTGCTGGAGCGGCGTCTGCGACAGCTCGGCGGCCGGGTCGAGCGCGGCGTCGAGGTCACCAAGACCGTGCCGTACGACGACGTCGTGTCCGTCGAGGCGGAGGGGCCGGGCGGCACGGAACGCATCGAGGCCGGCTGGCTGATCGCCGCTGACGGCGTGCGCAGCGGGATCCGCGAACAGCTCGGCATCGACTTTCCCGGCAGCCCGGTCCCGGTCAACTTCCTGCTGGCGGAGGGCCGCATCGAGGGGCGCCCGGCGGACGACGCGGTGCACTACTTCCTGGGCCTGTCGGGCTCCGTGGTCTTCGCCTCGCTGCCGGGAGAGCGGGTGCGGGTCTCCGCGGCGGTCCCCGTCGGCCATCCGCTCACCCAGGAGGGGGTGCAGCAGATCCTCGACGAGCGTGGTCCGGGCGGTTTGCGCGTCGCCTCGCTCGACATGGTGAACAACTTCAGCAGCCAGGAGCGGATCGCCTCCCGGCTGCGGCAGGGCCGGGTGTTCCTGGTGGGGGACGCCGCGCACACCCACTCCCCGCTCGGCGGCCAGGGTCTCAATCTCGGCTTTCAGGACGTGCACAATCTGGTCTGGAAGCTGGCCGGCGTGATCGCCGGGACCCTGGACGCCGCCGTGCTGGACAGCTACGGCACCGAGCGGCGGCAGGCCGCGGAGCAGATCGTCCGCAACACCCACCAGTTCCTGCGGGTGTTCACCCTGGGTCCGGCCGCCGCGCGGATCCGCAACACCGTCTGGGGCGCCCTGGAGTCGATGGGCGTGCTGCGCCGCTGGTTCGCTCCGCTGCTCGCGGGCTGGCAGGTCAGCTATCCGGCGGACGGTCCGGGCCGGCGCGGGCTGCCCCGGCCGGGCACCCGCTCGTCCCACTGGTCCGCCGCGCCCCTCGCCGCGGACCGCTACCGGTTGGCGACACGCGGCTCCCGCGCGGCGCGGCTGCGCGGTCTGGCGCTCGCAGAGCGATGGCCCGGCCTGGTGGTCCACGCCCATGTCGACCGCGGCAGCCCGGGATTCGTCCTGCTGCGGCCCGACGGATACGTGGCCGCGAGCGGCACGGCGCCCGCCGACTGGGAGCACGCCGAACACCTGCTCACCGAGGCCACACCGTGACCCGCCCGACCGCACCCGCGCAGACACCCACGCACCCCGCCGAGAAGGAGTACGGCTTGACCACCCAGGAGCGCCTCGACGAACTGCACTCCCTCAAACGGGCGGCACGGCAGGGCCCCGACCCGAGGGCCACCGAGCGGCAGCACGGGCGCGGCAAGCTGACCGCGCACGAGCGGATCGAACTCCTCCTCGACAAGGGCTCGTTCCAGGAGGTGGAGGCGTTGCGCCGGCATCGGGCGAGCGGCTTCGGCCTGGAGGCCAGGCGATACCCGTCCGACGGTGTGGTCACGGGCTGGGGCACCGTGCACGGCCGGACCGTCTTCGTCTACGCCCATGACTTCCGCGTCTTCGGCGGTGCCCTGGGCGAGGCCCACGCGGCCAAGATCCACAAGCTGATGGACCTCGCCGAGGCGGCGGGGGCGCCCCTCGTCAGCCTCAACGACGGTGCGGGCGCCCGGATCCAGGAGGGCGTCACCGCGCTCGCCGGGTACGGCGGGATCTTCCGCCGCAACACCCGCAACTCCGGGGTCATCCCCCAGATCAGCGTGATGCTGGGCCCGTGCGCGGGCGGCGCGGCCTACTCCCCCGCGCTCACCGACTTCGTCTTCATGGTCCGGGACACGTCCCAGATGTTCATCACGGGACCGGACGTGGTGCAGACGGTGACCGGCGAGTCCGTCACGATGGACGGTCTCGGCGGCGCGGACGTGCACGCCGCCGTCTCGGGTGTGGCCCAGTTCGCGTACGACGACGAGGAGAGCTGCCTGGAGGAGGTCCGCTACCTCCTGTCGCTGCTCCCGGCCAACAACCGCGAAGCGGCCCCGGTGTCCCCCACCTCCGACCCGGTCGACCGGCGCAACGACGCGCTGCTGGACCTGGTCCCGGGCGACCCCAACCAGGCGTACGACATGCGTGCCGTGATCGAGGAGATCGTCGACGACGGCGAGTACTTCGAAGTCCACTCGGCCTGGGCCACCAACATCATCTGTGCGCTGGCGCGTCTGGACGGGCATGTGGTCGGGGTCGTGGCCAACCAGCCGTCCTCGCTGGCCGGTGTGCTCGACATCCACGCCAGTGAGAAGGCGGCCCGCTTCGTCTCCACGTGCGACTCCTTCAACATCCCGCTGGTGACGCTCGTGGACGTGCCGGGCTTCCTGCCGGGAGTGGACCAGGAGCACGGCGGGATCATCCGGCACGGCGCGAAGCTGTTGTACGCGTACTGCAACGCCACGGTGCCGCGGGTCTCGCTGGTGGTGCGCAAGGCGTACGGCGGGGCGTACATCGTCATGGACTCCCGCTCCATCGGCACCGACGTGTCCCTGGCCTGGCCGTCGAACGAGATCGCCGTCATGGGGGCCGAGGGGGCGGCGAACGTGATCTTCCGGCGTGAGATCAATGCCGCCGAGGATCCCGAGGCGATGCGCCGGCGGAAGATCGACGAGTACCGCACGGAACTCATGCACCCCTACTACGCGGCGGAACGCGGCCTCGTCGACGACGTGATCGACCCGCGGGACACCCGGCTGGTCCTGAGCCGTTCGCTGGCCATGCTGCGGACCAAGCACGCGGACCTGCCGTCCCGCAAGCACGGCAACCTCCCGGCGTGAGAACGAGGACGAGGACATGAACTCACTGAAAGTCGTGCACGGAAACCCCACCCAGGAGGAACTCGCCGCGGTGCTGGCCGTGTTGCTCTCCCTGAGCCGGCAGCCCGACTCCACCGACGCCGGCCTTGTGAAGCCGGGCGTCCGGGAGATCAGCTGGAGCAGGGGCGGCCGCAGCTACCCCGCTCCCGCGACGTCCTGGAGGTTCGCGTCATGAGGGTGCGGAAGGACAGGACGCGCACCGTCCCGACGGTCACCGAGAGCGGCCGCGCACAACCCGACGCCACGGTCCGGAAGTTCACCTCATGACCACGCGGAAGAACCACATGCGCAAGGTGCTCATCGCCAACCGTGGCGAAATCGCTGTCCGCGTTGCCCGGGCCTGCCGGGATGCCGGTATCGCGAGCGTGGCCGTGTACGCCGACCCGGACCGGGACGCTCTGCATGTCCGCGCCGCGGATGAGGCGTTCGCCCTGGGCGGTGACACCCCGGCCACCAGCTACCTGGACATCGACAAGGTCCTGGGGGCCGCGCGGGAGGCGGGCGCGGACGCCGTCCATCCGGGCTACGGCTTCCTCTCCGAGAACGCCGAGTTCGCGCAGGCGGTCCTGGACGCGGGCCTGATCTGGATCGGCCCGCCCCCGCAGGCCATCCGCGACCTGGGCGACAAGGTCGCAGCGCGGCACATCGCCCAGCGCGCCGGCGCCCCGCTGGTGGCGGGCACGCCCGACCCGGTGAGCGGCGCCGACGAGGTGGTGGCGTTCGCCCGGGAGCACGGCCTGCCGATCGCCATCAAGGCCGCCTTCGGCGGTGGCGGGCGCGGTCTGAAGGTCGCCCGCACCCTGGAGGAGGTCCCCGAGCTGTACGACTCCGCGGTGCGTGAGGCGGTGGCCGCGTTCGGCCGCGGCGAGTGCTTCGTGGAGCGCTACCTGGACCGCCCCCGGCACGTGGAGACCCAGTGCCTGGCCGACAAGCACGGCAACGTGGTCGTGGTCTCCACCCGTGACTGCTCGCTGCAGCGCCGCCACCAGAAGCTGGTCGAGGAGGCGCCCGCGCCGTTCCTGTCCGAGGAGCAGGTCGCCGAGCTGTACCGGGCGTCCAAGGCCATCCTCAAGGAGGCCTCCTACGAGGGCGCCGGTACCTGCGAGTTCCTGGTCGGGCAGGACGGCACGATCTCCTTCCTGGAGGTCAACACCCGCCTGCAGGTCGAGCACCCGGTGACCGAGGAGGTCGCCGGCATCGACCTGGTGCGCGAGATGTTCCGCATCGCCGACGGCGAGGAACTGGGCTACGGCGACCCCGAACTGCGCGGCCACTCCTTCGAGTTCCGCATCAACGGCGAGGACCCGGGCCGTAACTTCCTGCCCGCTCCCGGCACCGTCACCAAGTTCGAGGCGCCCTCCGGCCCGGGCGTGCGCCTGGACGCCGGCGTCGAGGCCGGCTCGGTCATCGGCCCCGCCTGGGACTCCCTCCTCGCGAAGCTGATCGTCACCGGTGCCACCCGCGAGCAGGCCCTGCAGCGTGCCGCCCGCGCCCTGGAGGAGTTCCAGGTCGAGGGCATGGCCACCGCGATCCCCTTCCACCGCGCGGTGGTCAAGGACCCCGCCTTCACCGGTGCCCCCTTCACCGTGCACACCCGCTGGATCGAGACCGAGTTCGTCAACGGCATCCCCCCGTTCACCGCCCCGGTCGGCCCCGAGGAGAGCGGGGACGAGCCGGGCCGCGACACCGTCGTCGTGGAGGTCGGCGGCAAGCGCCTGGAGGTCTCGCTGCCCTCCTCGCTGGGCATGTCGCTGGCCCGCACCGGCCTCGCCGCGGGCGCCAAGCCCAAGCGCCGGGCCGCCAAGAAGTCCGGCCCCGTCGCCTCCGGCGACACCCTCGCCTCCCCGATGCAGGGCACCATCGTCAAGATCGCCGTCGAGGAGGGCCAGGAGGTCAAGGAAGGCGACCTCGTCGTCGTCCTCGAAGCCATGAAGATGGAACAGCCCCTCAACGCCCACCGCTCCGGCACCATCAAGGGCCTGACCGCCGAGGTCGGCGCCTCCATCACCTCCGGCGCCGCCATCTGCGAGATCAAGGACTGACCCGTACGACTCGGGTCCGTTCGGACAGACGAGAGGACCGCCGGGCCGTTCGGCCCGGCGGTCCTGTGTTTCACCGGCGGTCGCCCCGCGGGGCGCGACCCGCTACGAGAAGAACCCGTACAGCCGCCGCACCTGCCCGTTCTCCACGGCGATGAAGTCGTAGCCGACGGCCAGCGGGGCACCGCCGGCCGGGCCGACCTGCCAGGTGAACCGCCCCAGGTCGTGGTGCGTGCTCACCTCGCTCGCCAGCGCGAAGACACTGCCGGGAAGCTGCTGCTGGGTCTCCGCGATGTACGCGTCCAACGCCGCACGCCCCTCGGCCCGCACGTTCGGGTCGACGTACTCGACGTTCTCGGCGAACAACTCCGCGATCGCCGCCCTGCGTTCGTCCCCGTCCACGATGTTCCAGGTCTCGATGTACTTCTTCACGACGGTGGTGATGTCACTGCTCACGTGTCGGGTCTCCTTGTTTTTCCGGTGATACTGCGGGTGTCCGGAGTCGTCCGGACACCGTTCAGGAAGAGGTGCGGGGCCGGACCGCCACCGGCAGTTCGGCGAGGCTGCGGATGGCGAGCGCTCCGTTGGTCTGCGGGTTCTGCGTCCTCAGCTCGACGTCGTACTCGGAAAGGGCGTTGAGGACGACCTCGATGACCAGCTTGGCGATCGGTGCGGCCACGCAGTAGTGGATGCCGTGGCCGAACCCGAGGCTGCGGGTGCCGCGCCTGCTCAGGTCGAGACGGTCGGGGTCCGGGTAGGCCTCGGGGTCGCGGTTGGCCGCGCCGAGCAGCATGAAGACCTCTTCACCGGCCTTGACCGGGACCCCGCCGACCTCGGTGTCCTCGAGCGCGGTCCGGTTGATCAGCTGCACGGACGCGTCGAAGCGCATCAGCTCCTCGACCGACCCCACCGCCTCCTCGGGGTGGTCGCGGTACCACTTCAGCTGATCGGGGTGGCGCAGCAGGGAGAGCACGGCCAGGCCCATCGCGGCCTGGGGGGCGCTGAATCCGGCGAGGAAGATGTTGGCCACCGTGGTGAGCAGCTCGATCTCGTTGAGCCGTTCGCCGTCCTGTTCGGCCAGGACGAGTTCGCTCATGAGGTCATCGACCGGCCGGGCCCTGCGCTCGTCGATCAGTTCCTTGGCGATCTCGACGTAACCGTCGCGGGCCTTGAGCCGGTTGGCGAGGGCCTCGGGCGACAGGGTGTAGGCAGGGTCGAGTCCCCGCCCGGCGTCGTTGGCGTACTCGATGCACTGGGCCAGGTACTTCTCGGGGACACCGACGAGGATGTTCAGCACGCCCGCGCCCAGCGGCCGGAACAGCCTGGCCGTGAGGTCGACCGAGCCGTGCGCGGCGGTCTCCTCGGCAGTCTCGGCGACCAGCTTGGCGGCGAGCTCCGCGGCGGGTCCGCGCAGCCGCTCGATGGCGCGCGGGGTGAAGGCCTTGTTGACCAGCGCCCGGATGCGGGTGTGGTCGGGGGGGTCCATGAACATCACGGCCGGCCGGAGGCCTTCGGGCGTGGGTATCAGGGTGTCCTGGTAGCCGGCGCCCTCACCGCGGCCCAGTTTGGGGTTGCGCAGCACGGCGTGGACGTCGTGATAGCTGAGTACGGCGACGCCGGCGCCGGTGCGGATCACCGAGCCGCCGGTGGCCCGCAGCCTGCGGTAGGTGGGGTAGGGGTCGGAGTGGAACGCGGGGTCGAACGGGTCGTAGGGCAGGACCTCCGGGAGGTCCTCGGTGGCCGCGGTCTCCACGGTCTCGGTCATGTCGGGTATCCCGTCTGATCTGGAGTCGGTCGGTCAGCCGGCGGTGGGGTTCGCTACCAGTTCCACCGGCATGTCGAGGATCACGGTGTGCTTGTTGTTGGGGGCATGGACGACCGGTCCGGTGAGGCGGACCTCCGCGACCCGGTCGAGCAGGGCTTCCAGGAAGAGCCGGATCTCCAGACGGGCCACCTGGTCGCCGAGGCAGAAGTGGGTGCCGGTACCGAAGGAGACGTGGGGGTTGTGGCTGCGGCTGATGTCGAAGGCCGAGGCGTTGTCGAAGACGTCCTCGTCGCGGTTGGCCGAGGGCCACCAGAAGGTGACCTTGTCGCCCGCCTTGATGTGGTGACCGTGGAGCACGACGTCCCGCGTCGCGGTGCGCCGGTTGTAGGGGTTGGGCGGCGCCCAGCGGAGGATCTCCTCGACCGCCTGCGGCAGGAGTGAGGGGTCCTTGCGCAGGGCCTGCCACTGGTCGGGGTGTTGAGCGAGGGCGAGGACACCGCTGGCGATGGTGTTGCGGGGCTGTTCGAAGCCGGTGATGAGGATGAGGACGGCGTTGGCGTCCCGTTCCTGGCCGGTCAGCGGCGGCTCGCCGTGTCCCTCGTCGATCGCGCCTGCGGCGAGGACCGATCCGAGGTCCGATGCGGGTGCCTCGCGCTTACGGTCCAACAGGTCCTTGAAGTACGCCGACATGGCGTGGAAGACCTCGGTCGAGCCGGCGTCGACGGTGCCGGTCAGGCGGTTGGTGAAGCCGAGGTTGAGGCGTCCCCACTTCGCCAGCCGGTCCCAGTCCGCGCGGGGGGCGCCCAGCAGCAGGGAGATGGCGCGCAGGGCGTAGGGCTCGCTGAGGTCCTTCATGAAGTCGACCCGGCCGCCCCGGGCCAGCGCCCCGGTCAGCAGCTCGTCGGCGATCCCGCGGAGCGGGTCGGCGAGTCCCTGGGCCACCTCCCCGGTGACGGCGGGCCGCAGCAGCCGTCGGATCAGGTCGTGGCGGGGGTTGTCCATCATGGCGAACAGCACTCCGGCGTGGACGCCGACGGGCAGGTCGTCCAGGTGAGAGCCACCGCCTGCGCGGTCGCCCCCGCCCTGTGCGGAGAAGTCGGGGGACGCGGCGGCGGCCACGATGTCGGCGTGCCGGGTGAGGACCCAGAATCCGTCGCCGTCCGCGGTACGTGCCCCGGGGTGGAAGAGGACGGGTGCCTCCCTGCGGAGCCGGGCGAACAGGTCGTAGGGGACGCCATCGGCGAACCGGGACTGGTCCGACAGGTCGAATCCGCCCAGCACCGCCGGGAGTTCATGGTCGATCGTCATGGGGTCCTCTCGGGTTCTGGCCGTCCGTCGCCGATCAGTGACGAACGAGCTGGTCGTGGGTGCCGGCCAGCCAGCGGCGGCTGATCTTGGCGTGGTCGGGCTCGGTCTCGTTCCGCGACCGGGCGAAGAGTCCGGCGAGCCGGTGGCGCGCCTCGACCACGTGCACATCGGCGAGTTCCTGGTGCTGCCAGGGCTCGGTGTCCGCCGCGGGATCGTCGCCCGCGGCGCGGGCCAGGACGGCGACGGCATTGAAGAGTTCGCCGGCGATACGGCCGAGAAGCACGACAGGACGTTCTTCGGCGTGCAGTTGCTCGGGGTCCGGGTGGCGGCGCACCAGGTCGGCGGCGAGGTCCCGGGTGTCGGCCACCAGCCTGGCCACCGCCCGCAGATGCTCCTGGTTGGCCGGGGACAGTCCGGGGTCCCGGATCTCCTCGGCCGCCGTGAGGGCGTCGCCTGCGGTGTGCGCGGCGGGGCCGGCGTCGGTGTCCGCGGCATCGTGGAAGCGGGCGAGAAGCATCCGGCCCAGTTGGTTGTCGAGCTGGAAGTCGACATTGCCGGCGATCCGCAGGCCGCGGGCGTCCCTGAGGGCGCGTTCCAGAGGTACGGGGACGGCTCCGCGGCGGACCTTGCTCGCCACGGTCTCGAATCCTTCTCCGCCGTGCAGCGACACGGTGCGGTCGACGGTTCGCCAGGCGCCGCGGACCAGCAGGTTCTTGGTGAGGAACCGTTCGAACCAGCGGTCGGTCAGACCGTCGGCGAGCAGGCTCCAGCGGGCCGCCGACTCCATGGCGTACACGTCCGCGAGGGTGGCCGTGACCGTGCGTTGGATCTCGTCGTAGTCGCCGAGCGGGCGGCCGTCGATGGTGCGCCGGGCGATGAACTCCCGTGACCAGGCGAGGCAGTTGCGGGCGATTGCCATCGCGGGTGCGCCGGTGAAGTGGATGCGGCCGAGTAGGGCCACGAGCCCCACCAGCGGCGGGAGTTGGTCGCCGTCGGGATCGAGGAGCACCTGGTCCGCCGGGACATGCACGTCGTCGAAGCGCAGCGCCGCGTTGGGCAGGCCCCGGCTGCCCATGAACTCCACGCGGGAGCCGATGGAGAAGCCGGGGGTGTCGGTGTCGAGGAAGAAGGCGCCGACCTTGGGTCCTTCGGCGCCGGGCACCGTCGCGGATACCGCGACGAGGTCGGCCACCGGGCCGTTGCCGGTGAAGAGTTTCTCGCCGCGCAGCAGATAACCCCCGTCCACGGGGGTCGCGGTGAGGGTCGGGCGAGCGTTGTTCTGGCCCGCGCGGTCGGTGTCGCCGAAGCCGGAGACGGTGCCGGTGCGGAGCCTTTCACCCACGAAGTCGCGCAGGGGGCCGGGCGGCAGGGCGGTCAGCATCGCCGCCGCGCCGACGCCGTTCTGGATGGCCACGATCTGCCCGACCGCCACGGAGTGCGCACAGGCCTGCGCGATCAGCCGGAAGGTGGTGTAGGGAGACAGTCCTCGGCCGCCGAGCTCCGGAGGGACCACCAGCCTGAGGTAGCCGTGTTCCTGGAGGTCGTCCAGGAGTCCGTCGGGCAGGGCGCGGGTGTCGTCGACCGCGGTGGCGTCGACGCGCCGGGCGAAGAACGTCGCGGCTTCGGCGACGAGCCGGTCGCCGAGCTCCTGCTCGGTCCGGCTCTGCCGGGGAAACGTCCGCCAGCTGTTCCAGTCGAGACGGCCGGTCGACAAATCCGTCAGAAAGGAGTGGGGTGCGGTCTCACCGTCGGGCAGTGCGGCGGTCATCGGAGAATCCTCTTTCGGTCGACGCGCGGCACACGAAAAGCTAATGACGCGGGCCCCCTACCGCCAACCCCAGTTCTTTCGGGCCCGACCCCTATATCCAGGGGAAATGCCGAATGGGCCGGTCGCACAGAACGCGTCCGGCCCATACTGGGCGAGCATCAGGGGGGCGCCCCGAGGGAGATCAGCCGAAGAAGTTGTACGCCAGCTCGATGACCCCGTCGTTCAGCTGGAGCACGCCGTAGCCCTTGGCGATCGGCTCGGCGGCGGGGCCGAGGTGCCAGGTGTACAGCGCGGCGTCGTTGTGGGAGCCGATGACCGTGGTCAGGTCGAGCGGCAGGTCCCCGAGCTTCCCACGAGCGGCACCGATGGCCTCCACGATGGCGTCCACGCCTTCGGCGACCCAGTCCGGGTCGATGATCTTGGCCTTCTTGGCGAAGATCGATTCGAGGGTGGCCTTACGGCTCTCGGCGTCGAAGTCGTTCCACGCCTTGAAGTAGGTCTCGACGATCTGCGTGACATCGCTCATGGGGAGAGTCCTTCCGGATAACAGGTAAAAACCCCGCGGGACAGATCGCCACCACGGGCTCCCGGGCATCACGGCCACGGGTCTGGGCACCTCTGACAGTCAGTGACTACACGCCGTTCAGTTGCGCCACGGCCAACAGTAGCGGAACGCCGTTCACTGTCAAGTACGGTACTTTTCCAGCCAGTTGACGTGAAAGCGGGCACCAAAAAACGCCGGGACCGCACCCGAAGGTGCGGTCCCGGCGCTACGGCCCGGAGAGCCGGTGGAGCCTCAGTCGCCCACGGCGGCCACGGGAGCCGTGAGACCCAGCAGATGGGTCAGGTCGACCAGTTCCGCGTGGTACAGCTTGGCCGGGTCCTGGACCTGGGGCCGCAGATGCCCGTAGATCTCGAGCGAGACGAGCCCGTGCAGCCGCCCCCACAGCCGCATCGCGAGCGCCACGGCCGCCGGATGCAGATCCGGGAAGGCAGAGCGCACGGTCTTGATGAACTCCGGGTCGTAGTCGTCCCAGGTGTAGTGCTCGTCGGCGTGCAGCCGCTGGGCCCACGGCCAGGCCGTCACCACGACGCCGGTGAGCGCGGTGCAGGCACGGTGCTCTGCCTCGGCGGCGGGACCGCATGGCGGTACCTGGTAGTCCGGCGCGGGGTCGCCGTACACGAGACGGAACTCCTGCGGATTGGCCACCGCCCAGCTCCGGTAGGCCTGGCCGTACGCCATCACCTGGGCGACCGGCCCCTCGGACGCGGCGGCGACGGCCTCCTCCAGCGCCTGCGCCAAGGAGTTGTAGACGTCGGCGATCAGCGCCGTGATCAGGTCGTCGCGCGTGTCGTAGTAGCTGTAGATCGCGCCGGCGGTCATCCCCATCTCGCGAGCGATCGCGCGCAGGGACACGGCCGCCGTGCCGTTCTCCGCCATGTGCTTCAGCGCGATCGTCTTGATCTCCTGGGCGGCCTCTGCGCGGAGGCGTTCTCGCCTGCTCGGTTTCGGGTCTGCCATGACGCCATCGTAACAGCGTAAAGTTCGGCCACTGCCGATCAGTTTTTGAGCTGCGTGTAGTCACTGCGGGGTGTAAGCGCCCTTGCCCGACCCATCGCGCCCCGCGCGCCCCCTGTCGATTCCCGGCCGCAACCGACTGCGAGGGCCCGATCTAGGGGTTGCCACTAGGGGTGAGCCGCCCCATACCGTCGACCGGCGGAATACCGAGTCAATTAGTCCGACGGGCCGGACTGCATTGCCGTACTCCGCTCTCCTGCACATCCGGGAAAGGTTGGAAATGGTCGACTCCACTGTCGAATGGGATTACATCGTCGTCGGCGCCGGGGCTGCGGGCTCGGCGCTCGCGGCCAGACTCTCGGAGGATTCGTCGGCGAATGTACTGCTCCTTGAGGCAGGAAAGGACATCCGTCCGGCCGACCGTCCGCAGAATTTCATCGGGCGCGAATTCGACCTGGACATGGCGGCACAGCCCGACTTCTGGTGGCACGGCCTGCAGACCCGGATCCATCCCGGCCTGGATCCGATTCCCTTCCAGGCGGGCCGGGGCGTCGGTGGCACCTCTCAGGTGAACGGCCTCTTCTCCATCCGCGGAGTGCGCGACGACTTCGAGCGCTGGGAGGCTCAGGGCGCGCGGGGCTGGTCGTTCGACGAAGTCCTGCCGTACTACCGGAAGTTGGAGGACGACCTCGACTTCCCCGACGCCCCGTACCACGGGCGGGGCGGGCCGCTTCCCGTCTATCGCGAGCCTCAGGAGGGCTGGGGCGGGGCCGACCTGGCCTTCCGGGACGCCGCGCTGGACCTGGGTGTCCAGTGGCACGACGACACCAACGCGCCGGAGGCGACGGGCCTTTCCCCCTTCGCCATGCACATCAGGGACGGCAGGCGCGTGGCCGCCAACGACGGCTACCTCGAGCCCGCCCGGAGCCGCGGCAACCTGACCGTCCGCAGCGAGGCCCTGGTCGACACCGTCACGTTCGCCCCCGCGGGCAAGCGGGCGACCGGGGTCAGGCTGGTGGGCGGGGAGACCATCCCGGTCGCTCCCGGGGGCGAGGTGATCCTCTCGGCGGGCGGCACCCTCTCCCCCGCCCTCCTCGTACGCTCCGGCATCGGCACCGCGGCGGACCTGGCGCGGCTCGGCGTGGACCAGGTCGTGGACCTGCCGGTCGGCCAGGAACTCACCGAGCACCCCTTCATCGTCCTCCCCCTGCCCATGCCGCCGGAGAAGGCCGCGAGCCCCTACGGCCGAACCGTGAACGTCACCTGGCGCTACTCCTCGGGCCTCGCCGACGCCGGCGCCAACGACATGATGATCCTCCCGAACAACGGTTGGCTCGGGATTCCCGGGGTCTGCATCTGGCAGATGCACGCCGTCAGCCGCGGCAGGCTGCACTTCACCTCACGCGATCCGCTCAGTGGGCCGTTCGTGGAGATGCGCATGCTCACCGAACAGAGTGACGTACTGCGCGCGAAGGACGCCTTGGGGCGGGTCGACGAGCTGGTCCACCACCCTGCTTTCGCTGCCGTCCTGACCGGGAAACCACAGCTCCCGTCGGCCGAGGAGCTGCCGCGGGTGACGTTCGCCAGCCATCACGTGGCGACGACGGCGCGGATGGGCGCTCCGGACGCGGCGACCACGGTCGTCGACCCGGAGTGCCGTGTCCTCGGCGTCGACGGACTGCGGGTCATCGACCAGTCGGTCATGCCCGAGGTCATCCGGGGCAATCCGCTGCTGACCGTTCTGATGATGGCCGAGCGGATGGCGGACCGGATCAAGGCCGCCCGCACCTGATCACACCAGCCGGGGCCAGGCCAACTCGCCTGGCCCTCACACCGTTTGACAGTCGAGCACCGTTGAGTCAGACTCCACCGTGTTCTTACTAAACACCGTGTACTAACGACGCGTCGCTCATCGCTGCCGGGCCCACCGTGCGCACCGGCCCAGTGACAGAAGGAAGCCCTGTCGTGGTTGACACCGTCCCCAAGAGCCGGCCCAAGCCCGGGCTGATGCTCGCGCTGCTGGCATTCGCCCAGTTCATCGTTGCCGCCGACTACAACATCGTGTACGTCGCGCTGCCTGACATCGGCAGTGCGCTCGGCTTCACCGCCCAGTCGCTCCAGTGGGTGGTCAGTGCCTACGCCGTGGCCTTCGGCGGCCTCCTGCTCTTCGGCGGCCGACTGGTCGACCGGCTCGGCGGCCGCCGGATCTTCGTCCTCGGTGCCGTCGTGTTCGGTCTGGCCTGCCTCGTCGGCGGTCTGGCCGAGGACCCCGGCGTCCTGATCGCCGCCCGCGCCGTTCAGGGCATCGGCGGCGCGCTGCTCTCGCCGGCCACCCTGATGCTGGTCAACACCCGCTTCGAGGAGGGCGCCGAGCGCAACCGCGCCCTGGCCGTCTGGGGTGCCTGCGGCAGTGGTGGCCTGGCCGCGGGCGCGCTGCTCGGCGGTCTGCTCACCAACGCCTGGGGCTGGGAGTGGGTGCTCTTCATCCTGGTCCCGATGGCCCTGCTGGCCGCCGTGGCCGCCCCGTCGATCCTGCCCGCGGACGAGCGCTCGGACAGCGACGCCAGCTTCGACGTCCCCGGCGCCCTGCTCGCCACCGCGGGCTCCTCGCTCCTGGTGCTCGGCCTGGTCAGCGGGCCCGAGGCAGGCTGGGGCTCGCTGCGCGGGGCCGGTTCGATCGTCGCCGGCGTGGTGCTCCTCGCCGTCTTCGCACTGGTGGAGAGCAAGACCCGCGTCCCGCTGGCGCCGATGCGCCTGTTCCGCAACCGCAGCCTGGTCACCGCGATCCTGATCATCCTGGTCTTCCAGAGCGCACTGTCGGGCTCGTACTACCTGTTCACCAACTACGTCCAGGACGTGCTCGGTTACGACGCCCTGGAGGCGGGCCTGGCCTTCCTGCCGCTCACCGTCATCTCGATGTTCGCCTCGCTGAAGATCACCGGCATCCTGCTCGGGAAGTTCGGTCCGCGCACGACCCTGTTCGTCGGCATGGTCATCAACGGCGCGGGCATGATCGTCCTCGCGGTCGCGATGACCACCGACGCCTCCTTCTGGCAGATCCTCATCGGCCTGGCCATCTGGGGCGTCGGCGGCGGCGTCACCTTCCCGGCGATGTTCATCTGCGCCGCGTCCGGGGTCGACCCGAGCGAGGCCGGCATCGCCTCCGCTCTCGCCAACGCTTCGCAGCAGATCGGCGGCGCCGCAGGTCTCGCCGTCCTGGTGGCCATCGCCAACGCCGGCCTGGACCTGAACTCGGACGCCACCCCGGCCGTCTCGGCCGTCGCGGACGGCCTGCGCACGGCGACATGGGTGGGCGGTGTGGCCGCGGTCGTGGGCGGTCTGCTCGCCTTCACGCTGAAGAAGCCCGGCGGCGCACCCGAGCCGGTAGCGGACCACTCGGCCGGCCAGGCCGACGAGATCGGTGCCGTCTCCCACTGACCGCCGTCGAGCGGCACCGCTCCCACAACCCGGGTCCGTGGCCGGACAATCCCCCGGCCGGCCACGGACCCGCCTCGCGTGAGCGTGTCACGCGCCCGCGCCACCACCTCGGACCATCCCCGCAGCCCCTGGCCAAGAGGTCGATGACATGCAGGTCAGCACAGAAACTCAGAGTTCCTGGACGCGCCGCTTCGTGCCGGTGCGGGACAGCGAGTTGCGACTCGTCTGCTTCCCCCACGCCGGCGGGTCCGCGGCGTACTTCCGGCCGTTGGCCCAGTCCCTGGCGCCCCGCGTGGAGACACTGTGCGTGCAGTACCCGGGTCGGCAGGAGCGGCGCCACGAACCGCTCCTCGACAGTGTGTCCGCCCTCGCGGACGCTGCCTTCGCGGCCCTGCGGCATGAACTGGACGGGCCGTTCGCGTTCTTCGGACACAGTCTGGGTGCGGTCGTCGCCTTCGAAGTGGCCCGTCGTTTCGAGCGGTTGACGCCTGAGGGCCCGGTACGGCTGTTCGCCTCGGCCCGCCGGGCCCCGTCCGTCGTCCGTGACGAGCGGGTCCACCTGCTCGACGACGCGGGCCTGGTCGCCGAGCTGAACGCACTCGGCGGCACCGCCTCGGCCGTACTCGCGGACCCCGAACTGCGCGCGCTGGTGCTGCCCATCGTGCGCGCCGACTACCGGGCGGTGGAGACCTACGTGCCCGAACCCGTGGGCGCCCGGCTCACCTGCCCCGTCTCGGTCCTCGTCGGAGCGGCCGACCCGGTCGCCCCGCTGTCGGAGGCCCGCGCCTGGGAGGCGCACACCACCAGGGGCGCCGACGTCCGACTGTTCGACGGCGGTCACTTCTATCTGGACGACCACACCGACGCCGTCGCCGCGACGGTGTTCAGCACTCTCTGAACACGCTGGGCCCGTGGGAAGCAGAAGCGTTTCTGCTTCCCACGGGCCCAGACCTTCCCGACGGCTCGGGACTAGCTGGCCAGGTCGTCCCGTCGCATCGGATCAACCGACTGAAGGGCACCCACGAGATCGGTACGCCGCCTTATGTTGAGCTTGCGATAGATCCGGGTCAGATGCTGCTCCACGGTGCTCACCGTCACGAACAACCGGCCCGCGATCTGCCGGTTGCTGTATCCGCCGACGGCGAGCTGAGCGACACGCATCTCGGCGTCGCTCAGACTCTCGGTGGCGGAGACCGGCTGCGAGGTGGGCTGCGGACTACGGCCCTGCTCGTCGTCCGCCGACTGGGTAAGGGCCAGGGACGGTATGCGTACGCCACGCTGTTCCGCCATCACACAGGCCCGGCGCAGAATCTGGCGGCCCTTGCTGTACTGCCCCTGTTCCTGCCACGCCCATCCGAGGTCATGGAGAACAAACGAGAGTTCGAGCGGAGCCTGGCACATCTGGAGGTACTCGGACGCCTTGGTGAGCAGCCGGGGCCGGTCGTCCAGCGCGTTGGCCGCGGCCAGCACCCGCAGGGTCTCGGCGTGGGAACGCGGGTGTTCGGGACCGCACTTGCGCAGCTGGTCGGCCAGCAGGGCCCGGGCCTGCTTGCGGTCCCCGAGACGGATCAGCGCCTGAGCCGCGCTCGAACGCCACGGAAGCACCACCGGATTGTCCAGACCCAGCCGGTCCGCCAGCTCCCCGGCGGCCTGGAAGTCGTCGAGCGCCGCCGGGACCTGGCCCGAGGCCAGATACCGATGACCGCGAGCACGCAGGAGGCGCATGCCGTACGGCGTCTCGAAGATGGTCTGCGGCACCGCGGACTGCGCTTCCTCCAGCACCGCGCTGACCTGCCCGGTCAGCGCGTTCGCGTGCAGCATGGTGCTGAGCGGCAGGCCGAGCATGATGCCCCAGTTCCTCGGCGGAAGCAGGGACAGGGCCTCCTCGACCTCGCGCTCGGCGGCGGCCGGCTCGCCCTGGCGCAGCAGGATCTCGGCCCGAGCCGAACGGAACATGGCGTGCCAGGTGGTGAGCGACGCCTTCCGCGCCTGGGTGATCAGCTCCTCGACCCAGTCGTGGGCCTCCTGGAGCCGTTCCGCGTACATCAGGGTGTACAGGGCGACCATCAGCAGCGGGGCCGAACCGTCACCCAGTGCGTAGTGCCGCAGCGCCTGTTGCGCCTCGGCCACCTGCGCGGTGTCGGGCGCCACGGCCAGATTACGGCGGAACATCTCGGCGGCGCGCCCTCTGGCCCAGGCCTCCGGGGAGACACCGCCGGCGGTCAACTCGTGGACCTGCGGGTTCTCCGGCGCCCGGACACCGCCACGGCCCGGATAGATCGTCTCGACCCAGGCCTTGCACGCCTCGAGGTGGGATGCCGTCACCAGGTCGTGTGTCTCCAGGGCCGCCTTCGAACCGCGGACCAGCAGCTCGATCGCCTCCTGAGGGCGTCCGAACCAGGTCAGCGCATCGATGGCGGCGGTCGCGTGCCAGCCCGAGAGCCGGCCCGCCCGCGAGTCCTCGATCAGTCCGCCGACGCGTCGATACGCCGCGTAGGGCTCCCGGCGCCAGGTGGCCCGGACGATCATCGCGGTGGTGGTCGCCTTGCGCTGCTCGTCCGCGTCGTATTGGAGTGCGATCCGCAGGCAGTCGAGTGCGAAGTCGAGATTTCCCTCGCCGAGTGCCTGCTGGGCCGCTTCGTGCAGGATCGGGATCGCGCAGTCGGTGTCGACGCGGCTCGCTCCCAGCAGATGACGGGCGACGGTGACCGCCGAAAAGCCGTTCTTGAAGAGGACGTTGGCCGTGTTGACCTGGAGGTCGGCCCGCTGCTCCGACGTCATCCCGGCCAGGACGACACTGTTGGCGTGGGCGTGCCGAAGCAGTCCCCCGCAGAGGAACCCCGTCTCCCGCAGCAGATCGAGCGTCTGCGCGGTCGTCTCCTGGTCCATCCCGGTGAGCTGGGCGAGCACCGGCACGGAGGGCGCTTCCTCCAGCACCGCCAGCTGACGGGTCACGTGCAGCACTTCAGGCTCGCAGCGAAAGAGGCAGCTGGTCAGGGCCTGTCCGAAGCCGTCGGCCACCCGGAAGACCGGAGTCCGGGACTCCACCGTGCTGCGGTTGTCCTCGATGAGTCCGTGCAGCAGGGCGGTGTTGCCTCCGGTGACCCGGTACGCCTCGGCGGACAGTGCCTGTGCCGCCGTACGTCCCAACTGCCGGGCCATCACTTCCTCGACACCCTGCGGGGAGAGCAGGGGCAGCTTCAGAAAACGGACGAGCGGCTCGGTCGGCAGCTCCGCCTCGGACAGGGTCGCGAGGCGTCGGGAGTGCGGCGATTCGTTCAGCACGATCAGCAACTGTGACGTCCACAGCCTGCGGACTACGTAGGAGAGGCAGCGCAGTGAGGCGATGTCGGCGTAGTGCACGTCGTCGACACCGACCACGACCGGACGTCGCGCCTGCTCGACGACATCCAGCAGCGTCATGCACATCTCATGGAAGATCTGCGGGGCCACGTCGTCCGCGGACCGGTCCGAGCGGTCTCGGCCGATCGCGTCGGACTGTGCTTCGCCGGCCCAGCGGGCGGCCTTGACCCTCAGTTCGGGTGCGATCTTGTCGTTGTGCAGCAGATGCGCCAGCAGACCGAAGGGCACGGTTCGTTCGGCACGGGAAGCGGAGGCTCCGAGGTAGAGCCCTTCAGCGGCGCCGACCTCGGCGGCGAAGTCGTTCAGCAACTCCGTCTTCCCGCTCCCCACGGGCCCATAGACAATGGCAACCCGGCCCGCGCCCCTCCTGCTCTCCTCGAACATCCCGCGCAGCGTGTCGAGTAACCTGATTCGTTCTGGCAACTCGTACGGCACTACTCGCTGTTCGGGAAGTTCAAGGCAGTTTTTGGACATACTGCTTGCAGCCATACTCGCTCATTCCCCCTGTAGACGAGTGGGGACGTCAGAACGCAGACGCCTCCCGGCATGACTTCATCATTGAAATACCGGGCGAGCGGTCTTGTCAACAAGAATTGATCTTGTTTTTGCCTGGACCGGGCGGGCAGTGAACTGCGTCACACGAATGGGGTATGGCAGTGTACACACACAAGCACATGTCTCATCTTTTACAGTTTGATTAAAAGTTTAAAAGAAAGCGGAGCGGGTGCCCATCGGAATAAGACCCTCCGCTTACTGTTCGAGCCCCGCGACCAGATCGAGGTAACGCCGACGGCGGACCTCCGGCACCAGCGCCTGGATCATGAACCGCCACATTTCGGCGACTTCCCGGCCCATCTCATGGGCCGGCCGGCTCGCGGATCCGGCCACACGGCTTCCGACCAGGAAGTACACGAGCGCCCGGGCCGCGCCCTCGACCTCGACCTCCGTGTCGATGTCGGCCTCCCTCATCGCGTCGTCCAACCTTCCGGCAACGTTCTTCATCCAGTCACCGACCGCGTCGTGGAGTGGACGATTCAGCGAAATTCCGCTCATGGCGAGTCGCAGACTGGCGCGCGCGATGGAGCAGCGTCCCATCTGCCGCGCCATTTCGAAGGTGGCCCGGATCAGAATCTCCAGCGAGGAGTAACCACTGCGATCGATATCGGCCATCGAGCGGGAAAAGGAGTTGTGTTGCGTATCCATTACGGCATGCGCCAAATCCTCCTTCGTGGCGAAGTGGAAGTACACAGCACCTTTCGTGACGTTCGCGTGCGTCACGATGTCGCGCAGGCTCGCCGATTCGTAACCGTGCTTGTCGAACAGTTCGGCAGCCGCCTTGACGATGGTGGCGCGCGTCTGCTCGGCACGGAGTTTCCTCGTCATGAATGAGAACCCTCCCGAAAGATGATTTGTCCTTCATACAGGTTGCGCCCGCCGGAGCGTCCGCATGTCGACCGCCGAAAAGGCGACCAAATATCGCTCCTGATGGCTTGATCTTCCGGAACACGGGCGTACAGGCCAATCTCGGCGGCCATGCAGTCCTACACGATCGGCCAGGCCGCACGGCTGCTCGGCGTGAGTCCCGACACCGCGCGACGGTGGGCGGACGCCGGGCGGGTTCCCACGCACCGGGACGAGGGCGGGCGGCGCCTCATCGACGGGAAGGACCTGGCCGCCTTCTCCGTGGAACTCGCCAAAGGCGACGGCGGTGACGAGGAGACCTCCCACACCTCCGCCCGCAACGCCTTCCCCGGCATCGTCACCGCCGTCAAGCTCGGCGACGTCGCGGCCCAGGTCGAGATCCAGGCGGGGCCGCACCGGCTGGTGTCCCTCCTGACCCGGGAGGCCGTGGAGGAACTCGGCCTGGAGGTCGGCGTGGAGGCCACCGCCCGCGTGAAGTCGACGAACGTGCACATCGACCGGACCTGAAACGCGGTCAGAGCGTGAGCAGTTCCTCGTAGAAGCCGCCGAACTCCCGCTCACCGTCGACGAGATGGATCTCCAGGATCCAGTGGCAACGACGCCCCGCCCTGTCGGTACGGCGCAGAGGCGTGTCGTTGGCGGGGGCGATGTACGACTCCACGTCGGCACCGTCGATCCACTCGTGCGGGAACTCCCCTACGAGGTGCCCGGCGTGCCAACCGCCCAATTGCCAGCCTGAGTTGGCGGCGAGTCGCGCCACCTCGGCGTACAGACGCGCGCCGGTGACGTCCGGGTCGGCCTCGAAGAACTTCCGGCCCGCGGCGAAGATCCGCGGCAGGTCGTCGCGGAGACGGTGCCTGACCGGGTCGTCGCCGAGCACGAAGGTGCGGCCGAAGTCGGCCTCGTACTCCTCGAAGATCGGGCCGAAGTCGGCGAAGACGATGTCGTCCGCACCGATCACGCGGTCCGGTGGGTTCTCCCGGTACGGCTGGAGCGTGTTCGGTCCGGAGCGCACGATCCGCTTGTGCCAGTGCCGGGTGGTGCCGAACAGCTCGTTGGCCAGGTCCCGGATCCGGTCGCTGACCGCCCGCTCCCCCTCGCCCGGCGCGATCAGCCCGCGCGCCTCGATCTCCGCGAAAAGCCGCTCGGCCTTCGCCTGGGCGTTCAGCAGCCTGGTCGCGCGCGTGGGTTCGTCGTCCGCCATGGGGGCGACCGTAATCACCCGCATCATCCCCGGCAAAGGAATTCTTCACCCGAACGGCCCCCCGGGCGGGCCGTCCCTGCTGCCCGTTCCTAGCGTGGAGGCAGTGCATGGGGCGGGTCGGTCCGGCCCGCGCCCTGCCGCCTGCCCGGAGGAGGGGACCATGGCCTCGGCAGCCCTCGTACACCCGTGGGACATACCGGCGGGCGTCTCGTGACCGCCTCGGACGACACGCCCGTACGGCGCTGCGCGAGCCGGCACTCCGGACCGCGGGACGGGGCGGAGTGCGGGGCCCGCGCGCGTTTCGAGATCTCCCGCCACGCGCGGCCACCGCTGGTGGTGTGTCCGCAACACCTGGGCCCGGCACTGCTGTTGGCCGACGGGGTGCTCTGGCCTCCGGAGATCAGACTCGTACGGTGAGCGGTGCCGGCCGGCACCGGCTGTCGGGCCCGGCCGCGCTCAGCTCTTCGTCAGCGTGATGTCCTGCTGCTCGGTCGCGTGGAAGCGGGGCAGCAGCAGGCCGCCCTGGGGGCTCAGTTCCATGAGGGTGGCCTCCACCCGGGCCTGGCCCGCTTCGAGGGAGCCCGGGGTGGGCTTGCCGGTGTTCGCCCAGACGTGCTCGACGCCGTCGCACACCGCGCGCGTGCCGCCGATGCCGTGCCGGACCGACTCGGAGCGCTGCCCCACGGAGGAGCTGACGAACACGGGACCGGTGCCGCCGGTGCAGCGGTAGGTGCCGGAGAGCGTGACGGTGCCGTCGGTGGCGATACGGCCGACGGGGTCGACGGTGACGGTCTCGTACGGGTCGGCCTGCGCGGGCAGCGCGGGGGCTGCGAGCAGGAACAGCGCGGCACCGGCGGTGGCGGCGGCGAGGACGGAGCGGACGGACATGGGATGCCTCCCGGATGAATGGGGCGGGGCCTCCGCTGAGCGGAGCGGGGCCCTCCACTGCTACCGGGAACGCGCGCCGACAGCCGTGATCGTCACTCCTTCGGTGGCGAGTCCGCATCGACCGTCGTGGAACGGTCCGAGAGTTGTCCGCGTGTTGTCACGCTTCAGGTCGAGCCGTTCCGATGAGTTCGGGGCGGGAGCATGGTCTACACATACGGATACGGACCCCATGGGGACGGTCCCACCAATGTGGAGGTGCGCCATGTGTTCTCACCAGTCTTCGTGCCCTGCGTCCGACAGCACCGCTCCGCACGTCGTCGCCGCCCACCCCGAGCAGGGCTGGAACCTGCTGTGCAACGGCGCGATCGTCTTCGACGACACCGGTGAGCTGCTGCCCGACGGACGGATCGTCGCGCCGCACCGCTCGCCGCTCGCCCAGCTGGCCGTCGCCGCCTGACCCGGTTCCCGGCGCCGCGAGGCTAGGGCAGCACCGCGAAGCCGTCGAGTTCCACCGCCGCCTGGTCGTCCCAGAGCCGTACGACCTCGACGACCGCCATCGCCGGATAGTCCCGGCCCGCCGAGTCCCGCCAGATACGGCCGAGTTCGCGGACGTGCGCCCGGTAGTCGGCGATGTCGGTGGTGTAGACGGTGACGCGGGCGAGATCCGCGGGCGTGCCCCCCGCGGCGCGCAGCGCGGTCAGCAGGTTCGTGAGCGCCCGCTCGAACTGCTCGGGCAGGGACGCCCCCACCACTTTCCCGTCGGCGTCCACAGCCGTCTGCCCCGCCAGGAAGACCACCCGCGAGCCGGTGGCCACGACCGCGTGCGAGAAGCCGGTCGGCGGGGAGAGCTCGGGCGGGTTGACGCGCTCGGCACTCACGGGGCCTCCCTCTCGCCGGCGTTCACCGGACCTCCGGATTCGCGTACAACTCCTTGGCGATGATGCCCCGTTGGACCTCGCTCGCCCCCTCGTAGATGCGCGGGGCGCGCACCTCCCGGTACAGGTGCTCCAGCAGATGACCGCGCTGAAGGGCGCGGGCGCCGTGGAGTTGGACCGCGGTGTCGACGACGTACTGCGCGGTCTCGGTCGCGAGCAGCTTCGCCATCGCCGCCCGCTTCGGCACGTCCGGGGCGCCCTCGTCGTACGCCGTCGCCGCCGCGTACACCATGAGCCGGGCGGCGTCCGTGCGCAGCGCCATCTCGGCGACCGTGTGGGCGACGCTCTGCAGGTCCCGCAACTTGCCGCCGAACGCGTCCCGTTGGGCGGTGTGCGTGAGGGTCGCGTCGAGTGCCGCCTGCGCCATGCCGACCGCGAAGGCGCCGACGCTGGGCCGGAAGAGGTTGAGTGTGCCCATCGCGACCCGGAACCCGCGGTCGACCTCACCGAGGACGTCGTCGGCGCTCACCGGCACGGCGTCGAAGGCGAGGGTGCCGATGGGGTGCGGGGAGAGCATGTCGAGCGCGCCGCCGGTGAGCCCGGGCCGGTCGGCGGGCACGAGGAACGCGGTCACGCCCCGGGCACCGGCGCCGGGCGTGGTCCGGGCGAAGACGGTGTAGAAGTCGGCCTCGGGAGCGTTGGAGATCCAGCACTTCTCGCCGGTGAGCCGCCACCGGGAGGCCCCGTCGGGGACGGCGGCCGGCTGGGCCGGCGAATCGGCCGCCGGGTCCGGATCCCGCTCCGCCCGCAGCCCCAGCGCCGCCGCGTCCGACCCCGCCCCCGGCTCGCTCAGCGCGAACGCCGCCACCGCGCTGCCCTCGCTCACCGCCGGCAGCCAGCGGTCCCGCTGGGCCGGGGTGCCGTGGGCGTGGACGGGGTGGGCGCCCAGGCCCTGGAGGGCGAGGGCTGTCTCGGCCTCCGTGCAGGCGTACGCGAGGGACTCCCGCATCAGGCAGAGGTCCAGCGCACCGGAGCTGAACAGCCGTTCCAGCAGGCCGAGTCGGCCCAGTTCGGCGATCAGGGGACGGTTCACATGGCCCGGCTCGCCCTTCTCCGCGAGCGGGCGCAGCCGTTCCGCGGCGAGGGTGCGCAGCTGTGCGCAACGGGCGGTCTGTGACGGTTCGAGCGAGAATGCGGGCATCACAGGTCCCTTCTCGTCGACAGGGCCCTACGACAGTATCGCGTGCCGTTGACTGTCGTCACCAACACGATACGCTCCTTGTGCGAGCCCACCATCGACGCCCACAAGGCGGCCCACGCGGCCCACAAGGCAGGGGGCGACCCGCCATGCACGTCTCGGCCCACGTCGACACCTTCGCGCGCGACCACCTCCCGCCCCCCGACCAGTGGCCGGAGCTCCGCTTCGACCTGCCGGAGCTGCGGTACCCCGATCGGCTGAACTGCGCCGCCGAACTGCTGACGGGCCCGCCCGACGACCGGCCGGTCTTCCACACCCCCGCCGGGGACACCTGGACGTACGGCACCCTGCGCGCCCGCGTGGACCGGCTGGCGCACCTGCTCACCGGGGACCTCGGGGTCGTCCCCGGCAACCGCGTCCTGCTGCGCGGCCCGACCACACCGTGGCTCGCGGCCTGCTGGCTGGCGGTCCTGAAGGCGGGCGCGGTCGCCGTGACGGTGCTGGCCCAGCAGCGGCCGCACGAGCTGGCCACGATGTGCGCGATCGCGCGCACAGAGCACGCCCTGTGCGACATACGCGCCGTCGACGACCTCGCCAAGGCCGAGATACCGGGCCTCAGGATCACGACGTACGGCGGCGACGGCCCCGACGACCTCCTGAACCGCGAGGCGCCCGGGACGCCGTACCACGCCGTGGAGACCGCGGCCGACGACGTGGCGCTGATCGCCTTCACCTCGGGGACCACCGGACGGCCCAAGGGCTGTATGCACTTCCACCGGGATGTGCTCGCGATAGCCGACACCTTCTCCAAGCATGTGCTTCAACCACATGTGGACGACATCTTCGCCGGCAGTCCCCCGCTCGGTTTCACCTTCGGGCTCGGCGGCCTGGTGATCTTCCCGATGCGGGCGGGCGCCAGCTCCCTCCTCCTCGAACAGGCCCACCCCAAGCAGTTGCTGCCGGCGATCGCCGAGCACCGGGTCTCCGTCCTGTTCACCGCCCCGACCGCCTACCGCGCGATGCTGGACGAGCTCGACGCGTACGACGTCTCCTCCCTGCGCCGCTGTGTCTCCGCCGGCGAGAACCTGCCCGCGGCGACCTGGCGAGCCTGGCAGGAGCGGACCGGTCTCGGCATCGTCAACGGCATCGGCGCCACCGAGCTGCTGCACATCTTCATCTCCGCCGCCGACGAGCACATCCGGCCCGGGACGACCGGGGTGCCCGTGCCCGGGTGGCAGGCGCGCGTGGTCGACGAGACGGGCCGTGAACTGCCCGACGGCGAGTCCGGGCTGCTCGCCGTGCGCGGTCCCGTCGGCTGCCGCTATCTCGCCGATCCACGCCAGCGTGAGTACGTGCGGGACGGCTGGAACATCACCGGGGACACATACATCCGGGAGAACGATGGGTACTTCCGCTATGTGGCCCGCGCGGACGACATGATCATCTCGGCCGGGTACAACATCGCGGGCCCGGAGGTCGAGGACGCGCTCCTGCGGCACCCGGACGTCGTCGAGGCGGCCGTGGTGGGGCGGGCCGACGAGGCCCGCGGCCAGGTGGTCGTGGCCTACGTCGTCCTCAAGGAGGGCGTCGAACGGGACGCCGAGGCGCTGCGCACGTTCGTCAAGGCCGAGCTGGCGCCCTACAAATGTCCGCGCGAGATCGTCTTCATGGACGCGCTGCCGCGCACGGCGACCGGCAAACTCCAGCGGTTCAGGCTGCGCACCGATGGTGACCAGCAGTGATCCACACGACCTAAGATGATCAACGTGTCCGACCAGCATGCACCACGGTCTCTCATCGTCACGCTCTACGGCGCCTACGGCCGCTTCGTCCCGGGTCCCGTGCCCGTCGCCGAACTGATCCGGCTGCTGGCCGCGGTCGGCGTGGACGCCCCTTCCGTACGGTCCTCGGTGTCCCGGCTCAAACGGCGCGGACTCCTGCTTCCGGCCCGAACGGCACAGGGCGCGGCCGGCTACGAGCTCTCGCCGGACGCCCGCCAGCTCCTCGACGACGGCGACCGGCGCATCTACGCCGTACGGCCGCCCGAGGACGAGGGCTGGGTGCTCGCCGTGTTCTCGGTGCCGGAGTCGGAGCGGCAGAAGCGGCACGTGCTGCGCTCACGCCTGGCCGGACTCGGCTTCGGCACGGCGGCCCCCGGGGTGTGGATCGCCCCGGCGCGGCTGTACGAGGAGGCCCGGCACACCCTCCAGCGGCTGCGCCTGGACCCGTACGTCGACTTCTTCCGCGGTGAGCACCTGGGCTTCGCGGCGACCGTCGAGGCCGTGGCCCGCTGGTGGGACCTGGCCGCGATCGCCAAGGAGCACGAGGCGTTCCTGGACCGCCACGCGCGCGTGCTGCACGACTGGCAGGACCGGGCCGACACCCCGCCCGAGGAGGCCTACCGCGACTACCTCCTCGCCCTCGACTCCTGGCGCCACCTCCCCTACGCCGACCCCGGTCTGCCCACCCCGCTGCTCCCGGAGGACTGGCCGGGCGAGCGGGCGGCGGCGGTGTTCCGGGGGCTGCACGAGCGGCTGCGGGACGCGGGGGCCGCCTTCGTGGGCCTGTGATCCCGCGGGCGCCCCTGCTCTCGCAAGGCGCTCAAGTCCCCAGGGTCAGCCGGGGCTTGGGCGCGTCCGTGCGGCCGGTCTGCGGGCGGCGGCTGCCCGCGCGGTACGGATCGGGCCAGACGGCACCGGGGCCTTCGTAGCCCTGCTCGGCAGCCGCGTGCAGCGTCCAGTGCGGGTCGTAGAGGTGCGGGCGGGCCAGCGCGCACAGGTCCGTACGTCCGGCCAGGATCAGCGAGTTGACGTCGTCCCAGGAGGAGATCGCGCCGACCGCGATCACCGGCACGCCGGTCTCGTGGCGGATCCGGTCGGCGTACGGCGTCTGGTAGGAGCGCCCGTACTCCGGCTGCTCCTCGGCGACGACCTGCCCGGTGGACACGTCGATCGCGTCGGCGCCGTGCGCGGCGAAGGCGCGGGCGATCTCGACGGCGTCCTCGGCGGTGTTGCCGCCCTCGGCCCAGTCGGTGGCGGAGATACGGACCGTCATGGGCCGTTCCCGCGGCCACACTGCTCTGACGGCGTCGAAGACCTCCAGGGGGAAGCGGAGTCGTCCGGCGAGGGAGCCGCCGTAGGCGTCGGTGCGGCGGTTGGTCAGCGGCGACAGGAAGCTGGAGAGCAAGTAGCCGTGCGCGCAGTGCAGTTCGAGCAGGTCGAAGCCGGCGCGGTCGGCACGCCGGGCGGCTGCGGTGAACTGTTCGCGGAGGTCGGCGAGTTCGGCACGGGTGAGCTCGCGCGGAGTCTGGTTGGAGGGCCGGTACGGGATCGGGGACGGACCCACCACCGGCCAGTTGCCCTCCGGCAGCGGTTCGTCGATGCCCTCCCACATCAGCTTGGTCGAGCCCTTGCGGCCGCTGTGGCCGAGCTGCACGCCGATCGCGGTGCCCGGCGACCGCGTGTGCACGAAGTCGGTGATCCGTTTCCAGGCCTCGGCCTGCCCGCCGTCGTAGAGGCCGGTGCAGCCGGGGGTGATCCGGCCCTCGGGCGAGACGCACACCATCTCGGTCATCACCAGTCCTGCGCCGCCCAGCGCCCGGGCGCCGAGGTGGACCAGGTGGAAGTCGCCGGGGAGGCCGTCGGTGGCGGAGTACATGTCCATCGGCGACACGACGACCCGGTTGCGCAGGGTCAGCCCGCGCAGCCGGAACGGGGTGAACATCGGAGGCGTACCGGGTTCGCAGCCGAACTCGCGCTCCACGGCTCCGGTGAAGCGGGCGTCGCGGAGCCGCAGGTTGTCGTGGGTGACGCGGCGGCTGCGGGTGAGCAGGTTGAAGGCGAACTGGCGGGACGGCTGGTCGAGGTACAGCCGGAGGTTCTCGAACCACTCCAGGCTGGCGAGGGCGGCGCGTTGGGTGGAGGCGACGACTGGTTTGCGTTCCGCCTCGTAGGCCGCCAACGCCCCTTCCACCGACGGCTGTTCCTCCAGGCAGGCGGCCAGGGCGAGGGCGTCCTCGACGGCGAGCTTGGTGCCGGAGCCGATGGAGAAGTGGGCGGTGTGGGCGGCGTCGCCGAGCAGCACGGTGTTGCCGTGGGACCAGTGCTCGTTGACGACCGTGCGGAAGGTGGTCCAGGCGGACTTGTTGGAGCGCAGGGGGCGGCCGCGGAGGGCTTCCGTGAAGATCTTGGCGCAGCGGTCGACGGAGTCCGCCGTGTCCAGTTCGGCGAAGCCCGCCGCCCGCCACACCTCCTCCCGCATCTCGATGATCACGGTGGAGGCGTCGGCCGCGTAGGGATAGCCGTGCAGTTGCATCACGCCGTGCTCGGTCTCGGCGATCTCGAAACGGAAAGCGTCGAAGGGGAAGTCCGCGGCGAGCCAGATGTAGCGGCAGTGGTGCGGGGTCACATGGGGGCGGAACACATGGGTGTGGGTCTCGCGTGTGGTGCTGTTGACTCCGTCGGCGGCGATGACGAGGTCGTGCGTGTCCGCGAGGCCGGGCGGGGCGGGGGTGCGGAAGCGGAGGTCGACGCCGAGGGTGCGGCAGCGGTCGTGCAGTATTTCGAGGAGCCGTTTGCGGCCGAGTGCGGCGAAGCCGTGGCCTCCGGAGGTGTGGCGGGTGCCTCTGTGGACGATGTCTATGTCGTCCCAGCGGGTGAAATGGTGCTGGAGGGCCTCGTAGACGTGAGGGTCCGCGTGTTCTATGCCGCCGAGGGTTTCGTCGGAGAGGACCACGCCGAAGCCGAAGGTATCGTCGGGGGCGTTGCGTTCCCAGACGGTCACTTCTCTTCGGGGGTCGAGGCGTTTGAGCAGGGCGGCGGCGTAGAGGCCGCCGGGGCCGCCGCCGATGATCGCCACACGTAGGGGGTGATTGGCCTTGTGTGGCGGCTGCGGGTCTGTGGGGGCTTGTCGCGCAGTTCCCCGCGCCCCTATAGGTGGGGACACTCAGCGCCCCTTCCACTTTGGAGGGCGCTTCTCCTTGAAGGCCGTGTGGAACTCCGTGTAGTCCTCGCCGTTCATCAGGAGGGCCTGGGTTGATGCGTCCAGTTCCACTGCGGCCGCCAACGGCATGTCCAGCTCGGCCGTGAGCAGGGCCTTCGTCTGGGCGTACGCCAGTGCCGGGCCCTCGGCCAGGCGGCGGGCCAGGGCTGAAGCGGCCTTGTCCGCGTCGCCCTCCTCCGTCAGCTCGCTGATCAGGCCGATGCGCTCGGCCTCGGGAGCGCGGACCGGTTCGCCGAGCATGAGGAGTCGGGTCGCGTGGCCCAGTCCCACCACCCTGGGCAGCAGGTAGGCCGCGCCCATGTCGCCGCCGGACAGGCCGACCCGGGTGAAGAGGAAGGCGAAGCGGGCCGTGGGGTCGGCCACGCGGAAGTCCGCCGCGAGGGCCAGGACCGCCCCGGCACCCGCCGCCACCCCGTGCACCGCCGCGATCACCGGAAACGGACATTCCCGTACGGCCCGCACGACCTGGCCCGTCATCCGGTTGAAGTCGAGGAGCTCGGCGGTGTCCATGGCCAGGGTGGCGCCGATGATCTCGTCGACGTCGCCGCCGGAGCAGAAGCCACGGCCCTCGCCGGCCAGGACCAGGGCCCGGACGGAACGCTCGCGGGACAGCTCGGCGAGCAGATCGCGCAGGTCGGCGTAGGCGCCGAAGGTGAGCGCGTTGAGTTTCTCGGGGCGGGCGAGGGTGACCGTGGCGACCCCGTCGGCGAGGTCGACGCGCAGGTGCCGCCAGTGCGGGGTGCGGGCGGCGGAGCCGGTGAAGGGACTCATGCGGTGCGGCCTCCTCGTGCTCGGGCGAGGTGCGAGGTGCGCGATACGCGGCGCTCCATCCATCGAAGCTATCACTCATCTTTGACTGTCGTCACGAGTGCGCGATAGCGCGGTAGGGGTCGAGCCATTGAGGGCACGCCGGAGTGACCTGAACCGGTCACATCCGTCACGGCTCGTCGACAGAGCGGCAACGGCGGGATCGGCGCCGGGAGGCAAGCCGTTGCTACGGGTAAGCCGCCTGCCAACGGGGCCGAAGGTCCCGTACGGTGCCCGCCCGACGAGCCTGCCGACGGCGCCGTACCATTCATACGGTTGAAAGCAGGACAGCCTGCTCATGAACGGACCCGCCTTGCAAGATCGCCCCTCCGCCTCCGCCTCCTGGCGCATCGCGCTGCCGCACTCCGCCGCGGCCGTGCCCGTGGCGCGCGCCCTGGTCCGCACCGCGCTGGCCGAGCTGGAGCACGGGGCGGACTGCGACACCGCGGAGCTGCTGACGGCCGAGCTGGTGGCGAACGCCGTGGAGCACACGGCCGGTGACACGCCCATAGAGCTCGTGGTCGAGCTGCTCCCCACGGGCTGCCAGGTGGAGGTGCACGACCCGGACCCGGCGCCGCCGGGCCATCTGACCCAGCCGGACACCCAGGACCCTGACCCCTGGCAGGAGCACGGCCGCGGCCTGCTCCTGATCAGGGCGCTCAGCTCGTCCTGCGGGCACCGCCCGACCGAGACTGGCAAGGCGGTGTGGTTCCGGCTGCCGGTGGTGCCGCACCAGTGGAACCCGGCCTGACGGTTTGCAGAACCGGCGTCTCAGGCCAGCGTCGCGACCAGCACCGCCTTGATCGTGTGCAGCCGGTTCTCCGCCTCGTCGAACACCACCGAGTGCGCCGACTCGAACACCTCGTCCGTGACCTCCAGGGACTCCAGCCCGTGGGTCTCGAAGATCTCCTGCCCCACCTTGGTCCCGAGGTCGTGGAAGGCCGGGAGGCAGTGCAGGAACTTCACGTCCGCGTTGCCCGTGGCCCGCAGCACGTCCATGGTCACGGCGTACGGCGCGAGCGCGGCGATCCGCTCGTCCCAGACCTCCTTGGGCTCCCCCATGGACACCCAGACGTCGGTGGCGACGAAGTCCGCGCCGAGGACGCCGTCCTCCAGCGACTCGGTGAGGGTGATCCGGGCCCCGCTGTCCACGGCGAGCGCGCGGGCCCGCTCGACGACGTCCTGGGCGGGCCAGTAGGTCTTGGGGGCGACGATCCGCACGTCCATGCCGAGCAGCGCGCCGGTGATCAGATAGGA
Source organism: Streptomyces griseorubiginosus (assembly GCF_036345115.1). Taxonomy (GTDB): domain Bacteria; phylum Actinomycetota; class Actinomycetes; order Streptomycetales; family Streptomycetaceae; genus Streptomyces; species Streptomyces griseorubiginosus_C. The sequence continues at coordinate 2,325,000 of NZ_CP107766.1, forward strand.
GTTGCCCATGTTGAACCGCGCGTCACCGAGGTAGGCGAAGGCGATCTCCGGCACCGGCTTCGCGGTGTGCTCGGTCATGGTCAGCACGTCGGCCAGCATCTGGGTGGGATGCCAGTCGTCGGTGAGGCCGTTGTAGACCGGCACGCCGGCGTACGCGGCCAGCTCCTCGACCTTCTGCTGGCTGTCCCCGCGGTACTCGATCCCGTCGTACATACGGCCGAGCACGCGCGCGGTGTCCCGTACGGACTCCTTGTGCCCGATCTGCGAGCCGGAGGGGTCCAGGTACGTCGTGGAGGCGCCCTGGTCCGCGGCGGCGACCTCGAACGCGCACCGTGTGCGCGTGGAGGTCTTCTCGAAGATCAGCGCGATGTTCTTCCCGCTCAGCCGGCGCGTCTCGGTCCCGGCCTTCTTGGCCGCCTTCAGCTCGGCGGCCAGCTCGACCAGGCCGAGGAACTCCTCGGCGGTGAAGTCGAGCTCCTTGAGGAAGTGGCGCCCGGCGAGGGCGGTGGGGACGGTCGCCATGGGGACGCTCCAGCGGGATGAGAACAGGACCCTGGAAGTCTATACGATATTCAGCATTTCTATACAGCCTCCCTCTCCACGGGACAGCTCATGCAGCGCGGCCCGCCCCTCCCCCGCCCCAGCTCGCTGCCCGGGATCTCGATGACCTCGATGCCCTGCTTGCGCAGATGGGTGTTGGTGGTGGCGTTGCGCTCGTAGGCGACGACGACGCCCGGTTCTACGGCGAGGACGTTGCAGCCGTCGTCCCACTGCTCGCGCTCGGCGGCGTGCACGTCCTGGGTGGCGGTCAGGACCCGGATCGCGTCCAGGCCCAGCGCGGCGGCGATCGCGCGGTGCATGTGCTCCGGCGGGTGGTCGGTGACCTTGAGCTCCTTGTCGCCGACGCCCGGTTCGATGGTGTACGAGCGCAGCATGCCGAGTCCGGCGTACTGGGTGAAGGTGTCGCCGTCGACCATCGTCATCACGGTGTCGAGATGCATGAAGGCCCGCCGCTTCGGCATGTCGAGGGCCACGATCGTCTGTGCGGAGCCCTCGGCGAAGAGCTTGTGGGCGAGCATCTCGACGGCCTGGGGCGTGGTCCGCTCGCTCATGCCGATGAGGACGGCGCCGTTGCCGATGACGAGGACGTCCCCGCCCTCGATGGTGGACGGGTAGTCGGCCTGCCCCTCCGACCAGAGATGGAAGGTCTCGTCGCGGAAGAGCGGGTGGTGGCGGTAGATCGCCTCGAAGTGGACGGTCTCGCGCTGCCGGGCGGGCCACTTCATGGCGTTGACGGAGACGCCGTCGTAGATCCAGGCCGAGGTGTCGCGGGTGAAGAGGTGGTTGGGCAGCGGGGCGAGGAGGAAGTCGTCGAGGTCCATGACGTGGAAGCGCACGGAGGTCGGCTCCGCGTGCGTTTCCAGGAACTCCCGCTTGGTCATGCCGCCGACCAGTGCCTCCGCCAGTTCCGCGGCGGGCAGTGTCTCGAAGCAGGACCGCAGGTGGTCGGTGGCCAGCGGGCCGTACTCCTTCTCGTCGAAGACGCGGTCGAGGACGAGGGACCGGGCCGCCGGCACCTCCAGGGCCTCGGTGAGCAGGTCGCCGAAGAGGTGGACGGCGACCCCGCGATCGCGCAGCACGTCGGCGAACCCGTCGTGCTCGGCGCGCGCCCGGCGCACCCACAGCACGTCGTCGAAGAGCAGCTGGTCCTTGTTGCTGGGGGTGAGCCTTTTGAGCTCGAGATCCGGCCGGTGCAGGATGACGCGGCTGAGCCGCCCGGCCTCGGAGTCGACATGGAATCCCATGCCTCCATCCTGACCAACGGGACGCCGCTTGACCCCTCCGTTCGCACGGATTTCCTGTTGTCGTCCTCTTGACGATAAACGGTCGGTCCGCTTATCGTCGTGCAGACGAAAAGAGGGGAACTGATGGCCGACATCACCCGGCGCCTCGGCTGGCGCCACCTGCGCGGCGCGCCCACGGCGCACATCCGGCACCACCGCGGCGGCACACTGCTGCACGACGGCCCCGGACTCAGCTTCTGGTTCCGCGCACTGACCGCAGCGCTCTCCGAAGTGCCGGTCGACGACCGCGAGTTGGCCATGACCTTCCATGCCCGTACGTCCGACTTCCAGGACGTGGCCGTACAGGCGACGGTGACCTACCGGATCGGCGACCCGGCCCTCGCCGCCGCCCGCCTGGACTTCTCCATCGACCCCGACACCGGGGTGTGGCGGGGCTCGCCTCTGGAGCAACTGGGCACCCTGCTCACCGAGACGGCCCAGCAGCACGCGCTCGACGTGCTGACCCGGACCTCCCTGTCGTCCGCCCTGGTCGACGGCGTGTCCGCGGTGCGCGAGCGGATCCGGGCGGGCCTGGACGCCGAACCCCGGCTGCCGGCCACCGGCATCGAGGTGGTCGCCGTACGCGTGATGGCGGTGCGCCCCGAGCCGGAGGTGGAGCGGGCGCTGCGCACCCCGGCCCGCGAGCAGATCCAGCAGGAGGCGGACCGGGCGACCTACGAACGCCGGGCCGTGGCCGTCGAGCGGGAGCGTGCCATCGCCGAGAACGAACTCGCCAGCCAGATCGAACTCGCCCGCAGGGAAGAGCAGTTGGTGGAGCAGCGGGGCACCAACGCCCGCCGGGAGGCGGAGGAGCACGCGGCCGCGGACGCGGTACGGGCGGAGGCCGAGGCGGCCCGTTCGGTACGGCTCGCCCGTGCGGAGGCCGACGGGGTGCGCGCGGTGGGTGACGCCAAGGCGCAGGCGCAGGCCGCCTGGTTGCAGGTGCACGCGGACGTCGACGTCGCCACCCTGCACGCCCTCACCGGGACCCGGCTCGCGGAGAACCTGCCGCACATCGACAGCGTGACGATCTCGCCCGACGTGCTGACGGGGCTGCTGGCCAGGCTGGGCGCACGGGAGCCGGAGTGAGTCTCGCGCCGCGGGCCGTCCTGGTCCATCGCACCACGGAGTACGAGGAGTTGGTGGCCCACCACGGCACCCACGGCCAGGCGGCCTACTTCCTCTCCTCCCGGGGCCGGGACATCCGCGAGGTCGCCGAGCGCCACGAGCGCGCCCGGCGGGCACTGGCCGAGGTGACCGCCGCGATCCCGCTGACCTGGCGTCAGGCCCGGGTCGAGCGGGCCGACCTGGACCGTTTCCTGTTCGCCCCCGAGGACGTCGTCGTGGTGGTCGGGCAGGACGGTCTGGTGGCCAATGCGGCCAAGTACCTCTCCGGGCAACCGGTGCTGGGCATCGACACCGAGCCCGGCCGCAACCCGGGCGTGCTGGTGCGCCACCGTCCGCGGGACACGGCGAAGTTGCTGACGGCGGCCGGTGCGCAGGCCGACGAGCTGACGATGGTCGAGGCCGTCGCGGACGACACCCAGCGGCTCGTCGCGCTGAACGAGATCTACCTGGGCGCCTCCGGTCATCAGACCGCCCGATACCGCCTGGGCCTGGAGGGCGACGGGGGTGTCGTCGAGGCCCAGGCTTCCTCCGGGGTGCTGGTGGGGACGGGGACGGGGGCCACGGGCTGGCTCCGGTCGGTGTGGCAGGAGCGGGGCGCCCGCCTGCGGCTGCCGGAGCCGACGGAGAACCGCCTGGTGTGGTTCGTCCGCGAGGCCTGGCCGTCCCCGGCCACCGGCACCTCCCTGACCGCCGGCGAACTCCCCGCCCGCGCCCGCCTCCGCCTCACCGTCGAGTCCGAACGGCTGATCGCCTTCGGGGACGGGATGGAGGGGGACGCGGTGGAGCTGACGTGGGGGCAGACGGTGGAGGTGGGGGTGTGCGGGGAGCGGTTGCGGTTGGTGGGGTGAGGGGTGACCGGTGGGTCACCCCTCACCTCCGCCCGGCGGCTCACAACCGCGGGTCCACCGGCTCCGACTCCAGCGCCAGCACCCCGAACACCGCCTCGTGCACCCGCCACAGCGGCTCGCCCTCCGCCAGCCGGTCCAGGGCCTCCAGGCCCAGGGCGTACTCGCGGATCGCGAGGGAGCGCTTGTGGTTCAGGAACCTCTTGCGCAGCCGGTCGAGGTTCTCCGGGCGGGTGTACTCGGGGCCGTAGATGATCCGCAGGTACTCCCGGCCCCGGCACTTGATGCCGGGCTGGACCAGGCGGCCCTCGGTACTGCGGACCACAGCGCCGAGCGGCTTGACGACCATGCCCTCTCCGCCGCGGCCGGTCATCTCCAGCCACCAGTCGACGCCCGCCCGCACCGACTCCGGGTCACCGGTGTCGACGTAGAGGCGCCGGGTGGTCTGGAGCAGGCCGGTGCTGTCGTGCTCCACCAGGCGGTCCAGCAGGGCCAGTTGCTCGTCGTGCGGGAGCGCGGCGAGACTGCGGCCCTGGACCGCGAGGATCTGGAACGGTGCCAGGCGGACGCCGTCCAGGCCGTCGGTGGTCCAGCAGTAGCGGCGGTACGCGTCGGTGAACGCGGCGGCGTCCGAGGCACGGGCGCGCTGGCGGGCCAGCAGCTCGGTGACCTCGACACCGCGTGCCGCGGCGCCTTCCAGTGCTGCCAGCGCCCCCGGGAACACCGCGCCGGACGCGGCGCCGACGGCCGCGTACTGCGACCGCAGCAGGCCGGCGGCCTTCAGCGACCACGGCATCAGCTCGGCGTCCAACAGCAGCCAGTCCGTGTCAAGTCCGTCCCACAGACCGGCCTCGCCGATCGCCGTGCGCAGCCGGTCCAGGATCGTCTCCGTCACCGACTCGTCGTCGAAGAACGGACGGCCGGTGCGGGTGTACAGCGAGCCGGTCGGACCGTCCACGCCGAAGCGCCCGCGGGCCGCCTCCGCGTCCCGGCAGACCAGGGCCACCGCCCGCGAGCCCATGTGCTTCTCCTCGCACACGACCCGCTCGACACCGTCCGCGGCGTACTGCGCGAACGCCTCGGCCGGGTGCTCCAGGTAGCCCTCGACATGGCTGGTCGCCGTCGGGGCCATGGTCGGCGGGAGGTACGGCAGCAGCCGCGGGTCCACCGCGAAACGGCTCATGACCTCCAGCGCCGCGGCCGCGTTCTCCTCCCGGACGGCGACCCGGCCCTGGTGCCGGGTCTCGACGACCCTGCGGCCGTACACGTCGGCGAGGTCGAGCGGCCGGCCGTCCTGACCGCCGGGAGCCTCCGACTTCAGCGGCCTGGCCGGCTCGTACCAGACCTTTTCCGCCGGTACGTCGACCAGCTCCCGCTCCGGCCAGCGCAGCGCGGTGAGCTTGCCGCCGAAGACGGCGCCGGTGTCCAGGCAGATGGTGTTGTTGAGCCAGGTCGCCTCCGGGACCGGGGTGTGGCCGTAGACCACGGCGGCCCGGCCGCGGTAGTCCTCCGCCCACGGGTAGCGCACCGGCAGCCCGAACTCGTCGGTCTCACCGGTGGTGTCGCCGTACAGCGCGTGCGAGCGGACCCGGCCGGAGGTGCGGCCGTGGTACTTCTCCGGCAGACCGGCGTGACAGACCACGAGGCGGCCGCCGTCGAGGACGTAGTGGCTGACCAGTCCGTCGATGAACTCCCGTACCTCGGCGCGGAACTCGTCCGTGACGTGCTCCATCTGCTCGATGGTCTCGGCGAGCCCGTGGGTGTGCTGGACCTTGCGGCCCTTGAGGTAGCGGCCGTACTTGTTCTCGTGGTTGCCCGGCACGCACAGCGCGTTGCCCGACTTGACCATCGACATCACGCGGCGCAGCACACCGGGGCTGTCCGGGCCGCGGTCGACGAGGTCGCCGACGAAGACCGCGGTACGGCCCTCGGGGTGGACGCCGTCGGTGTAGCCCAACTTCGCGAGCAGGGTCTCCAGTTCGGAGGCGCAGCCGTGGATGTCGCCGACGATGTCGAAGGGGCCGGTGAGGTGGGTCAGGTCGTTGAAGCGCCTCTCGGTGACGACGGTGGCGTGCTCGATGTCCTCGACCCCGCGCAGGACGTGCACCTTGCGGAAGCCCTCGCGCTCCAGGTGACGGATCGAGCGCCGCAGTTCGCGGATGTGGCGCTTGATGACCCGGACCGGCATGTCGGCCCGGTCGGCGCGGGCCGCGTTGCGCTCGGCGCACACCTCCTCGGGCACGTCCAGGACGATGGCGATGGGCAGCACGTCGTACTGCTTGGCCAGGTCGATCAGCTGGCGCCGGGAGTCCGACTGCACGCTGGTCGCGTCGACGACGGTGCGGCGGCCGGCGGCCAGCCGCTTGCCGGCGATGTAGTGCAGGACGTCGAAGGCGTCCTTGGTGGCGCCCTGGTCGTTCTCGTCGTCGGAGACCAGGCCCCGGCAGAAGTCCGAGGAGATCACCTCGGTCGGCTTGAAGTGGCGCCGTGCGAAGGTGGACTTGCCGGAGCCGGAGGCGCCGACGAGGACCACGAGGGAGAGGTCGGTGACGGGGAGAGTCCGTCCCGTGCGCTGGGTCTCGGTCATGCCGCCTTCGCCTCCTTCTCGTTCCTGACAGTGGTGCTCGGCGTAGCTGTGCTCAGTTCGAAAACGGCCATCTGCGTGGGCGGCCCGACCTCGGGGTCGTCCGGTCCCACCGGGGTGAACTCCACGTCGTAGCCGTGCCGTTCGGCCACCGACGAGGCCCAGACGCGGAACTCCTCCCGGGTCCACTCGAAGCGGTGGTCGCCATGCCGGACGTGGCCGGCCGGGAGCGACTCCCAGCGGACGTTGTACTCGACGTTCGGGGTCGTCACCAGGACGGTCCGGGGGCGGGCCGCGCCGAACACCGCGTACTCCAGGGCGGGCAGCCGGGGCAGGTCGAGGTGCTCGATGACCTCGCTGAGCACGGCGGCGTCGTACCCCTTGAGCCGCTTGTCGGTGTAGGCCAGCGAGCCCTGGAAGAGCTGGACGCGCGAGGCCATCCGCTCCCCCATGCGGTCCAGCTTGAGCCGCCGGGAGGCGATGGTGAGCGCCCGCACCGACACGTCCACGCCGACGATCTCGGTGAACCTCGGGTCCTTGAGCAGCGCCTGCACCAACTGGCCCTGCCCGCACCCGAGGTCGAGAACGCGGGCGGCACCGGCGGCGCGCAGCGCCTCCAGGATGGCCTCGCGGCGCTGCACGGCGAGCGGGGTCGGCTTCTCCTCGGTCTCGGTCTCCGCCTCGACGGCGTTGTCGATCTCCTCGACCTCGCTGTCGTCGGCCTCGGCGAGCCGGACCAGCTCCAGTCGCTCCATCGCCTCGCGCGTCAGCGACCAGCGGCGGGACAGGTAGCGGCTGGTGATCAGCTTCTGCTCCGGGTGCGCGGGCAGCCAGCCCTCGCCGGCCCGCAGCAGCTTGTCGACCTCGTCGGAGGCCACCCAGTAGTGCTTGGCGTCGTCGAGGACGGGGAGGAGGACGTACAGGTGGCGCAGGGCCTCGGCGAGGGTGAGCCGCGTGGACTCCAGTTCGAGGCGGACGTAGCGAGAGTCGCCCCACTCCGGGAACTCACTGTCCAGCGCGACCGGTTCGGCGGTCACGGTCCAGCCGAGCGGCTCGAACAGCCGGCGTACGACTTCCGGGCCGCCTCGGGCCGCGACGGCGGGCACCTCGATGCGCAACGGCCGCGGCTGCGAGGGGAGTTCGGGCTTGGCGGTGCACACCCCGCGCATCGCGCTGGAGAAGACCGCGCTCAGGGCCACCGCGAGCAGCGAGGAGGCCGCGTAGGGGCGGTCGTTGACGTACTGGGCGAGCGCCGCGTCGGGGGCGCCGCCGCGGCCCTTGCCCTTGCCGCGCCTGACCAGCGCCACCGCGTCGACCTCCAGCAGCAGCGCGGCCGTGCAGCGCTGATCGTCCGCCTCGGGGTACAGGACGTGCGCCCTGCCGTAGGAGGTGGAGAACGCCTGTGCCTTGTCGGGATGCTTGTGCAGCAGGAAGCCGAGGTCGGTGGCGGGGCGCTCGGGAGTGCCGGTGGTGGTGATGGTCAGGAACATGGTGAGGGCCTCTCCGGCCGGTGGACGGTACGGGGCGCCGTGCGCGCGAGAGCCCCCAGGAAGGGTGATCCTGGGGGCTCGGCAGGACGACGTCCTCAGCTTCGCACAGGCGCTGTGACCAGTGCCTTCGATTTACGACAGCTGCGCCTGGACCTGGGCGGAGATCAGCTCCAGGTGGTCCAGGTCGTCGAGGTCGAGGATCTGGAGGTAGACGCGGCGGGAGCCCACGGCGGCGTAGCGGCCGATCTTGTCGACGACCTCGGCGGGGGTGCCGGCCAGGCCGTTGGCCTTGAGCTCGTCGACCTCGCGGCCGATCGCGGCGGCGCGGCGGGCGACCTCCTGGTCGTCCTTGCCGACGCAGGCGACGAGGGCGTTGGAGAAGGTGATCGCGTCGGCCGCGCGGCCCGCTTCCCGGGCGGCGGCACGGACCCGGCCGAACTGGGTCTCGCTGTCCTCGACGGAGGCGAACGGCATGTTGAACTCGTCGGCGTAGCGGGCGGCGAGACGCGGGGTCCTCGTCGCACCGTGGCCGCCGATCAGCACGGGGATCCTGTCCTGGGCGGGCTTGGGCAGCGCGGGCGACTTCGTGAGGTCGTAGTGCTTGCCGTGGAAGTCGAAGGTGTCGCCGGGCTCGGTGGCCCACAGCCCGGTGACGATCTCCAGCTGCTCCTCGAGGCGGGGGAACCTCTCCTTCGGGAACGGGATGCCGTACGCCTGGTGCTCCTCCTCGAACCAGCCCGCGCCCAGGCCCAGTTCGACGCGGCCGCCGGACATCTGGTCGACCTGGGCGACCTGGATGGCGAGCACGCCGGGCAGCCGGAAGGTGGCGGCGGTCATCAGGGTGCCGAGGCGGATGCGCTTGGTCTCACGGGCGAGGCCGGCGAGGGTGATCCAGGCGTCGGTGGGGCCGGGGAGGCCGTCGCCGTCGCCCATCTTCAGATAGTGGTCGGAGCGGAAGAAGGCGTCGAATCCGAGGTCCTCGGTGGCCTTGGCGACGGTGAGGAGGGTGTCGTAGCTCGCGCCCTGCTGGGGCTCGGTGAAGATGCGGAGATCCATGTCTCCATCCTGCACGCAGGAGTGCGCTGTGGCCTCACGGGCCCCTGTGACCTCCGCGGCACCGCCGTCCCCGGTCGGGTGAAATTCGTCCACGGCCTGCGCGAGGGGCGGCCGTGCCAGTGACCGGGCCGTTTGGTGATCGTTGGCTCGGGCGGAGCCGGCTTGTCGTCGCCGGTGCGTCATCCGATACCCGCGTGGGTCCTTGGGCCGAGGAGGCCGTCATGTCCGAAGAAACCGTGCCGCTGACTGCGGGGGCTGGGCAGCCGAAGGGGTTGTTGCAGCAGATGGAGGAGTTGATGGCGGCACTGAACGCGGATCTGTCGGCGTTGGACGCGGATCTTCAGGGGGCCGGGGGTTCGGTGCGGGGGGTTGGTGAGGAGGGGGCCGGCTGAGGTTTGTCTTCGGCTGCGGGCCGGTGGGGGCTGGTCGCGCAGTTCCCCGCGCCCCCAAAAGCACGTGGGTGCAGTTGGACAGGGTCCGGCCCCACCCACTCAGGGGCGCGGGGCTGTGTTGAATCTGCGGCTACCGCCGCGTGGGCGCGACCAGCCCCCACCGGCCCGCGGCCGAAGAACTCACCCCGCCTCCGGCAACTCCTCCCCCCGGTCCGCCAGTCTTCGCAGCATCTGCAGCACCCGGTCCCGTGACTCGTCCGCCGCGTCGATCGCCTCCATGCACTGCCAGTACGTCGTCTCGTCGTCCGCCGCGCAGGCGAGGCCGACCAGGGCTATGCCGACCTCGCCGAGGAGGCCGCCGAGGTAGAGGAGGGCCTGGCGGGCGTCGCCGAGGTCGGTGAGCTGGGCAGCCCGCAGCTCCGCCAGGGCGATGTCGGGACGCTCCAGGACCCCGCAGCCCCGCCCCGCCAGTTCGGTCAACCCCAGGGCCTCGCCCCGCAGTTCGGGCGGTCCGGCGACCGCGAGGCGGCTTCCTATCGCCTGGGCCAGGGCCTGCGCCTGCCACACCTCGGCCATGACCTGAGGCGCCTCGCCGCCCCCGGCCAGGGCACGCCTGCTCGTCACGATGAGCCGCACCGCGTCCATCGGCTGCCCCCGTCTGTCGCCCGAACTCCCTTGTTCACTACCCAGAGTGAGGTCGCTCGGAACGAAAAGCCAGAGGTGGGCGGAAATTTGTGGACAACAAATCGATTTCAGACCACGCTTCTATCACGGAGAGTGAAAGAGGAGTGGATCGCTCCTCACGGCGCGGGAAACCGTTGCTCGTTGCGGTCGATCTTCGCGGACAGCGCGGCCAGGGGATCGACTCCGAGGACCTCGCACAGCTGGAGCAGATACGCGAGCACGTCGGCGATCTCGTCCGTGACGCGGTGCGCGGTGTCGGGGTCCTCCATGACCCGCGCCGACTGCTCGGGCGTCAACCACTGGAAGATCTCGACCAGTTCGGAGGCCTCCACACTGAGCGCGGAGACGAGGTTCTTGGGGGTGTGGTAGGGCTGCCAGTCGCGGGCCGCCGCGAATTCGGCCAGCCGGCGTTGCAGGGCAGCCACGTCGAGAGGTTCTGTCACGGCTCCAGGTGTACCACCGTGACGCCGTCCGTCCCGGCGGCCCACGAGGCGTCGCTCACCGCGCCGACGAGCCGGATGTGTCCGCGTGCGCACATCCGCAGGGCCAGTTGGAGCAGTTCGGCCCGCTGCCGTACGTCCAGTCCGCGGTCGAGGTTGTCGGCGAGGACGGTGAGGGTCTGCAGGGCCGCCGGCACCTCGCCGGCCGGGTCGACCTCCAGCACGCCGGGCCCGGTGAGCAGCACGAGCGCCAGGGCGAGGTACCTCAACTCGCCGTCCCCCAGCCGCCCCAGCTCCGTACGGCTGCCGTCCCCACGGTCGAACAGGGCCCGGACCGCCCCGGTGAGCACGGGCTCGGCGAGAACGTCGGCGACGGGCCCCGCGCATCCGGCGCGCACCGCGGCGACGAGTTGCGCGTGCCGTCGGCCGCACTCGGCGCGGGTGCGCCACAGGACGTCGGCGAGGTTGTCGCAGCCGCCCAGCAGGCGTCCGGAGCCGGTCCGGACGGGCAGGCGCATGCGGCCGGGGCGTGGGTCGCAGCCGAAGACGGAGCGCAGGGCGACGACCATCTGTTCGGCGGCGGCGAGGACGCGCCGCTGTCCGTCCGTCTTGCCCGCCACCCGCAACGGCAGCAGGGCGGTGCCGAGTTGGTCGTCGGGGAGCGGGGCGCGGGTGACCGGGGCGGAGCCCGCGGTGTGCCAGGCGGCCTGGACGGCGCGGCGGGCGGGGTCGCGCAGGGCGGTCTCCAGGAGGACGAGCCCGCCGGACGTCAACCGCTCGCCCACGATGCGCAGTTGGGGCTCGGCCTGGACGGCGACGTCGAGGCGGACCGGCCCTTCGGGGCCGTCGGCGGTGCAGCCGATCCGGAAGCCCCGGCGGCGCTGGGCGTCGGGGCGGGCGCGGTCGGGGACGCAGGCGACGGGGTCGGGGAACGCCTCGACGAGGCTCGCGCCGCCGCCGAGCCGCGCGAGGGCCTCGTAGGCCCGGAGCGCGCTGGTCTTGCCGCTGCCGCTGGGGCCGGTGAACAGGGTCAGCGGCCCGATCGGTAATCCGGCCCGGCGGTGGTTGGCGTACGCGGAGAGCCGGAGCTCGGTGAGACAGGGCCGGTCGGGACGCCGCACGGCCTCCTGCGCCGGCTCCGCGAACGGGGAGGGCGACTGGGCCGGGACGACGGAGGAGGTGGGGGGCACGCGCATATCCGGACGGTAGGACTCCGCCCGCGGACGAACCGTTCCTCCTCGACGACCTTCCTACGATCGAGCGAACAGGCCACGCGCCGGTACGAACCGGGAGGGCCACGCGCCGCCCCCTCCCACACCCGCCGGGCTACACCCCCGGCATCCCCGCCCCCTCCATCAACCCCGTCACCTCGGTCCCGGCCGGCGTCAGCAGGAAGACGTTCCGGTCCACCCGGTGCATCCCGCTGGCCAGGCCGAAGACGACGCCCGTGCTGAAGTCGAGGACGCGTTTGGCGACGTCCGTCTCCGCGCCGGTGAGGTCGAGGAGGACCGGGATGCCCGCCATGAGGGTCTCGGCGACCTCCCGGGCGTCCGCGAAGACGTTGATCCGCAGGACGACGAAACGGCGCCGGGCCTCGGTCTCGGCCTCCGGCACGGACCGGTGGTCGACCGCGGACGGCCACGCGTCCCGTCCTCGCAACGGAACGACCTGGGCGAGCCCCTCCCACTGTTCATCGGTGACGTCGTACCTGTTCACCGGCTCCCCCCGCTCCGACTCGCCTTCATTGCCTGCACCGGCCAATTCTTACGCCAAGTCACCCGTTCGGCCCAACAGCGACACGGTCCGCGACCGCCCCGGCGGCCCCCGGTGCCCCCGCCCATCGTGACGAAAGGGGTCTTACCCGCCTCACACCGGACTCTTGGCCTCCGACCGCACCCCGCTCACCGGGTCCGATTAGCGTCCGATGCCGTGTTCCTGGCAGATACTCAGCTGTCGGCACCCGGCCGGGCCACCCGGCCGGCGGTGTCCGCCGAGCCTGAACCCCCCACGCAGTGGCATCGCGTCCTGACGGTGCTCGCGGACGTCAGCCTCCTCATCGGCACCCGCGAGGTGTGGACCCAGGCGGCCACCCACCGGCTCGCCGTGGCCGCGGTCATCTCGGTCTGCTACGCCTCGATCCTGGTGTGCGGCGCGCTGGCCCTGGTGGTGCGCGAGCGACGGTCCCTGGCCCGCGTGGACCTGTGCGTCCTGGTGACCGGTCTGACGCTGGCCCTGTGCGCGTTCGTCCTGTTCCACCGCGGCTCCGACGAGTCCGTCCTCACCACCCAGGCCGCGCGCGACCTGGTCGCCGGACACGGGATCTACGGCCGTCCCTGGCCCTGGCTCTTCGGTGGCAAGGGCATCGCGCTCACCCCCACGGTCACGGGCGGCTACGACTACACGTACGGCTATCCCCCGCTCGCCCCGCTGCTCACCGCTCCCCTGCTGTGGCTCGGGCACGGCAGCCTGCCCGCCATAGCGATGAGCACGGGCGCGCTGCTCGTCGGCACGGTGGTGCTGTGGTGGCTGCTGCCCGTGCCGTGGCGGTCGGCGGCGACCATGGCGTGCCTGGGGTTCTCGATGCTCACCATGTACGCCCGTCTCGGCTACCCGGCGATCCTGGCGCTGGCCCTGATGATCCCGGTGGTGGTGCGCTGGCCCCGGATCGGGCGGGGCGGGCGGCTGGGTGCCGCCGGGGTGGCGCAGGCGGCCTGTCTGGGCGCGGCGTGCGCGGCGCAGCAACTGCCGTGGTTCCTCGCGCCGTTCCTGCTGGCCGGGATCCACGCCGTGCGGCGCGGGGAGCTCGGCGCGCGGGCGGCGGGCCTGGTGGTGCTGCGGCTCGCCGGGGTCGCCGCCGGCGTATGGCTGCTGATCAACACGTATTTCGTCGTGAGCCGGCCGGTCGCGTGGCTGAAGGGCATCGTGCTGCCGCTGATCCAGGGCGCGGTGCTGCACGGCCAGGGTCTGGTGGGTGTGTCGCTGTACCTCACGAACGGCAGCGACCGGCTCGACTGGTACGGGTACGCCAGTGTGCTGCTGCTCGTCGGTCTGCTGGTGCTGTTCGTGCTGTTCGTGCGTCGGCTCGGTCCGGCGGCGACCGTGCTGCCGTGGCTGGCGTTCTGGCTGGCGACGCGTTCGCAGGACGGCTACTACCTGATGATGACCCCGTTGTGGCTGGCGGCGGCGGTCACCGCGCCCGCGGCGGAGTTCGCGGGGGCCTGGCAGCCGTTCGGGCGGCGGCTCGGCGGGGCGGCACGGCGTCCCGCGCGGATCGCCGCGGCCGTGCTGCTGCTGAGCCCGGCCCTGGCGAGCGCGGCGCTGGCGGCCACCGGCTCACCGCCCCTGCGCCTGGAGGTAGCCGGGGTCCGTCATGACGCCCGCTCGCTCTCCAGGCTGACGCTCCGGGTCACCAACACGGCCGACGAGGCGCTCGCGCCCCACTTCACCCTCACCCGGGGCCAGGGCATGTACCCGTACTTCTCGGTGCTGCGGGGTCCGGCGACGCTGCCCGCCCACGCCACGGCCGTCTACGAACTACGGCCGCCCGAGGGGACGTACGCGCTGCCGCACCAGCACCAGCGGGTCCGGCTGCGCGTGTTCACGTCCTCGCCGCAGACGCTGTCGAGCGCCTACCTCACGCTGCCGACCGCTTGAAGCGGAGCGTGGCGTTGACCGTGGTCAAGCCGCGGATCATGCCCAGCTGGTTCCAGCCCAGGCCGAACTGGTCGCGGTCGACCGAGAACTCGGCGTTCACCGTGACCGCGTCGGCGCTCGCGTCGCTGATCCGGCCGGTGAAGGACTGGGGGCGGCTGATGCCGCGCACGGTGAGCTGGCCTATCACGTGCACCTGGTCGCCGTCGCGCAGTTCCGCGCTGCGCACCGCGAAGGTGATCTCGGGGTGGTTCGCGACGTCGAAGAAGTCGGAGCCGCGCAGGTGCTCGTCGCGCTTGGCGTTCTTGGTGTCGAGGGAGGCGGCGTCCAGGGTCACGGTGCCGACGGCGGACCCGTCGGCCCGTACCTCGCCCTGACCGTCCACGGTGGTGAAGGCGCCCTTGACCGTGACCAGGCCCCACATCGTCTTGTGCTTAAGGGCGACGGTGGTGGCGGTCCGGTCGAGCTGCCAGGTTCCGGTTTCGACGGCGACGGACATGGTTCCTCACTCAGGTAGTCCAAATTTGGATGACAGCACGCTAGCCGATTATTCAAATTTGGACAACGGGTAGAATCGAATCCATGGCCGACCACTCCGACTGTCCCTCCGCCGCAGGTGACGGACTCCTGCCCGCCGAGCTGCACGCCTGGATGCTGATGCTGGCGGCGACCGGAGCCGTGGAGCAGGAGCTGCGCGGCGTGGTCAAGGAACGGCTCGACGTCTCGCACGACGAGTTCCTGGTCCTGTGCCTGCTGGCCACCGGCCCCCGCGAAGGCCAGCGCATGACGCGGATCGCCGAACTGCTGGGCCGCCCCAAGACCCGCCTCACCTACCAGATCGCCTGTCTCCAGCACGCCGGTCTCGTCACCCGGAAGTCGGTCTGCGGCGACAAGCGGGGCGTCGAGGTGGCCCTCACCGAGAAGGCGCGGAACCTCCTCGAGGGCGCGTCCGGCACCCTCGCCGAGACGGTCAAGGCGGCCCTGGCCCGGTTCATGGGCCCCGACCAGCGCGAGGCGCTGTGCGCGCTGATGCCGGAGCTCGCCGGGGAGGCCGGGCCGGAGTAGTCGTCGGTGCGGTCGCGGGTACCCGGCCGGTGCCCGCGCCGCGACCGAAGGAGGGGGCCATGACGACCTCCGACCTGCCCGTTCCCGCCGTACGACGGCCCGCCGCGCCCCCGCGGGACACCGCGGCCCTGGAACGCGCGCTGCGCGAGAGGGTCGACGGCGAGGTCCGCTTCGACGCGGGCAGCCGGGCCGCATACTCGACCGACGCCTCGAACTTCCGCCAGACCCCGATCGGCGTGGTCCTGCCCCAAACCCCCGAGGCGGCCGCGGAGGCGCTGGCCGTGGCCCGCGAGCACGACGCGCCGGTGCTGTCCCGGGGCGGCGGCACCAGCCTGGCGGGACAGTGCACCAACACGGCCGTGGTGATCGACTGGTCGAAGTACTGCGACCGCGTGGAGTCCGTGGACGAGACCGCCCGCACCTGTGTCGTGCAACCCGGGATCGTCCTCGACCAGCTCAACCGCCAACTCGCCCCGACCGGACTGCGGTTCGGCCCCGAACCCGCCAGCTGAGCGGGTGTTGGGACGGACCGTGCGCAGTCTCGCCGAGCATGTCCGGGCGGGCGGTCTGGTGGTCGGCCTGGAGCCGAGCTGCACGGCCGTGTTCCGCTCGGACGCGCCGGAGATGTTCCCCGGCGACCAGGACGTACGGCGGCTGCGCGACCGGACGGTGACGCTCGCCGAGCTGCTCACCGAGCACTCCCCCGGCTACGAGCCCCCGCACGTCCCGGAACGCTCCGCGAAGGCCCTCGCCCAGGTCCACTGCCACCAGCACGCGGTCCTGGACTGGCAGGCCGACCAAGAACTCCTGCACCGCGCGGGTGTGGACGCCGAGCG
Organism: Streptomyces griseorubiginosus; assembly: GCF_036345115.1. Classification (GTDB taxonomy): domain Bacteria; phylum Actinomycetota; class Actinomycetes; order Streptomycetales; family Streptomycetaceae; genus Streptomyces; species Streptomyces griseorubiginosus_C. Next base: position 2,341,015 of record NZ_CP107766.1, read on the forward strand.
ACTCGACTCCGGCTGCTGCGGCCTCGCCGGCAACTTCGGCTTCGAACCGGGCCATCTGGAGGTCAGCGAGGCCTGCGCGGAGCGGGTGCTCCTCCCACGCCTGCGGGAGGAGCCCCCAGAGACGGTGGTCCTGGCGGACGGCTTCAGCTGCCGCACCCAGATCCACGAGTTCGACAGCGGCGGCCACGAGGCGGTCCACCTCGCGGAACTGCTGGCGAGCGCGATGCCGGGGGCGCCGGGCAGCGCGTACGGGGTGGCGCCGGGGGCGAGGCCGGCGCCGCCGAGTCGGAGGGCGAGGGCACTGGCTCTGGCCGGCGCAGGCTCGGCGGGCCTGGCAGCGGCCGGGCTGATACAGAACAGGCGGCGCCGGAATCGCCTTTAGGGGCGCGGGGCTGTGGTGAACGTGCGGCTACCGCCGCCCGGGCGCGACCGGCCACGACGGCGCCGCGGCCGCCGACGGACCTCAGACCACCAGTTCCGTCAGCGCCGCCCTGGCCCGCGCCACCCGGGACCGAACCGTCCCCACCGGACACCCGCTCACCACAGCCGCCTCCTCGTACGACAGCCCCAGCATCTGCGTGAGCACGAACGCCTCCCGCCGCTCCTCGGACAACGCCCCCAGCAGATCGAGCAGCACTATCCCGTCGTCGAAGCCGAGCACGTCCCGAGGCTGCGCACGCTCCACCGCGGCCTGCCAGTCGGCACCGTCGTACCGGCGGGGCCGCACCGCCGCGTGCCGGAAGCCGTCGACGACCGCGCGGCGGGCGATGGACAGCACCCAGGCGCGCGCCGAGGACCGCCCCTCGAACCGGTGCAGACTGCCGAGCGCCCGCAGGAAGGTGTCCTGGGCCAGGTCGTCCACGGCCTGGGGGTCGCCGCACAGGTGGGAGACATAGCGCAGCACGTCGCGGTGCAGGGCGCGCACGAAGTGGTCGACGGCGTCGGCGTCGCCCGCGCGGGCGGCGAGCGCCCAGGCGGTCGCGGAGGCGTCGGCGGTCTCCCGCCGGGCGCGGAGGTCGGCAGGGGCGGGCAGGGTGGAAGTGATCACCAGGTGTCCTTCTCGGGTCAGCCGTGATCCGGACCGCTCCGAGGGCACGGGGGCGCGCGGCGGTCCGGTGAGGATGGCCGTACGGCGCCGGGCGCCAAGCGCCCGCGGAGACGTACGACCGAGGCCCGAGGGGCTCAGGGGCGCCTCGGGTCACCAGCTGTCGTCAGGCGACAGCGGTCCCCACGGGCGGACCCCGATGGGTGATCGCATGGCCGAGAAGGAGGAGCCGCGGTGCCCGCTGCGAGCGGGGGCGGCGCACCCGCAGCCGCGGGCGGTGCGGGGTGACGGGCAGGGCGAGCAGGAGCAGCCGCAGCGGCGCCGCCAGCCATCCGGCCACGGCCCGCAGGATGCGGAACGCGGCCCTCTCGCCGTACGCCAGCCAGAGGCCGGTGAGGAGCGCGGCGAGCAGGTGGGCGGCGTACATCCCGAACGGCAGCCAGAACGACAGGGCGCCGACACCTGTCGAGGTCCCCATGGGGGCCATGTCCATGGAGTCCATGCCACTGCTGTGCATGGACTCCATGTGCATCGAACCCATACCCGGCGCCGCGGGTGTGGACTGTGCCGTCGGTACGGATTGCGCCGCCGATGCGGACTGCGCGAGGGAGAACGCCGAGTGCAGAGCCGTCTGAGCGGCGACCACGACGGTCACGATCAGCGGCAGGCCGCGTTCACGGCCCGCCAGACACCAGCCCGCGCACCCGGTCACGACCAGGCCCGCGGCCAGTGTCCCGGTCGGCACGGAGGCGCCGGACATGAGGACGTGGCCCAGGGCGGCGAGCAGCACACAGACGGCCGCGAACACCGCGGCCCGCACTGTGCGAGCACCCCACCCTGCTGTCATGGCGCCTCATCCTCCCATCCGGGCACCGTCCTTCACCTGTGGGTACGGAAATCCACCGGCTCCCGCTCACCGCGTCCGGCGGCCCCGCAGGACGGCGAAGACCCCGGCGGCCAGCCCCAGCACGCCCACGACGAGCCCGGCGACGCCGAGACCGCGGGCGGTGGAGTCGCTCGCCGAGGCCTCGGCGGCGGCCGCCGAGGTCTTCGAGGCGGTCCGGGCCGCGGTGCCCGACGCGGCCGCGGTGTCCGACGGGGTCGTGGCGGCCGTGAGCTTGAGGACCGGTGCCGGGTTCTCCGGTTCCTCGTCGCCCTTGGCGGCCTCCTCGATCCAGCGGACGACCTTTCCGTCGGAGTAGGTCTGGAGGGTCTTGAAGGTCAACTGGGCGGTGTCGTCGGGGAGCTGGCCGAAGGCGACGTCGAAGTCCTCGTAGTGACCGGGGGCGATCTTTCCGCCGGTCCAGGTGATCTCGGAGACCGCGTCGGTGATCGTGCCGTCGTCCGTCTTGACCGGCGTCTTCAGCTTGGTGTCGGTGACCTTGGCGGTCCAGCCGTCGTGCGGGGAGACGAGCACGCCGAGCAGCGGGTGGTCGGTGGGCAGGAACAGCTGGACCTTCGTGGTGCTCGCGGTGTCGCTCTCGTCGGGGACGCGGAAGCTCAGGGCGCCGTCCGTGGCGCCCTTGGCGTAGCTCTCGGGGTGGACGGTGACGTGCGCGGAGGCGACGCCGGCGGCGGTCAGGACGGCGGTGGCGGCGAGGGCGGTGCCGAGGCCGGCGCGGCGCAGGGCGGTGTGTGCTCGGGACATGGCTGAGGGATCTCCGTACTGGGGAAAGGGGTGCGGGGGTCAGATCGCGTACGGGATCGTCGTGGGCGGTCCGCGCCGGTGGACCGTGTGGCGGAGCAGGAGGGGGCGGGGTGCGCGGGCGCCCTGGTCGGGGACCGGGCGTGCGGGGGCCGGGGCGGCCGGCTCGCCGTATCCCCGCCACCAGGCCGCGAGGCCGGGCAGCAGGGTGACCGCCCGCCGCATGAGGGACCACAGGGCGGCCTCGCCGCGGCGCAGCCACCAGGTGAGCAGGAGGGCGGCCGTGAGGTGGGCCGCGGTGGCGTGGGGGGTGATGGCGTGCGCGGCGAGGATGTGCGGGGGCGGTGCCGCGGGGTGCGTCATCTGCATGCCTTGCATGGTCATGTGCGTCGCCGCCGCGTGCGTCGCCGACATGTGCGTCGCCGACATGTGCGGCATCGACGTGTGCGTCGCCGACATGTGCGGGATCGCCATGGCGTACGACGTCCTCATCGAGCGGGGGTGCGCCGCGCCGAAGGCCAGGTGCAGACCGCCCTGGGAGGAGAGGGTCGCGGCGCCGATGGAGCCGAGCGAGCGTTCCCGGCCGCCGAGCAGCCAGCCGGCCGCGAACACCGGCACGAAGCCGGCCGCCTGTGTCCACACCGGCGGTGCCATGCCGGTGGCCAGCGTGTGTCCCCCGGCGGCCAGCAGCACGCACAGCGCGGCGAACACCGCCGCGCGCAGGCTGCGGACCGCGGGGGATGCCCTCATGGCGACCGATCCTCCCATGTGTGGCCCGGTGCCCGCCCGGGGGTTCGGTCAGTAGACGTCCCGCACATAGCGCTTGTCGGTGGCGAGCTGCTTCACGTACGCCGCCGCGCCCGCCTCGTCCAGGCCGCCATGAAGGACCGCGATGTCCCGCAGCGCCTCGTCGACGTCCTTGGCCATGCGGGAGGCGTCCCCGCACACGTAGAAGTGGGCGCCGTCCTGGAGCCAGGACCACAGCAGCGGGCCGTGCTCGCGCATCCGGTCCTGGACGTAGACCTTGGCGCGCTGGTCGCGGGAGAAGGCGGTGTCCAGGCGGGTGAGGGTCCCGTCGGCGAGGAAGGCGTTCAGCTCGTCCTCGTAGTAGAAGTCGGTCGCCCGGTGCTGTTCGCCGAAGAACAGCCAGTTCGGGCCCCGTTGGCCGAGGGCGCGGCGCTGTTCCAGGAAGCCGACGAAGGGGGCGACGCCGGTGCCGGGGCCGACCATCACCATCGGCGTGGCGGAGTCGGCCGGCGGGCGGAAGTGCGGGGAGCGCTGGACGTGCACCGGCACCGGGGTGCCCGCGGCGGCGTCGGCCAGGAAGGGTGAGCAGACGCCCTGGCGGGGCTTGCCGCGCAGGTTCTCGTAGCGCACGACGGAGACGGTGAGCGAGACGAGGTGCGGGTCGGTCAGCGGGCTGGACGATATGGAGTACAGCCGCGGCTGGAGGCGTCCGAGGGTCCGCGCCCAGTCCTGCGGGGCGGCCTTCACACCGTACTCGGTGATCACGTCCACGGCCTGCCGGCCCCAGCCCCACTTGGCCAGCTCGTCCTTGTTGTCCGGGCGCAGCAGCTTCTTCAACTCCCGTGGGTCACGGGTGCGTTCGGCGACGAAGCGGAGCAGGGCGGGGGTGATCCTGGTGATGTCCAGGTGCCGCAGGAACGCCTCGCCGAGCGGAACCTCGCCCACGCCGTTCACGTCCACGGCGGCCGACGCGTCGAGGCCGGTCACCGCGAGCCACTCCTGGACCAGGTCCGCCGAGTTGAGCGGACGGATGCCGAGGGCGTCGCCGGCGTCGTACAGGAACGGGGGCTCGCTGTCCCGGGTGTCGAAGGTGAACCGCCGGACCTCCTTGCCGGCGCCGGGCAGGCTCAGCAGCCCGTTGCCGGTGAGGCGGGCGAGGACGGGGGCGGGCTTCCTGGGGCGGGGCGGCGGGGTGGCGGGGAGGGCGGCCGGCGGGCTCGCGACGGAACCGGGCTCCATGCCGACGGGCGTCCCACGGAGGGGCGCTGCGGTGAGCCGGACCTGAGGGGGCGCCGACCGGGAAACACCGGACCCCGCCCCCTCCGGGCCGGAGCCTGCCGTGTCGGACAGTGCCGTCAGGACCTGGTCCAGCCAGCCGTGTGCCGCGTCCTCGAAGTCCGGTTCGCAGTCCGTGCGGGGGGCCAGCCGCAGCGCGCCCAACTCGTCGAGGCGCTGGTCGAGTCGGCGGCCGTGCCCGCAGAAGTCGTCGTACGACGAGTCGCCGAAGGCCAGTACCGCGTACCGCCGGCCCTCCAGCCGGGGGGTGCCGGGGTCGGCCAGGGTCTCCCAGAAGCCGCTGCCGTTGTCGGGGGCGTCGCCGTCGCCGAAGGTGCTGGTGATCAGCAACAGATCGGCGCCGGGCGGCAGTTGGCCGAGGTCGGCCTGGTCCATGCCGACCAGGGAGGTGCTGTGGCCGACGGTGGTGAGGCGCTCGGCGGTGGCGGCCGCGAACTCCTCGGCGTTGCCGGTCTGCGAGGCCCACAGGATGACCACCTCGCGGCGCAGCATGCCGACAGAGGAGGGTGTGGCCGAGATCTGTGTGGTGGCCGCCTGTGTGGTCGTCGCCCGGGAGTACATCCCGGCGAGGGTGCCGTTGACCCACAGGGCGTGCTCGGGGCTGAAGGGTGCGTCGGGGGGCAGCACCGGAACCCCGGGCGATCCCGCCGGGATCCCGGCGAGGAAGCCGACCAGGTACTGACGCTCCTGTGCGGTGAGGACGGGCGGCGGTGCCGGTTCGAGACCGAAGACGGACGCGGCCGTGGCCCCGACGGAAGCGCCCCCAGCCACCGCAGCCACCTCGACAGGAGCACCCCCGACCCCCGGAGACCGCAGAGCAACGGGCACCGCCACCTTCGTCAGCGACACCGCGCACACCTTGAACTCGGGCTGGAACGACAGCGGGTCCACCGCGTCGCTCGTCACCGCGTTGACGCTGAGGTACTCCCCGAAGAGGTCGTTCCAGTGGAAGGGCGCGAAGCAGCACCCCGGCCGTACCCGGTCCGTCACGACCGCGGGCAGTACGGCCCGCCCGCGGCGGGAGGCCACCTCGACGGAGTCGCCGTCGACCACGCCCAGTGCCGAGGCGTCCTCGGGATGCAGCTCGACGAAGGGCCCGGGGTTCAGCTTGTTCAGCTTCGCCACCTTGGCCGTCTTGGTCAGCGTGTGCCACTGGTGCTGGAGCCGCCCGGTGTTGAGGACGAAGGGGTAGTCGTCGTCGGGCATCTCGGCCGGCGGGATGTGCGGCCGGGCGAAGAAGACGCCCCGCCCGCTCGCCGTGGGGAAGCGGAGCGTCCCGTCCTCCCCCACGTACCGGACCGGGTTGCGGTCGGGCCCGTCCTCGCTCGCCGCGGGCCACTGCACCGGCGTCCGCCGCAGCCGGTCGTAGGAGACGCCGCGCAGGTCCCAGCCGGTCTTCGGGTTCCAGGCCTGCTTGATCTCCTCGAAGACCTGCTCGGCGCTGTCGTACGAGAAGCCCTTCTCGTAGCCCATCTCGCGGGCGACGGCCGCGATGATCCGCCAGTCCGCCATGGCCTCGCCGGGCGGGTCGGCCACGGCCGGGGTCAGGGTGAGGTTGCGCTCGCTGTTGACGAAGACGCCCTCGCCCTCGGTCCACAGCGCGCCGGGCAGCACGACGTCGGCGTACGCGTTGGTCTCGGTGTCGGCGAAGACGTCCTGGGTGACGACGAACTCGGCGGCCTCCAGGCCCTCGATGACGGTACGGCGGCCCGCGACGGAGGCGACCGGGTTGGTGCAGATGATCCAGCAGGCCTTGATCTCGCCGTCGGCCATCTTCCGGAACAGCTCGACGGTGCCCTTGCCGACGCCGTCGGCGCGCAGGGTGTCCGGGGGCAGCTCCCAGAGCTCCTCGACGAAGGCGCGCTCGTCGTCGACGAGGACGGAGCGCTGGCCGGGCAGGCCCGGGCCCATGTAGCCCATCTCGCGGCCGCCCATCGCGTTGGGCTGGCCGGTGAGGGAGAAGGGGCCGCTGCCGGGGCGGCAGATCGCGCCCGTCGCGAGGTGCAGGTTCACCAGGGCGTTGGTGTTCCAGGTGCCGTGCGTGGACTGGTTGAGCCCCATGGTCCACAGGCTCATCCACTCACCGGCGGCGCCGATGAGCCGCGCCGCCTCCCGGATGTCCTCCTCCGCGAGGCCCGTCATCTCGGCGACCGCGGCGGGCGTGTAGTCGGCGAGGAACTCCGGCATCGCCTCCCAGCCCTCGGTGTGGGCGGCGATGAAGTCGGGGTCGGTGTCGCCGTCGGCGTGGAGCAGGTGCAGCAGGCCGTTCAGCAGAGCGAGGTCCGCGCCGGGCTTGATCTGGAGGAACAGGTCGGCCTTCGCGGCGGTGGCGGTGCGCCGCGGGTCGACGACGATCACCTTGGCGCCCGCCGACTTCACCCGCTCCATCATGCGCAGGAAGAGGATGGGGTGGCAGTCGGCCATGTTGGAGCCGATGACGAGGAAGAGGTCGGCCTTCTCGAAGTCCTGGTACGAGCCGGGCGGACCGTCCGCGCCGAGCGACAGCTTGTAGCCGGTGCCGGCGCTGGCCATGCACAGCCGGGAGTTCGACTCGATCTGGTTGGTGCGCAGGAAGCCCTTGGCCAGCTTGTTCGCCAGGTACTGCGCCTCCAGGCTCATCTGCCCGGACACGTAGAGCGCGACCGCGTCGGGGCCGTGCTCGTCGACGATCTCCCGCAGCCGCCGGGCCGTCTCGGTGATCGCCGTAGCGACGGCCTGCGGCACCGGTTCCTCGCCCCGCTCGGGGCGTACCAGGGCCGTGGTCAGCCGGCCGGGAGCGGCGAGCAGGTCGGCGGTGGTCGCGCCCTTGGTGCACAGCTTGCCGAAGTTGGCCGGGTGCTCCTTGTCGCCGGAGGCCTTCAGGACCGTACGCCGTCCGTCCGGGCCCATGCCGATGTCGAGGACCAGGCCGCAGCCCACACCGCAGTACGAGCAGACCGTCCGCACCACGGGCACGCCTCCTGAGCTCAGCCGGTTCGATCTCCGTCGACCGTACGAAACACCCATTACGCAGATGTCTCCCGAGCCGTTCATCAGGAGTTACACCGCCCGCACACCTGACAAGGAACCCTTGTGAGCGCGTCCGGGGCCCCGATCCGACGCGACACAGACTTGGAATGGTTCCATTTCTTGAACCATTCAGGTTTATGGGGGTAGGTTGGTCGCCATGACCGCCCCCCAGCTTCCGAACACCGCCGATGAGCTGCGCGGTGCCGGCCTGCGGGTGACGGCCGCGCGCGTCGCACTGCTCGAGACCGTTCGGGCCGGTGACCACCTCCCCGTCGACGCGATCGCCACGGGAGTGCGCGACCGTCTGGGCCACATATCGCTCCAGGCCGTCTACGAGGCTCTGCACTCGCTCACCGCGGCGGGTCTCGTACGCCGCCTCGAGCCGCCGGGCAGTCCTGCCCGGTTCGAGGGACGGGTCGGGGACAACCACCACCACCTGGTCTGCCGGTCGTGCGGGGCCGTCGTCGACGTCGACTGTGCCGTCGGTCACGCGCCCTGCCTGACAGCTTCCGACGACCGCGGCTTCTCGATCGACGAGGCCGAGGTCATCTACTGGGGCCTGTGCCCCGCCTGCTCCCCCCAAAGGCTTACTTCAGCACCGTGATCCACCCAGTTCGGAAGGACTGACATGTCTGAGAACCACGACGCAATCGTCACCGACTCCCAGCCCGAGGGCACCGGGGGCTGCCCGGTCGCGCACGGGCGTGCCGCGCACCCGACACAGGGTGGCGGCAACCGCCAGTGGTGGCCGGAGCGCCTGAACCTCAAGATCCTTGCCAAGGACCCGGTCGTCGCGAACCCGCTCGGCGCGGACTTCGACTACGCCCAGGCCTTCCAGGCCCTCGACCTGGACGCCGTGAAGCGGGACATCGCCGAGGTGCTCACCACCTCGCAGGACTGGTGGCCCGCCGACTTCGGCAACTACGGCCCGCTGATGATCCGCATGGCCTGGCACAGCGCCGGCACCTACCGCATCAGCGACGGCCGCGGCGGTGGCGGCCGTGGCCAGCAGCGCTTCGCGCCGCTGAACAGCTGGCCGGACAACGGCAACCTGGACAAGGCCCGCCGTCTGCTGTGGCCCGTGAAGAAGAAGTACGGCCAGTCCATCTCCTGGGCCGACCTCATGATCCTCACCGGTAACGTCGCCCTGGAGACCATGGGCTTCGAGACCTTCGGCTTCGGCGGCGGCCGCGCCGACGTGTGGGAGGCCGACGAGGACGTCTACTGGGGTCCCGAGACCACCTGGCTGGACGACCAGCGCTACACCGGCGACCGTGAGCTGGAGAACCCGCTCGGCGCCGTGCAGATGGGCCTCATCTACGTCAACCCCGAGGGCCCCAACGGCAACCCGGACCCGCTGGCCGCGGCCCGCGACATCCGTGAGACCTTCCGCCGCATGGCGATGAACGACGAGGAGACCGTCGCCCTCATCGCCGGTGGTCACACCTTCGGCAAGACCCACGGCGCCGGTCCCGCCGACCACGTCGGCAACGACCCCGAGGCCGCCTCCATGGAGGAGCAGGGCCTGGGCTGGAAGTCCACCTACGGCACCGGCAAGGGCGGCGACGCCATCACCTCCGGTCTCGAGGTCACCTGGACCACCAAGCCGACCCAGTGGAGCAACGACTTCTTCGACATCCTCTTCGGCTACGAGTGGGAGCTCACCGAGTCCCCGGCCGGCGCCAAGCAGTGGGTGGCCAAGGACTCGCAGGAGATCATCCCGGACGCCCACGACCCGTCGAAGAAGCGCCGTCCGACGATGCTCACCACGGACCTCTCGCTGCGCTTCGACCCGATCTACGGCGAGATCTCCAAGCGCTTCCACGAGAACCCGGACCAGTTCGCGGACGCCTTCGCCCGCGCCTGGTACAAGCTGACCCACCGTGACCTGGGCCCGAAGTCCCTGTACCTCGGCCCGGAGGTCCCGGCGGAGACCCTGCTGTGGCAGGACCCGCTGCCGCAGGCCGAGGGCGAGGCCATCGACGCCGCCGACATCGCGGCCCTGAAGGTCAAGATCCTGGAGACCGGCCTCACGGTCTCGCAGCTGGTCTCCACCGCGTGGGCCTCGGCGTCCACCTTCCGCGGCAGCGACAAGCGCGGCGGTGCCAACGGCGCCCGCATCCGCCTGGAGCCGCAGCGCGGCTGGGAGGTCAACGACCCGGAGCAGCTCGCCCAGGTCCTGCGGGTCCTGGAGGGCGTCCAGGCCGAGTTCAACACCGGTGCCAAGAAGGTCTCGCTGGCCGACCTGATCGTCCTCGCGGGTGCCGCGGCGGTCGAGAAGGCCGCCAAGGACGCCGGCGTCGCGGTGGAGGTCCCCTTCACCCCGGGCCGCGTGGACGCGACGGAGGAGCACACCGACGTCGAGTCCTTCGCCGCGCTGGAGCCGGTCGCGGACGGCTTCCGCAACTACCTCGGCAAGGGCAACCGCCTGCCGGCCGAGTACCTGCTGCTCGACAAGGCGAACCTGCTCACCCTGAGCGCTCCCGAGATGACCGTCCTCGTCGGTGGTCTGCGTGTCCTCGGCGCCAACCAGGGCGGCACGGCGCACGGCGTCTTCACCGACCGTCCGGGCGTCCTGACCAACGACTTCTTCGTCAACCTGCTCGACCTGGGCACGACGTGGAAGTCCACCTCGGAGGACCAGACGGCGTTCGAGGGCCGGGACGCGGAGACCGGCAAGCTGAAGTGGACCGGCACCCGTGCCGACCTGGTCTTCGGCTCCAACTCCGAGCTGCGCGCCCTCGCCGAGGTCTACGCGAGCGACGACGCCAAGGAGAAGTTCGTGAAGGACTTCGTCGACGCGTGGGTCAAGGTCTCGAACCTGGACCGCTTCGACCTGGTCTGAGCGACCTCACCTGAGTGAGAAGGGGCCGGTCCTGGTTGGACCGGCCCCTTTGCTCTGTCTAGCCGAGCGTGGCGACGAACTTCCCGAGCCGCGCGATGCCCTCGCGCAGCTCCTCGGCCGAGGCCGCGTAGGACAGCCGTACATGGGTCTCGGCGGTGGCCACCCCGAAGTCCCGGCCCGGCGTGAGAGCGACATGCGCCTCCTGGAGCGCCCGTCCGCAGAACTCCCATGAGGTGAGCCCGGTGCCGCTGACGTCGAAGTAGACGTAGAAGGCGCCGTCGGGCGGCACCGGCACCGGCAGCCCGATCTGCGCGAGCCCGTCGAGGACGAGCGCCCGCCGCCGCCCGAACTCGGCCCGCCGCTCCTCGCACACGGCGAGCGACTCGGGAGTGAAGCAGGCGAGCGCGGCGTGCTGGGCGGGGGTGGAGGCGCAGATCATGTAGTTCTGGGCGAGCCGCTCCAGCGCGGGCACCAGCGCCTCGGGCACCACGCACCAGCCCAGCCGCCAGCCGGTCATCCCGAAGTACTTCGAGAAACTGTTGATGACCACGGCTTCCTGGTCGTACGACAGCACACTGCGCGGCGGCCGCCCGTGCTCGTCGTGATCGCCGAGGTCGAGGTAGATCTCGTCGACGATCCGCCACGCGTCCCGCTCCCGGGCGAACGCGCTGATCGCGGCCAGCTCGTCGGCCGGTACGGAGGTGCCGGTCGGGTTGGAGGGGCTGGCGACCATGATCCCGCGGGTGCGGTCGGTCCAGTGCGCCCGCACCGACCCGGTGTCCAGCTGGTACCGCGACGCGGCGCTGGTGGGCACAAGGCCGACCCGCGCGCCGAAACTCTCGGCGATCTGCCGGTTGCAGGGGTAGGAGGGGTCGGCGATGAGCACCTCGTCCCCGGGATCGACGAGCGCGGCGGCACCCAGCACCAGCGCGGCGGAGGCCCCGGCGGTCACGACGACCCGGGCCGGATCGACGTCCACACCGTGCCGCTCACCGTAGAACCGCGCTATGGCCAGCCGCAGTTCGGGCAGCCCGAGCGCCCCGGTGTAGCTCATGGGCCGACTGCCCACGACGCCCCGCATCGCCTCGATCACGGCCGGCGGCGCCCCGAAGTCCGGTTCCCCCAGGCTGAGTTTGACGACGTGATGCCCCTCGGCCTCCAGCGCGGCAGCATGCTTGCCGAACTCCATGGCATAGAACGGCGCGACGGACCGAGCCCGCTGCGAGATCCTCATACGGTCGGCCTCCTGGCGTCCTCGAGTCACGTCGAACTATACGAGGCCGGGTAAAAGGGCAGGTCAGGCGTCTTGAATGGGGGAACGGGGGGATACCGAGAAGCTCTCCGGGGCAGCGCCGACCGCCTGCGCCACACCCGCTGCACCGGCGGAATGCGTCAGCTCACGCCGCCCGCGTCCAGCAGGGTCGTCACCGTGGGGGTGACGAGGCCGGTCAGTTTGTCGGCTCCGATGCCCGCGCGGGCGCTGGCGCCGTCGAAGACCAGGCTGAGCTGTCGGGCCAGCAGGTCGGGGTCGTCGGCGCCGCCCCGTTCGGCCTCGGAACGGAAGAAGGCGGTCAGGTTCGCCTTGACCTGGTGGGCCACCCGGCTCGCGGGATGACCCTGGTCCTTGAGCTCGATCTGGACGGCCAGATACCGGCATCCCCGGAACTCGGGCGCACCCGACTGCGACTCCACCCGATCGAAGACGTGCAGGATGCGCTCGCGGGGGGTACGGCCGTCGTCCGCCGCCGGAAGGAGGGTTGCCGCATAAGCGGTGGCACGTTCCTTCAGGCTCACCGCCAGCAGTTCGTCCTTGCTCTCGAACAGCTGGTACATGGAGCGCTTCGACACACCCGCGGCCTTGCACAGCGCCTCGACGCCGATGTTGACACCGTCTCGGTAGGTGAGCGTGGCCGCCGCCTCCAGCAGTCGCTCCCTGGGGCTCAGTTTCACTTCGGTGGTCATACCGTGAGGTTAACCCGAAGCGGACGAAATGAAAACCGATCGGTTTCCGCAGCTCCGGGCGAGGGGCTCGGCGACGGCCGGGGGGGAACGGCCGCCGCCGAGCCATGATGGTGCGCGCGCCCGCCGTCCCCGTCAGGGCGACGCACACCGGGGCCACTCCGAGTAATGGCCCGCTTGAGTGACCGGACAGAGCTACCGGCCAGAGCGCCCCGCCGACGCGACCGGCCGTCGTGCCGGCACATGACCGCCACTCACGGCGTACGCCCCTCTCCGTCGCCGGACCCGGAGCGTTTCGCCGGGGGCTGCCAGCCGCCGGTGACTTCCTTGACGGGCTTGTGGGGGAAGCGGCGCCGGGCGTACTCCTGGGCGGGCGAGCCGGGCAGGACGTACAGGGTCTCCTTCTTGTCCTGGAGCGGACGCAGCACGGTGTCCATGAACGTCCTGCGGTCGTCCAGGTAGGGCCCCAGAACATCCTCTCCCGCGGGGCATACGGCCAAGCAGTAGCCGGACTTGTAACCGGGCGGCGAGGACAGGCTCTGCCACATCGAGGCGTTCTCGGAGTCGCTGACCCGGGAGCGGTAGTCGGCGGCGTCCTCGCTGTCGGCCACGGTCTGCGCCCAGTCGGTGAACCCGCTCATGAACTCCCGGTAGTTGTGCGTGGTGCAGGCCAGGGCGTCGAAGGCGCCGTCCTTGGTGATGGCGCCGACCGGGCAGGCGGCGACGCACAACTTGCAGTCGATGCAGGGGTTGTAGTCGAGGGCCTGCCCGTACGCGCTCACCTCCGCGTCCACCAGAACGGTCACGAGCAGAATGAAGCTGCCGAACTTCGGGTGGATGACGTTGCGGTGCAGGCCCATCACCCCGAGCCCGGCGGCCACCGCGACGGTCTTGTGCGCCACCACCCAGATCCGCTCCTTGGGGAAGCGGTCCATCTCCTGCGGGAAGCCGACGGACGGATTGAGCGCCCGGTAGCCGGCGTCCTGGAGCGCCTGAGTGACCTTGCGGGCGGCATGGTTGGCCTGTTCGTCGGCCTGGTGGAACTCCTGGTTGGCCACGCTGCGGGCCGGAGAACGGCAGTTGTCGCGGTTCATCCGGACCGCCATCGCGATCAGGGAGCGGGTGCCGGGCAGCGCGGACTGTGCGTACTCCCGCTCACCGGCCAGGTCGGGGTGGTCCAGGCTGATCGCGGCGGCGTCGTCCGCACCGGCCGCGAGACACAACTCGTGCAGCCACTCCGCGTCGATCACCGCGGGCGGCCGTACGACGTCAGCGGCCTCGCGTCGGGCGAGTACGGCCCGTACCGACGGGTGGGCCGCCAGCCTCGCCGGAATCGGGCGTCGGGCGGGGTGCCCCTCGGTGTCACGCGCGGCGGTCATCCGTGCTCCAGGGATGGGGGGTGCGGGCTCACCACGAAGGGCGAGAAACCGATCAGTTTCACCACCGTAAACCGATCGGTTTTCACACGCAAGTCCCCAGCGCCGAGCCGGTGTGCGCCGAACCGCCCCAGGGGCGCCGGGAACTGCGCGACCAGCCCCCACACACACCCGCACCCGCCCGACAACCGAACCCGGCACCCCCCTCACCGCACGCCCGCCGCGTCAAGCAGCGTGACCACCGTCGGCGCGAGCAGACCCCCCTGCGTGTCGACCTTGATCCCCGCCCGGGCGCTCGCGCCGTCGAAGACCAGGATCAGTTGCCGGGCCAGCAACTCCGGATCCCTCGCCCCGCCCTGTTCGGCCTCGGCACGGAAGAAGGCCGTCACGTTGTCCTTCACCCCGCGGGCCACCCGGCTGGCGGGATGGTTCGGATCCTTGAGCTCGATCTGCGCGACCAGATACCGGCAGCCCTGGAAGTCGGCCGCACCCGCCTGCGCCTCGGCCTGCTCGAAGACGTGCAGGATCCGCGCGCGGGGTGGACGGTCGTCGTCCGCCGCCGGAAGGAGTGCCGCCACATAGGCGGAGGCACTCTCCTCCAGGGTGGCCGCCAGCAGTTCGTCCTTGCTCTCGAACAGCTTGTACATGGAGCGCTTGGACACCCCCGCCTCCCTGCACAGCGCGTCGATGCCGATGTTGACGCCGTCTCGGTAGGTGAGCCTCCCCGCCGCCTCCAGCAGGCGCTCTCGGGAGCTTGGCATTGCTTCGGTGGTCATACGGCGAGGTTAACTCGATTCCGGCCTATTGGAAACCGATCGGTTTACGGCGTGCGCGGCAAGGCGGGGCCAGGCGCCGGACAGCACGACGACGGGGGGTGGCGCCAGAACGGCGGCACCCCCCGTCACGGCCCACCCTCAGTGGGCGATCACCGGCTCGCCCTCCGACGGCGCCAGAGCCGCGTTCGGCATCAGGAACGCCGCCAGCACCGCGCCGACCACGAAGATCCCGGCGCCCCACGCCAGCGTGGCCGTGTAGCTCTCGACCCCGGCCTGGGCCATGGTCAGCGCACCCGGCTTGTGCGAGGACAGGTAGTCGGTCGCGGCCGACGAGGCGACGGTGGTCAGCAGCGCCGTACTGATCGAACCGCCCACCTGCTGGCTGGTGTTGATCAGCGCCGAGGCCACACCCGCGTCCTCGTGGTGCAGGCCTGAGGTCGCGCCCTGGAACGAGGTGGTCATCACCGCACCGATGCCGAGCCCCAACAGGATCATGCCCGGCATGATGTCGGCGACGTAGGCGCTGTTCAGGGTGAGCTGCGTCAGCAGGGCCATACCGGACGCGGAGACCAGGAAGCCGGCACTGACCACGACCTTGGGACCGACCCTGGGCAGCAGCAGCGACGGCACCGTGGTCGACGCGGCGACGATGCCCCCGACCATCGGCAGGAAGGACAGCCCGGCCTCGATCGGCGAGTAGCCGATGCTGGCCTCCAGGTAGTACGTCAGGAACAGGAAGATCGAGAACATCCCCATGCCCAGGACGAACACGGCCAGGAACGAACCACCCCGGGTCCGGTCCAGCACCACGCGCAGCGGCAGCAGCGGATGCGGCACCCTGAGCTCCAGCCAGGCGAACACCCCGAGCAGCACCACCCCGCTGATCATGGAGCCGAGGGCGACGGGGTCGGTCCAGCTGGTGGACTCGACGTGCGCGAACCCGTAGACGATGCCGAACAGCGCCGCACTGACCACGACGGTGCCGGGAATGTCGATCCTGGGCCGCTCGGTGTGCTCGGGCTTGGCCAGCAACAGCAGCGCACCGACGAGCGCGACGCCCGCGAAGACGACGTTCACGTACATCACCCAGCGCCAGGACGCCCATTCGGTGAGCATGCCGCCGAGCAGGAGTCCGACCGCGGCGCCCGCACCGGACAGCGCACTGAAGATGCCGAAGGCCTTCGGCCGCTCGGCCGGATCGGTGAAGGTCACGCTGAGCAGCGAGAGCGCGGCGGGCGCGAGCAGCGCGGCGAACAGGCCCTGGGCCACACGGGCCGCGACGAGTATCTCGAAGCTGGTCGCCGCGCCGCCCACGACGGATGCGGCCGCGAAACCGACCAGGCCGGTCACAAAGGTCGTACGACGCCCGACCAGGTCACCGAGTCGCCCCCCGAGCAGCAGCAGGCTGCCGAAGGCCAGGGCGTACCCCGTGATGACCCACTGCCGGCTGCCGTCACTGAAACCGAGGTCGTGCTGCGCTTCGGGCAGCGCGATGTTCACGACGGTCGCGTCGAGCGTGACCATGAGCTGCGCCACGCCCAGCACGACGAGCACCCACCAGCGCACGGCATGTGAGCCGCGGCGGCCCGAGTCTGTTTTTCCGGAGGCGGGCGCTCCGCGGTCGAAGGTGGTACTCACTTTTCCCCTTAGTCGCTGGCCATGGCCCGACCACCGGTCGGAAACCGATCTGTTTCCCCTAGGAAAACAGATCGGTTTCCCGCATGCAAGCGGGCCGGGTCGCACGGCTGTCCGGACAGAGGAATCCACACGCCGGTCCGAGCGACGACCGCGTCGGCGAACCGGCACCCGTCCCGCGGGTTACGCCGTCCACTCCTCCCGCCCGCACGCACGGCGATCGTGGCGACGGTGGTTCGCGTCCTCCTGGGCCAGGCGCCGCAGCAGCCTCACGACCGGCTCGAACAGCACACTGAGGACCACCGCCCGTTCGGCGAGGGTGACCTGGTCCTCGATCCCTTCCAACTGCGCGAAGTCCAGGTCCGCGGTGGAGGTGGCGAGCCGCGCGTAGGGGACGAGGTCGTCGGCCGCGTAGTCGGCGCCGAGGCGGCTCAGCGCCGCGAGGCTCTCGGCGAGGGCCGGGCGGTGCGGAGACGCGTCGGAGATCTGCCAGCCCATGCTCGCGATGAGGGTCTCGACCCGCTCGGCGGCCGTGCCGGCTGCCTCTTCCTCGCCGGCACTCCCGTCGCCCTCACCGCCCTCCCCCTCACCGACCGCCTCCGCGGAAGGAACGGGCAGAGCGTGGTGAACGACGGCCAGGGTCTCGAACGCGTCCAGCGGCTGCTCGACGGCTTCGAGCACTTCCCGGGCACGGGCGACGGACAGCCCGCCGAGCTGGATGAGGGAACGGATCAGCCGCAGTCGCCGGACGTGCTCCTCGTCGTACTCGACCGTGGTCGGGTTCAGCGCGCGCCCCTTCGGGAGCAGCCCCTCCCGTCGGTAGTACTTGATGGTCGCCACCGGCACCCCGGACCGTCGGCTGAGCTCCGAAATCCTCATGCGCTCCCTCACGCTCGACTGTCCCTCCAGTATCGCGTTACCGGGGGTTGCACCACCGAGCTCGATAGTGCCACTATCAGGCACTCGATAGTGGCACTACCGAGTGCTCCTCCGGCGCGCCTTCTTCGCGCGCCCGGCCTCGACGCACCCGGTACACATCGACCCACCCCACACCCTCGACCCACCCCGCACCCCTCGACGTTCACCTCGACAACGGAGGTCCACGCATGTCCCAGCAAACGGGCAGGACGCACTGGAAGCGTTTCGCCATCGGCGCGGTGCCGACCGTGGCCGCCACGGCCGCTGTCGCCGTCTCCATGGCCCAGGGCGCGCTGGCCGCTTCGTTCAGCATCTCCGGTTCCGACTTCAAGGTCTCCGCCGGTTCCCTGAGTGGTTCCGGATTCGCCAACTACGCGACGGTGGACGTCGCCAAGAACGGCAAACACATACCCGTCTCCGTCTCGGCCCTGGAGAAGGCGAAGATCACCGACATGTGCCAGTCGGTGCCCGTGGACATCCCGGTGCTCGGCACCTACACGATGTCGCTCAAGGCCGGCGGCGAGGGCACCGCCGTCAAGGCCAGGGACCTGTACATCGACATGACCGACCTCCAGGCCAAGTCCGGCACCTTCAGGAACGTCGACATCGGCGTGGCCACCGGCTCCATCACGAAGGGCCAGGTCAACCCCAAGGATCACGTCGATCCCGACGGTTACGCCCAGCAGGCCGACTCCATCGAGATCATCGACGCCCACCAGAAGGTCTGGGCCACCTCCGCCGGCACGTTCGAACTCGCGGGCCTGCACATGAACATCGCGCCCGGCCGCCACGACTGCTTCTGACACCCCGGCCCGACCCGCCCCGATCCCCCCGCCCCACCCCGGATCCGCCCCGCCCGCCGACGAGTTGGGAACCTCCACATGACGAGTGCCGGCGCACCCGCGCACCCCCACAGTGACAGCGGCTTCGCCCGCGCTCGCCAGGGCTTTCGGACCTGGCGGCGCACCCGCCCCTTCTGGGCGGGCCTGCTGGTGCTCCTGGCGGCCGCGCCGATCATCTACTTCCCGTACTTCAACCTCTCCCTGGGCGCCCTGTCGGTCGCGATGTCCACCACCGCGGGGGCGGGGTCCCTGGTCATCGGGCTGACGCTGATCGTCCTCGGCGGACTCCTGTGGTTCCAGCCGGTCATCAGGTTCTTCGCCGGATGCGTGGCCGTCTTCCTCGGTGTGCTGTCGCTGCCCATCTCGAACTTCGGCGGCTTCTTCTTCGGCACGCTGTGTGCCGCCACGGGTGGACTCCTGGCCCTGGCGTGGGGCCCGGTGAACACGGCCGACGACACCGAGGGGCCGGCGGAAGGGGCCGGCGAATGACCGACCAGTCGCCCGACCTCCGCGGCGGGACCGTAGCACCGCACCACCAGCGGTCGTCGAAAGGCCGCCACGCCGTTCCCCGTACGTCCGCGCTGACCCGACTGCGCCTGCCGCTCGGGAAGGCTCTCGCGCTCACCGCGCTGCCGACCGTCCTCGTCCTGGCGAGCCAGCGTCCACCCACGGTCGACACGAGCGCCACCGCGGCTCATTCCGCTCCCGAGGAGGAGTTCGCCGACGGCGTCGACTGCGCCCGCCCCGACGACACGGCAGCCCCCTCCCCGACTCCCTCGGCCACTGTTCCGGGCACGCCGGGTGCCCCCACGAGCGAGGCCCCCGTCGAGCCGCGGGAGCGCGGGACCGTCGGAGAGGCGGCCCCGGCCCCGACTACGACCGCTTCACCGAGCACGACCGCCTCACCGACGGCGACCGCCGCCTCCAACGGCCTCGCAGACCTCCTCGGCTCCCTCCTCCCCGGCGCCACCGAAGAGCAGAGCCCGCAACACGGCACGACTCCCACCCCGATCCCGACCGCCCCGACGCCGACACCAACGACCGCGAAACCCTCCGCCGCACCCCCGACCACACCCCACGCCTCCCCCACCCCCCACACAGACGTGCCGCGAACACCCACCCCCCACCACCGGACCACCGAGCCGCCACCCCGCCCGGCACCCACCACAGCGGCCCCCCGCACCTGCGACATCAGCGACCTCAAGGCCCCCGAGGACACGAGCGCCGGTCGATTCGCCGCCGAGTCCTGGAACCTGAAGGGAACCCGCCTCGGACTGCACGACCTCGTCTTCGGCGGCGTGGTGACCGTGGACACGGCCGCCGGACCCAAGCGGGTGCTCAAGTTCTCCGCGGCGGCCGTCACGATCCGCGACCTGCAGATGGCCGTACCCGTCGGCCCGCAGATCCAGCACATCGACGGAGCACCCGGATCGACGTCGACGCTGCGAGGCGACCGGATCACCATGTACGTCGAGAGCCTGACGGGCACCCTCTCCGGCATCGAAGGCCTGCCCCTGCCGCCGGCCCTCCGCCTGCACCTCACTCCCGACACCGTTCCGGAGTGGCTCTACGACACGGTCGGGAAGCTCGGCCTCAAGCTCCGAATCGACCTGACCGATGCCGATATCGACCAGGCGGGACAGACCGGCGGAGAGCTCGTCATCCCAGGTATCCACGGGTACGGGACGCCCCGGTGAATCCTTGACCGTGGCGGACTTGCGCTCGGAAACCGATCGGTTTACCTTGGTGGAAACCGATCGGTTTCACGTTCTCCGGTGAGAGTCGTGACCGTTTTGGTAATCCCTCACCCACAAGGAGTCGGCGAGATGCCCAGCCAAGAGTCACGTCCCACCCTTCACATTCCCGGGGCCACCAGCCACACGATCCCCCCGCGCGGTGACCGGGAGGGACAACTGCGCTACCTCAAGGCGGGCACCGGCGCCCCCCTGGTCCTGCTGCACACCGTGCGGACCCAGGCCGAGCACTTCCGCGCGCTCATCCCGCTGGTCGCGGACCACTACACGGTCTACGCCCTGGACCTGCCGGGGATGGGTTACTCGGAGATCGTGCCCGGGGCGTCGTACGACGAACCCGCGATGCGCGCGGGCGTCAAGCGCCTGCTGACCGAACTCGACCTGCATGACGTGACGTTGGCCGGCGAGTCCATGGGCGCGGTGCTCGCCCTGACCACCGCGGCCGACCTCCCCGAGCGCGTCCGACGCGTCGTCGCGGTCAACGCGTACGACTTCCGCGGCGGCATCGCCCGCTCCAGCCTCCTCGCCCGGGTCGTGGTCAGCGGTGTCCTCGCCCCGGGAGTGGGCCCGGTGATCGCCGGGGTCGAGCCCAAGCCGGCCCTGCGCACGATCCTGCGGGGCGGCCTCGGCGACAAGAGCGCACTGCCCGAGGACTACGTCGACGAACTCCTCCAGGTGGGCAGCCGCCCCGGTTACCCCACCGTCGCCCGGGCCGTGTACCAGGCCCTGCCCAGCCTCATCGCGGCCCGCTCCCGCTACCCCGAGGTCAAGGCGCCCATCCACCTCGTCTACGGCGAGAAGGACTGGTCCCGCCCCTCGGACCGACAGGCCAACCGCCGGCTCCTGCCCACCGCAGACTTCACCCAGGTCCCCGGGGCAGGCCACTTCATCGCCCTGGAACGCCCCGACGTCCTGGCCGACCTGCTGAACAGGACAGCGTGACCGGGACGGGACACACCGAGCACGGCTCCGCCCCGAGCACCGGGCCGCCGCTCCGTAGCACCGGCGGCGCATGTACGCGCCGCCGGTCACACCACCCCGCGTCCCGGCGCTGACGGCCCGAGCGAGCGGGAAACCACAGCTCAGAGCCCCTTCGCCGCAGGCTCCAGAATCGCCACGCACTCCATGTGATGCGTCATCGGAAACAGATCGAACACCCGAAGCGTCCGCACCCGGTACCCCCCGTCCCGGAAGTACCCCAGGTCCCGAGCCAGTGCGGCGGGATCGCAGGCGACGTACGCGATGCGGCGGGCCCCCAGCGACGACAGGTGCTCCACCGTCCTGCGCCCCGCCCCGGCCCGCGGCGGATCCAGGACGATCAGGTCGACCTCGGTGATGCCCGTGCGCGGCAGGACGCTCTCGACCTTGCCCTGCTCGATGCGGACCCGGTCGAAGCCGGCGAGGTTGTGGCGGGCGTCCTCGACCGCGCGCTTGCCGGACTCGATGCCGAGCACCGCGCCCTGGTCGCCGAGACGGTCGGCGAGGGCGCCCGCGAACAGGCCGACGCCGCAGTACAGGTCGAGCGCCATCTCGCCCTTGCGCGGCAGCAGGCCCTGCATGACCGCCTTCACCAGGGTGTCGGCCGCCTGCGGGTGGACCTGCCAGAAGCCGCCGCTGCCCACCCGGTGGGTGCGGCCGTCGGCGCGCTCGCGCACGAAGGCGCGGCCGTGGACGCGGTGGATGCCGCCGTCCTTCTCCTCGACGCGCATCACGGAGACGGGCTTGTCGAGCTCCACCAGCGGAAGGCGGGCGCCCGGGCGAGGCTCCAGGATGACCATCCGGTCCTGCGAACCGGTCGCCGCGATCGCCTCCACCGAGGCCATCCCCGACCAGTCGCGCTCCTCGATGCCCAGCTCGCTCACGCCCGGCGCGGCGATCATGCAGTGCTCGATCGGCTCGACCTCGTGCGAGCGGTGGCGGCGCAGACCGGCATTGCCGTCGGCGTCCACCGCGTACTGCACGCGCGTGCGCCACGACGGCACCTCGCCCGCCGGCAGCTTGTCACCCTCGGCCGGCATCACCGTGCCGTCCCAGCCCGCCTCCTCGGGGGTGAGCCCCGCGAGCCGCTTCAGCTGCTCGGCGACCACCTCGCCCTTGAGCCGCCGCTGGGCCCCCGGCTTGGCGTGCTGCCAGTCGCAGCCGCCGCAGCGGCCGGGACCGGCGTAGGGACAGGGCGCCTCGATGCGGTCCTTGGACGCCTCCAGAACCGTCACCGCGTCGGCGCGCAGGAACCGCGCACCCTCCTCGCCCTCGGTGACCCGGGCCACGACCCGCTCACCGGGTAGCGTGTGCCGGACGAACAGCACCTGGCCGTCGGACGTACGGGCGATGCAGTGACCGCCGTGGGCGACGGGGCCGACCTCGACCTCGAACTCCGTCCCCACCAGCGATTTCTTCGGTTCTGCCTGCATGGCGGGGTGACTCCAAAAAAGTGAGGGACGCGCGTCGGGACAACAGCCGACCAGTCTACTTCGGCGCCGACGACTCCTTCGCCCGGTCCACGGCGGCCGGACCGCGCCGCACCGAACCCGGCGCGTTCCACTCCTGCCGCCTGCGGGCCCGCAGCTTCGCCGCCTCGGAGGACTGGAGCTGGTACGGCACCGAGGTCACCATGACCCCCGGCGTGAACAGCAGCCGGCCCTTGAGCCGCAGCGCGCTCTGGTTGTGCAGCAGATGCTCGTACCAGTGACCGACCACGTACTCGGGGATGATCACGGCCACGGCGTCGCGCGGCGACTCCTTCCGGAGCCCCTTCACGTACTCGATGATCGGCCGCGTGATCTCGCGGTACGGCGAGTCCAGCACCTTCAGGGGTACGTCGATCCCGCGCCGCTCCCACTCGGCGCGCAGTGCCTTGGTCTCGGCCGGGTCCACGTTGACGCTGAGGGCCTCCAGCGAGTCCGAGCGCATCAGCTTGGCGTAGGCGAGCGCGCGCAGCGCCGGGCGGTGGATCTTGGAGATCAGGACCACGGAGTGGACGCGGGAGGGCCGCAGGCTGTCGTCGCTCGGGCCCTCGGGCGCGGCGAGCTCCTCGGCGACGCGGTCGTAGTGCTTACGGATCGCCGTCATCGTCGCGTAGAAGATGCACATGCCCAGCAGGGCGACCCAGGCGCCGTGGGTGAACTTGGTGACCAGGACGACGACCAGGACCAGCCCGGTGAAGAAGGCGCCGAAGGCGTTGATCGCCCGGGAGCGGATCATGTGGGTGCGCTTGGCGGGGTCCTTCTCGGTCGCCAGGTGGCGGTTCCAGTGCCGGACCATGCCGGTCTGGCTGAGCGTGAAGGACACGAACACGCCGACGATGTAGAGCTGGATCAGCCGGGTCGAGTCGGCGCCGTAGATCCACACCAGCATCGCGGCCGCGCCGGCCAGCAGCACGATGCCGTTGGAGAAGGCGAGGCGGTCGCCGCGGGTGTGCAGCTGGCGCGGGAGGTAGCGGTCCTGGGCGAGGATCGAGCCGAGCAGCGGGAAGCCGTTGTAGGCCGTGTTGGCGGCCAGGAACAGCACCAGGGCGGTGGCCGCGGCCAGCACGACGAACAGGAAGCTGCCCTTGCCGAAGACGGCCTCGGCGACCTGGGAGATCACCGGGTTCTGGACGTAGTCCGAGCCGAGGGCGACGCCGTTGTGGAGCAGGTCCACGGCCGGGTTCTCGGCCATGCGGACGTTGGTGGCCATGGCCAGCGCGATGATTCCGCAGAACATGGTGACGGCCAGCAGGCCCATCATCGCGAGCGTGGTCGCCGCGTTCTTCGACTTGGGCTTGCGGAAGGCGGGCACGCCGTTGGAGATCGCCTCGACGCCGGTGAGCGCGGCACAGCCGGAGGAGAAGGCGCGCAGCATCAGGAAGACCAGCGCGAAGCCCGCCAGGCCCTGGTGCTCGGCCTTGATGTGGTAGTCCGCCGTCGGTGCCCGCATGGTGTCACCGAGGACCAGGCCGCGGAACGCCCCCCACGCGATCATGACGAAGACGCCCGCGACGAAGACGTAGGTCGGGATCGCGAAGAGCGAGCCGGACTCCTTGACCCCGCGCAGGTTCATGAGGGTCAGCAGCACGATCACGGCGATCGCGCACAGCACCTTGTGCTCGACGACGAAGGGAACCGCGGAGCCGAGGTTCTCGATGCCGGAGGCGATGGAGACGGCGACCGTGAGGACGTAGTCGACGAGCAGGGCGCTGGCGACCGTGAGACCGGCCTTGGGGCCGAGGTTGGTGGTGGCCACCTCGTAGTCGCCGCCGCCGCTCGGGTACGCGTGCACGTTCTGCCGGTAGGAGGCGACCACGGTGAACATCAGCACGACGACCGCGACGGCGATCCAGGGGCTGAAGTGGTACGCCGACACGCCCGCGATGGACAGGACCAGCAGCACCTCGCCGGGCGCGTACGCCACGGACGACAGCGGGTCGGAGGCGAACACGGGAAGGGCGATGCGCTTCGGCAGGAGCGTTTCCCCGAGCCGATCACTGCGCAGTGCGCGCCCGATCAGAATCCGTTTGGGCACGTCGGTCAGTTTGGACACAACAGTGCATCGTAGGCGTTCGAACGCATGCCCAACCACCCGCCACCCCACATCTGCCCACCGAGTGAAATGCGGCGCCCCACCGGCAACGGATTCCGCGGCCGGACGGATCGGCATGCCTATATGACAAGACCCCGTCCGTCACCCGCCCCTCACCCGCCCCCGGAGGCCTTCATGGACACCACCGCGCAACTGATCGGCGCGGCCGCCGCCCTCGTCGGCCTCGGAATCCTGACCCTCGCGAGTGTCCGCAGCATCAGCCGCCGCTGACGGCACGAAGTCGGGGGCAACCGTGCACAGGGGTGCCGTCGTCCTACCGCGCGTGTGTAGCTTGGGCCTCTGTCTGAGACCCTGATGTGGCTGAGCAGTAGTTATTGACACCGGAAGGACGGTCGTGCACATCGTCATCATGGGCTGCGGGAGAGTGGGTTCCGCTCTCGCCCAGACCCTGGAGCAACAGGGGCACACGGTCGCCGTGATCGACCAGGACCCCACCGCCTTCCGACGACTGGGCTCCGGTTTCGGCGGCCGTCGTGTCACCGGAGTCGGCTTCGACCAGGACACCCTGCGCGAGGCGGGCATCGAGGAGGCCGGCGCCTTCGCCGCGGTCTCCAGCGGCGACAACTCCAACATCATCGCCGCGCGCGTGGCCCGCGAGATGTTCGGCATCGAGAACGTCGCCGCCCGTATCTACGACCCCCGGCGCGCCGAGGTCTACCAGCGCCTGGGCATCCCGACGGTGGCCACGGTCCGCTGGACGGCGGACCAGATGCTGCGCCGCCTGCTGCCGTCCGGCGCGGAGCCGCTGTGGCGCGACCCCACCGGCGGGGTCCAGCTGGCCGAGGTGCACGCCTCGTCCGCCTGGGTCGGCCACAAGATCAGCAGGATGCAGGAGGAGACGGGCGTCCGGGTGGCGTTCCTGACCCGCCTCGGTGAGGCGATCCTGCCCACCTCGCAGACCGTGCTCCAGGAGGGTGACCTGGTCCACGTGATGATGCGTACGGACGACATCGAGAAGGTCGAGGCGTCCTTCGCCGAGGGCCCCGAAGAGGAGGGCGGTCACTGATGAGGGTCGCCATTGCCGGTGCCGGCGCGGTCGGCCGCTCGATCGCGGGCGAACTGCTGGAGAACGGCCACGAGGTCCTTCTCATCGACAAGGCGCCGACCGCCATCTCGGTCGAGCGCGTCCCGCAGGCGGAGTGGCTGCTCGCCGACGCCTGCGAGATCACCTCCCTGGACGAGGCCGCGCTCCAGCGCTGCAACGTCGTGATCGCCGCGACCGGCGACGACAAGGTCAACCTGGTCGTCTCCCTGCTGGCGAAGACGGAGTACGGCGTCCCGCGGGTCGTCGCCCGGGTGAACAACCCGAAGAACGAGTGGCTGTTCAACGAGTCCTGGGGCGTGGACGTCGCCGTCTCCACCCCGCGCCTGATGTCCGCCCTGGTCGAGGAGGCGGTGAGCGTCGGCGACCTGGTCCGCCTGCTCCGCTTCAGCCACGGCGACGCGAACCTGGTCGAGCTGACCCTCCCGGAGGAGTCGGCCCTGGCCGGCACCACGGTCGGCGACGTGGAGTGGCCCGAGGACACCTCCCTGGTCACCATCATCCGCGGCACCCGCGTCCTCACCCCCTCCCAGGAGGACTCCCTGGAGGCGGGCGACGAACTCCTGTTCGTGGCGGCACAGGCCCGCGAGGAGCAACTGGAGGACCTGCTGTCGGTCCGCAAGGAAGAAGCTTCCTAGGCCGTACGACGACGGAGGGCGCCCTGCGTGATGCAGGGCGCCCTCCGTCGTCGTAGAGCGATCTAGGCTTCGCGCCGGTGCCGCCCGCCCGCGGTCTCGGTGTCCCCGCGCTCGGCGTCCTGCGCGGCCTTGCGTGCCTCCTCGGCCTTCTCCTCCGCCTCCATCTCCGCGAACACGTCGATCGGAGCGGGCGCCTTCGCGAGGAAGACCCAGGTGAGCCAGACGGCCAGCAGGAAGGGCGGGATCTTCAGGGCGACCAGGACCCAGCCGAGCTGCGCGGTGTCGGCCCACCAGTACAGCGGGAAGAGGATCGCGCACTTGGCGAGCAGGATGCCGCCCCAGGCGTAACTGGCCTTGGCGTACGCCTTCTTGCGGCCGGGGTTGCGGGTCCGCCAGGAGAGGTTCTCCTTGAAGACCGGGCCGAGGATGAGCCCCATCAGCGGCACACCGGCGAGGGTGGTGATGACGTAGGCGAGGCCCAGGCCCAGCGTGTAGAGCATGCCGGGCAGGTAGAAGTTCTTGGCGTTGCCGGTCATCATCGCGAAGACGACGCCGAAGGCGACGCCGAAGACGCCGCTGAAGGCGTGCTTGACGGTGTCGCGCATGACCAGGCGGACCACGACCAGCAGCAGGGACACCGCGAGCGCGGCGATCGCCGACAGGTGCAGGTCCTTGTTGATCGTGAAGATCGTGACGAAGAGCAGCCCTGGCAGGACCGTCTCGACCATGCCCCGGACGCCGCCGAACGCCTCGAAGAGGGCGGCCTCGGTCACCGCCCGTGCGTCGTCGGCCTGAGTGTCTTCGGTCGGCTTGTCGAGAGACGTCACCGGCTACTCCCGTCCGAGGGGTCGGAGTTCGTATTTCGGATTGAACAGCACCCGTCGGCCCCGGCTCATCGAGATCCGGCCCGACGCGATCAGCTTGCGCCCCGGTTCTATCCCGACGATGGAGCGTCTGCCGAGCCACACCACGTCCAGGGCGGCGGAGCCGTCGAACAGCTCGGCCTCCAGGGCGGGGACGCCCGCGCGCGGCCGCAGGGTGACCGTGCGCAAGGTACCAGTAACGGTCACGATCTGGCGGTCGTGGCAGTCGCCGATCCGGGTGCAGCCGGCGGTCTCGGTGTCCTCGCGCAGCTCCTCGGACTCCAGGTCCTCCTGCGACGAGGAGAGCCGGTCGAGCATGCGCCGGAACCGGCTCACCGGCTTCTCGGAACGAGGAACAGCACTCATATCCGAAAGCGTACCGGGGCCCGCCGACAGCGTTGTACCCACAGCACTGGCGTTCGAACCGGCCCTTCGTTCCCGGCTCCTCACTTCTCGAACCGGTATCCCATGCCCGGCTCCGTGATGAAGTGCTTGGGGTGCGAAGGGTCCGCCTCCAGCTTCCGCCGCAGCTGGGCCATGTAGACCCGCAGGTAGTTGCTCTCCGTGCCGTACGACGGCCCCCAGACCTCCTGGAGGAGCTGCCGCTGCCCGACCAGCCGGCCGGTGTTGCGCACCAGCACCTCCAGCAGGTGCCACTCGGTGGGCGTGAGCCGTACGTCACGGCCGTGCCGCTGGACCTTCTTCGCGGCCAGGTCGACGGTGAACTCGTCGGTCTCCACCAGGACGTCGTCCTCGCCGCCCCCCGTGGGCTCGGCGCGGCGCACGGCGGCCCTCAGACGGGCCAGCAGCTCGTCCATGCCGAACGGCTTGGTGACGTAGTCGTCGGCGCCCGCGTCCAGCGCCTCGACCTTCTCGTCGGAGGAGTGCCGGGCGGACAGCACGAGGATCGGCACCCGGGTCCAGCCGCGCAGCCCCCTGATCACCTCGACACCGTCCATGTCGGGCAGGCCGAGGTCGAGGACGACCACGTCGGGGTGGCGGGCGGCGGCGAGCCGGAGGGCCGTGGCGCCGTCGTGCGCCGCGTCGACCTCGTACTTGCGCGCCTTGAGGTTGATCACGAGGGCGCGCACGATCTGCGGCTCGTCGTCGATGACCAACACTCTGGTCATGTGGCCTGCCTTTCGGGTTCCGCCGCGGTGCTCTCGGGTTCCGCGCTCTGGGGTTCCGCTTCCGCGAAGGGTTCTTCGGGGAACTCCACGCGCGTGTGCGCCGCGCGGAGCGTCAGCACCATGGTGAGGCCTCCGCCGGGCGTGTCCTCGGCGTTGAGGGTGCCGTTCATCGCCTCCGCGAAACCCCGGGCCACCGCGAGCCCGAGCCCCACCCCGGCACCGCGCGGGGCGTCGCCGTAGCGCTGGAAGGGCTCGAAGATGCGTTCCTTGGCCTCGTCGGGGACGCCGGGGCCGCGGTCGACGACCCGCACCTCGACCCGGTCGGCGATGGCGCTGGCGGAGACCCGGACGAGCTCGCCGGACGGGCTGTACTTGACGGCGTTCTCGACCAGGTTGGCCACCGAGCGCTCCAGGAGCCCCGGGTCCACGGCGACCATCGGCAGGCTCTCCGGGACGTCCAGCTCGACGCTTCCGTCGGGCACCCCGCCGAGCGCCATCGGCACCACCTCGTCGACGTCGATCTCCCGGATGAGCGGGGTGACCGTGCCGGTCTGGAGGCGGGACATGTCGAGCAGGTTGCCCACGAGGTGGTCGAGCCGGTCGGCGCCCTCCTCGATGCCCTCCAGGAGTTCCGCCCGGTCCTCCTCGGACCAGGCCACGTCGTCGGACCTGAGCGAGGAGACGGCCGCCTTGATCCCGGCGAGCGGGGTCCGCAGGTCGTGCGACACGGCCGCCAGGAGCGCCGTGCGGATCCGGTTGCCCTCGGCGAGCGTGCGGGCCCGGTCGGCCTCCTCCTGGAGGCGGCTGCGGTCCAGGACGACGGCGGCCTGGGCGGCGAACGCGGCCAGCACCCGGCGGTCCTCGGCGGGCAGCACCCGGCCGGTGAGCGCGAGCGCCATGTGGTCCCCCACGGGCATGTCGACGTCGGCGTCCTCCGGCCGCTCCACGGGCGGCCCGAGTCCGGAGCGGCCCGCGCAGGTCCAGGGCTCGGTGTCGCTCGCCCGTTCCAGCAGGGCCGCCGACTCCATGCCGAAGGTCTCCCGGACCCGCTCCAGGAGCTCCTCCAGGCCGGTCTCGCCGCGCAGCACGTTCCCGGCGAGGAAGGACAGGATCTCCGACTCGGCACGCAGCCGGGCGGCCTGATGGGTCCTCCTGGCCGCCAGGTCGACGACGGAGGCCACCGAGATGCCGACGCCCACGAAGATCACGATGGCGACGATGTTCTTCGGGTCGGCGATGGTCCAGCGGTGCAGGGGCGGTGTGTAGAAGTAGTTCAGCAGCAGCGAGCCGACCGCGGCCGAGGCGAGCGCCGGGAACAGCCCGCCGAGCAGGGCCGCGGCGACCACGACCGCGAGGAACAGCAGCATGTCGTTGGCGAGGCCGAGGTCGACGGCGCTGAGCAGGACGGTCAGGAGTACCGGTCCCGCCATGCCGACCAGCCAGCCCCACAGGATGCGGGCCCGTCCGAGCCGGGCACCGCGGGCGACGGGCAGTCCACGCCCCTTGGCGACCTCGTCGTGGGTGACGATGTGCACGTCCAGGTCGGGCCCGGACTCCCTCGCGACGGTCGCGCCCACACCCGGTCCGAAGACGTACTGCCAGGTCTTGCGCCGGGAGGAGCCGAGGACGATCTGGGTGGCGTTGACCCCGCGCGCGAAGTCGAGCAGCGCGGCCGGTATGTCGTCGCCGACGACGTGGTGAAAGGTTCCGCCGAGGTCCTCGGCCAGGGTGCGCTGGTCGGCGAGCTCCTTGGGTGACGCGGAGGTCAGACCGTCGCTGCGCGCTATGTAGACGGCGAGGACCTCACCGCCGGCGCCCTTCTCGGCCAGCCGCGCGGCCCGCCGGATGAGGGTGCGCCCCTCCGGCCCGCCGGTCAGCCCGACCACGATCCGCTCCCGCGAACCCCAGATCCTGGAGACGCGGTGCTCGTTGCGGTACTGCTTGAGGTACTCGTCGACCCGGTCGGCCACCCACAGCAGGGCGAGCTCGCGCAGCGCGGTGAGGTTGCCGGGGCGGAAGTAGTTGGAGAGCGCCGCGTCGACCTTGTCCGGCTGGTAGATGTTGCCGTGCGCCATCCGCCGCCGCAGCGCCTGGGGCGACATGTCGACAAGCTCGATCTGGTCGGCCCGCCGTACGACCTCGTCGGGCACGGTCTCGCGCTGGCGCACCCCGGTGATCGACTCGACGACGTCGCCGAGGGACTCCAGGTGCTGGATGTTCACGGTCGAGACCACGTCGATCCCCGCCGCCAGCAGCTCCTCCACGTCCTGCCAGCGCTTGGCGTTGCGGGAGCCCGGGATGTTGGTGTGGGCGAGTTCGTCCACCAGGGCGACGGCAGGGGCCCGCCGCAGCACGGCGTCGACGTCCATCTCGGTGAAGACGGCGTCCCGGTACTCGATCTCCCGGCGCGGGATCTCCTCGAGCCCGTGCAGCATGACCTCGGTGCGCGGGCGCCCGTGATGCTCCACGAAGCCCACGACGCAGTCGGTGCCCCGCTCGACCCTGCGGTGGGCCTCGGACAGCATCGCGTACGTCTTCCCGACCCCCGGTGCCGCACCGAGATAAATCCGAAGCCTGCCGCGTCCCATGAGCCCATTGTCTTCCGGTCACCACTGCCTACGCAGCGCCGACCCTACGTCCGACAACCCCGACGAAGGGGGCCGGAACGGGGGCTGGGCGTGCTCTTTGACGCAACTCTGACGCGGGGAGGGGCCGCCGTGGCGGAGGTGGGGCCAACGGAGACCGGACACCTCGACGTGGGGCCGGACCTGACCGGGCTACTTGCGGTCATGCCCTTGGACTCTCTGAGCGATCCGGACGCGCCCCACACCTCCACCTGCCCCGAGGGCCCCCGCCCCACCCCTCAGCCCCCCACGATCTCCCCGTCCCCCAGCTCCAGCACCCGGTCCGCCAGGTCCAGCAGCGTTGCGTCGTGCGTGGCCACCAGCGCCGTGACGTTCTCGCTGCGTACGACGGCCCGCAGCAGTTCCATCACGGCGTGGCCGGTCTCCGCGTCCAGCTGGCCGGTCGGCTCGTCCGCGACGAGGAGGGTGGGGTTGTTGGCGAGGGCGCGGGCGATGGCGACACGCTGCTGCTGGCCGCCGGAGAGCTCGCCGGGGCGCTGCTTCGCGTGGTCCGAGAGGCCGACCAGGGCGAGCAGCAGCTCGACGCGCTCCTCACGCGCGCGTGCCTCCGCCCGCCGCAGCCGCATCGGGACGCCGACGTTCTCCGCCGCCGTGAGGATCGGGATGAGCCCGAAGGACTGGAAGACGAAGCCGATACGGTCCCGGCGCAGCGCCAGCAGCCCGTCCTCGTCCAGCCCGGCGAGATCGACGCCGTCGAGCTCCACCCGCCCCCGGTCGGGCCGGTCGAGCCCGCCGACGATGTTGAGGAGCGTGGTCTTCCCGGAGCCCGAACGCCCCTTGAGAGCCACCAGCTCACCGCGCGGCACCTCGAAGGACACCCCGCGCAGCGCGTGCACCGCGCCGGCCCCCTCACCGAACGACCTGTGGATGTCCTCGACCCGCACCGCGGTCTCGGTGATCACCTGCGTCATACGTCCTCCCCCGTGAAGCGTGAAACCCCTGAACCGCCGTGAAACCGGGCGCCAGTATCACCGTACGGCGCCCGGCCTTCAACGCTTTCAGCTCGGGTTGTCCCCGTGCGTGAGCGTCTCCCACGCCACGAAGAGATTGTTGCTGCCCGCGGGACGGTTCCGCTCGGTCAGCGTCTGCGTGTTAGTCATGCCCATGCCAAGCCGATTGTGCAGGGCGTTGTAGCCGACCTCGGTGACCGGCCCGAGCCCCAGCTTCAGCGACCCCCCACACAGCCAACCGGGCACAGCCGTCCCCAGCTCGTACTTGGCCTGGAACCCCAGCGCCTGCCGCAGCCGCTCTCCCACATCGGTGCCGTACAGGTCCTGTCCCTGGATCCTGCTGGTCTCGGCCACGTGCGAGATCGCGGAGATGCCGTACCCGGTGTGCGTGAGGTCCCGGCACGTCTCCTGGGTGAGGCCGGTGACGAAGGTCGACTGCCCCTGCCAGTAATTGACGATCTTCTCCCGGGTGTTGAGGTTCTGACTCGGCACGGTCTTCGGCAGCGCGCCGTCGGACTCCAGGTACACGTACGCGGCGGTACGGGTCCGGAACTTCCCCATCGCCTTGTCGTACGACGCCTTGTCCTCCAGGAAGACGGAGATGCCGACGGCGGCCTCCATCATCGACAGCTCCCAGTTCCCGTTGGAGTTCGAGCCGTTGATGATCTCCGGGAGGTAGACGTTGCGGAGCATGGTCGCGAAGCGCCCGGAGTTCGACCAGCTTCCGGTGTACGTGTACTTGATGATCTCGGCCGCCCTGGGCCACGTCGAGCCGGCCCAGCCGGTCTGGAGGGGCGCGTTGCTGTTGGTGTGGTCCGCGATCACCGCCGACCAGGCGTCCATGAGCTGGATGGCCTTCTTGGCGTACCGGTCGTCCCGCGTGATGTACCAGGCGAGCGCGTCGGTGTAGGCGGCGATCGCGTCCTCGCGCTCGTCGGTGCAGCCGTAGTCGGGGTTCGAGTACGACCCGCACTCGACGACCGCGCGCGGCTTCGGCGTGCGGTTCAGATCGGCGTACTTGCTCGCCAGCATCTTGTCGAAGGCACCCTTCCAGGGCTGGGCGCCCGCGTTGACCTTGCCGCGGACGAAGTCCAACTGCCCCTGGGAGACGGTGACTCCGGGATGGACGAAGGCGGCGGGGGCGGCGTCGGCGGGTACGGCGAGAGCGCCGGCGGCGAGCGCCGCGACGGTGGCGAGGAGAGCGGTTCTGCGCATACGGGGGAGGCCTTTCGTTCTCGTATGTGAACGGAAAGCGCCTTTATGAACAGAGGCGTTGAGCGGAGACCGTAGGTACAGACCAATCGGCCGTCAAGACTCCGCGCACGCGAAAGGGCCGCACCCCGGGACGGGGTACGGCCCTCGACGTCGTACGACTAGCGGACCTCGGTGATCTCCGGACCGCGCTGGAGCTGGCCCATCCCGCCGGAGAAGCGGGAACCCTCCTCCTGCTGCTGGACGCCCTCGGGAACCATCTGGGCGTCGTTCGGCAGCTTGAGGACGATCGGGTCGCGGGGCGCCATCGGGCCCTCGCCGCGGACCACGACCGTGTCCCGGAAGATCTGCTCCAGGAGCCCGGCCGCCTGCGGCTGCACCGCACCCTGGCCCGAGATCACACCGCGCAGGAACCAGCGCGGGCCGTCCACACCCACGAACCGGACGACCTGGAAGCCGCCCGTGCCGTCCGGCAGCTGCACCGGCACCTGGGCGCGCAGCTCCCAGCCCAGCGGACCCTCGACCTCGTCGACGATGCCGCCCTGCTGCGTGATGCCGGAGCCGATCTCCTCGCGCACCTCGCCCCAGATGCCCTCGCGCTTGGGAGCGGCGAAGGCCTGCAACTGGATGGCGCTGTCGCGCAGCACGACGGTGGCCGCGACGATCGCGTCGCCCGCGACCTCGACCCGCAGCTCCATGCCGTCGACACCCGGGACGAACAGACCGCCCAGGTCGACCCGGCCCTCGGCGGGGTCGCGGACCTCGGTGTCGTCCCAGGGCCCGTCGGGGCGCGGCTCCGGCTCCAGCCGTACGCGCTCGCGCTCTACGTCGTCCGCCTCAGTGTCGACACTGTCGACGACCTGCTCGGCCTCGCCGGCCGCGTCCTCGGCGGCACCCTTCTTCTTGCGACGTCCGAACACGTCACTGTCCTTCCCGGTCGGATACGACCGAAGCGTATCGATTCCCACCCGTATGACCGCCCACGGCGGCCGCATCGTCTGTATCGCCCCCGTCGCCCACGGCGGCGTGACCGCCGGTGGACCCGAAGCCCCCCTCGGCCCGCGCCGATCCGGGAAGCTCCGCGACCTCCTGGAAGCGGACCCTCTCGACCTGCTGGACGACGAGTTGGGCAATCCGGTCGAAGCGCTCGAACCGCACCGGCTCGTGCGGGTCGAGATTCACCACGATCACCTTGATCTCCCCACGGTACCCGGCATCAACCGTCCCCGGGGCATTCACGAGAGCGACACCGCAGCGGGCGGCGAGGCCGGATCGGGGGTGCACGAAGGCCGCGTACCCCTCCGGCAGCGCCACAGACACCCCGGTGGGCAGCACGGCCCGCTCCCCCGGCTTCAGTTCACGGCTCTCGGTGGTCCGCAGATCGGCGCCCGCGTCACCGGGGTGCGCGTACGCCGGAAGCGGTACGTCGGGGTCGACGCGCCGGATCAGCACGTTCACGGGGTCACGGCTCACGGGTTCACCTCGAAGGCACGGGCACGCCGGACCTGGTCCGGGTCGTCCATGGCGGCCCGGATCTCCTCCGGGCGGCCGTTGTCGATGAAGTGGTCCACCTTGACCTCGATGAACAGGGCGTCCGCGCGGACCGCGACGGGTCCTTCGGGGCCGCCGATCCGGCCGGTGGCGGTCGAGTAGATCTTCCGCCCGGCCACCGCCGTCACCTCGGCCTCCAGGTGCAGCACCGTGCCGACCGGCACCGGCCGCACGAAGTCGGTCTCCAGGCGGCCGGTCACGGCGATGGTGCGCAGCAGCCAGTTGAGCGAGCCCAGGGTCTCGTCGAGGGCGGTCGCGAGGACTCCGCCGTGCGCGAGCCCGGGAGCGCCCTGATGGGCGGGGCGCACGGTGAACTCGGCGGTGACCGAGACGCCCTCGCCGGCCCGCGCCTCCAGGTGCAGTCCGTGGGGCTGCTCGCCGCCACAGCCGAAACACTGGCCGTAGTGCGCACCGAGCAGCTCACCGGGCGCGGGAGCGTCCGGGTGTCGCACTGGTTGCGCCGCGTCGGCGGGAGGCCGCAGAGCCGGGGAAGTACCACTCACAGGCGCAGACCTTACCCGCCCGCCCGTCTCCCACCGCCACCCTGCTTGACAGCGCTTCGCGCTGGCTCCCCCTGACATCGGGAGTATCAGGACACCGTGCCAAGCTTGGTTTCATGCAGCCCTCCGCCGTCCCGTACGACGAACGCCTCACCGCCCCCCGCTCCTGGTGGCTGATCTCCTTCCTGGTCGGGGTCGCCCTCGCGCTGATCCTGCTCCCCTTCGGCACGCTGCCGCTGCTCGGCGGCCTGGTCGGCGGCACCGCGGCGGCGGCGGTCATGGCGAGTTCCTACGGCTCGCTGCGCATCCGTGTGGTGGGCGACTCGCTGATCGCGGGCGAGGCGAAGATCCCGGTGTCGGCGCTGGGTGACGCGGAGATCCTGGACCCGGAGGAGGCCCGGGCCTGGCGGACCTACAAGGCCGACACCCGCGCGTTCCTGCTGCTGCGGGCCTACATCCCGAGGGCGCTGAAGGTCGAGGTGACCGATCCGGCCGACCCGACGCCCTACCTGTACCTGTCGACGCGGGACCCGGAGCGGCTGGCCGAGGCGCTGAAGGCGGCCCGCACCACCGCCGCCTAGAACGTTCGTGCAGGGCTTCACCCGAGGGTGGGGCCCGCACTTCTCACGGAAGTCTTACTTCTCCAGCTCCAGCGGGTTCTCCGGAACCTCCAGAGCCGGCAGCGCGGGGAGTTCGCTCCAGGGCACCTGCATCCTGCGCAGGTCCTGGCGGATGCGTTCGGCGAGCTTCCTGGTGTCCCGGCGGTTCATGACCGCACCCACGGCCGCGCCCACCATGAACGGCATCAGGTTCGGCAGGTCACGGATCATCCGCTTCATGATCTGCTGCCGCAGCTGCTGCTTCATACGGCTGTTCACGGCGTTGTTGAACGTCGACGGCTTCTTCACGTCGATCCCGCGCTCCCCGGACCAGGAGTTCAGATACGCGGTGCTGCGCTCCCGGAGGTTCCCGGGCGGCCGCACGCCGTAGACCTCGTGCAGTTCGGCGATCAGCTTCAGCTCGATCGCGGCCACGCCGGTGATCTCGGCGGCCAGTTCGGTCGGCATCGCCGGAGGCACGGGGAGCATCGCCGCCGCACCGACCCCGGCACCGACCGTCGCGGTGGCGCTCGCCGCGCCCGTGACGAGCTTGTCGGCGAGCTCCTCGGGGCCGAGGCCGGGGAACTGGCGACGGAGGGTCGCGAGGTCCCGTACGGGGACACGCGGGGCGATCTCGATGATCCGGTCGGTGAGGTACGCCAGGCCCGCCCTGGCCCGGCTGCCGCCCTTGCGGACCCCTTCCCGGGCCTTGTCCCGGATCGCCGCCCCACGCCGTCCGGCGACGGGAGGAGGCGTCCTGGTCATGTCGGCCGGCACCGGGAGGTCAGCCCGGCCGGCCGCCGGTTCGAGCGAGGCTCCCGGATCGAAAGAGCCCCGCTCGTCGTCACGCGCGCGCTGAGGACCGACGGACGGCCCTTGGTCCGCCTTCCGCAGGGGAAAGCGGCGCTTCCTAGGAGGGGTCGAGCCAGTCATGCCCGACCCGCCCTCAGTCGCAGTCGCGGCAGATCGGCTGGCCGTTCTTCTCGCGGGCCAGCTGGCTGCGGTGGTGCACCAGGAAGCAGCTCATGCAGGTGAACTCGTCCTGCTGCTTGGGCAGCACCCGGACGGCCAGCTCCTCGTTGGAGAGGTCTGCGCCGGGCAGTTCCAGGCCTTCCGCGGCCTCGAACTCGTCCACGTCGACGGCGGACGTCGACTTGTCGTTCCTCCGGGCCTTGAGCTCTTCAAGGCTGTCCGAGTCGACGTCGTCGTCGGTCTTGCGTGGGGTGTCGTAATCCGTTGCCATGTCGCTCTCCCCCTCTGGGTGTCTGCGGTGTCTCCAGCGCACGTAACGCGTGAGAGGCCGGACTTGTGCCCGACCCGAGGCGGAGATTTTGCCTCACATCAAGGTCTGTTACTCAATCGACACCCAACCGGACTCCTCTTGAGTGATCGGGTTGGATGGCGATCGGGACCGTACACGGTCCGAATCCCGCACTTCAAAGGCGTCTCACCGTGTACTTCCCGTGATCACGACCCCTGAAAACCCGGATTATCCCGGCTTTCCGACAG
Organism: Streptomyces griseorubiginosus; assembly: GCF_036345115.1. Classification (GTDB taxonomy): domain Bacteria; phylum Actinomycetota; class Actinomycetes; order Streptomycetales; family Streptomycetaceae; genus Streptomyces; species Streptomyces griseorubiginosus_C. Next base: position 2,378,079 of record NZ_CP107766.1, read on the forward strand.
GGTGCATGATCACTGAGAGTAGATGGCCGGAAAATCTCCCTTGTGATCGATCACACACGGAACAGTCCGCCGGGTGCCCAGAAAATTCCGCGCAAAGCGAACATCCCCGAGTGTCGATCTCAGTGCGGGGGCCATGATCTCAGACCGGCAGGGCGACTCGCATCACGAGCCCACCCCCTTCACGCGGCTGAGCCGTGATGTGCCCGCCGTGCGCCCGCGCCACGGACCGCACGATGGACAGGCCGAGTCCGACGCCCTTGTCGCTGCCGGTGCGGTCGGCGCCGCGCAGCCGCTTGAAGGGCTCGAAGAGATTGTCGACCTCGTACGCCGGCACGACCGGGCCCGTGTTGGAGACCGTGAGCACCGCCTGGCCGTGCCGGACCTCCGTGGTGACCTCGACCCAACCGTCCTCGGGCACGTTGTAGCGCACGGCGTTCTGCACGAGGTTCAGGGCGATGCGCTCCAGCAGGACGCCGTTGCCCTGGACGACCGCGGACTTCTGCTCGCCGCGGATCGCCACGCCCTTGGCCTCGGCCTCGCCGCGCACCTGGTCGACCGCCTGCTCCGCGACCTCGGCGAGGTCCACGGGCTTGCGCTCGACGATCTGGTTGTCGCTGCGGGCGAGCAGCAGCAGGCCCTCCACGAGCTGCTCACTGCGCTCGTTGGTGGCCAGCAGCGTCTTGCCGAGCTGCTGGAGCTCCATTGGCGCGCCCGGATCGGACAGGTGCACCTCCAGGAGCGTGCGGTTGATCGCCAGCGGTGTCCGCAGCTCGTGCGAGGCGTTGCCGACGAAGCGCTGCTGGGCCGTGAAGGCCCGCTCCAGGCGTTCCAGCATGTCGTCGAAGGTGTCGGCCAGTTCCTTGATCTCGTCGTCCGGGCCGTCCAGCTCGATACGGCGGGAGAGGTCCGAGCCGGCCACCGAGCGAGCGGTGCGCAGGATCCGGCCCAGCGGCGACAGGACACGGCCGGCCATCGCGTAGCCGAAGGCGAAGGCGATGATCGCGAGGCCGAGCAGGGCCAGGAGGGAACGGCTGAGGAGGTCGTCGAGGGCGTGCTGGCGCTGGTCGTTGACGCAGGCGTTGATGGCCTTGTTCATGACCTCGGAGGTGCCGCTGTCAGGCAGGTTGCGGCAGATGTCGCTGGTGACATTGCCCGAGGTGATCTCGAAGGGCAGTTTGCTGCCCACGTTCAGCGCCTGCGCGGCCACCAGGTAGATGATCGACAGCAGCAGGATGCCCGCGATCAGGAACATGCCGCCGTACAGCAGCGTGAGCCTTATGCGGATGGTCGGGCGCAGCCAGGGCAGCTGCGGGGCCGGCCGCCTGGGGTCCCAGGTGGGTTTCGGAGGGGCTTGGGGAGGAGCGGGAGTCGAAGCCACGGGTTATCAGATCCGGTAGCCCGAGCCGGGGACGGTGACGATCACCGCGGGTTCGCCCAGCTTGCGGCGCAGGGTCATGACGGTGACCCGCACGACGTTGGTGAAGGGGTCGGTGTTCTCGTCCCACGCCTTCTCCAGGAGTTGCTCAGCGGAGACGACGGCGCCCTCGGAGCGCATCAGCACCTCCAGGACGGCGAACTCCTTCGGCGCGAGCTGGACCTCCTTGCCGTCGCGGAAGACCTCGCGGCGGTTGGGGTCGAGCTTGATCCCGGCACGCTCCAGGACCGGCGGCAGGGGCACGCTGGTGCGCCGGCCGAGGGCACGCACGCGTGCCGTCAGCTCGCTGAACGCGAAGGGCTTCGGCAGGTAGTCGTCGGCGCCGATCTCCAGGCCCTCGACGCGGTCGCTGACGTCACCGGAGGCCGTGAGCATCAACACGCGCGTGGGCATGCCGAGTTCGACGATCTTGCGGCAGACGTCGTCACCGTGGACGAGGGGGAGGTCGCGGTCGAGGACGACCACGTCGTAGTCGTTGACGCCGATGCGCTCCAGGGCGGCCGCACCGTCGTACACGACGTCGACGGCCATGGCCTCCCGGCGCAGTCCGGTGGCCACCGCATCGGCGAGCAGCTGCTCGTCCTCGACGACGAGTACGCGCACGTCGCTTGTCCTTCCTGTGTCCACCCGCGTAGCGCGCTTCGGGCACCGCACGGGCAGGAGTTCGGGTGAGTGTTGGTCTCCATCCTGCCCTTTTCGGCCATAAGTCGGCGGTAAGGCGGATGAGGGGCAGCTGAAAGACAGGTGTGAGAGCGGGAATGCGGGATTTTCTCGCGTGGTTGAGGTTTCCGTCGGAAGGTGCGGGGGGAGGACGGCTTTACACCCCGCGATCACGCTCTGCATGTGCCGTACCACCATGCGGCACGACGCGCTCCCGTTTGTCCAGAGCGGGTGTGGGTGTCCGGCACCGTCGCCGCCCGGCAGGGCAGCGCTGGGCACCCATAGGAGACGTGATCGCCCCTTCCGAACGGCACACCCCCGTGCCACCGACTCACGACCCAGGACGAGGGGGCGCAGCATGGACGCATTCACCGCAGGACTTCTGCAGCGCATAAGGGCGACCGAGACCGACCTGACGCGGGCTCGCAACGAGGGCGACGACTTCCTCGTCGAGGTGGAGCAGGGCGAGCTCGACGACCTGCGCCGCCTCGCCGCCGAGCACGGTGTGGAGGTCGGCGCCTAGCGTCTGATCGGCTTCGCGGCACGACAGCGGACCCCCGGCGAATCCAGCGCCGGGGGTCCGCTGCGTCGGCGTACGGCCGCGTTCACCTCGTGTTCGTACGGTGGTCGCCCCTCAGTCGTGCCAGGCGCCGAAGTCCTCCAGGAGCCGCTGGAGGGGCTCGAAGACGCCCGGGGTGCCCGCGACAGTGAGGGCCGGGTTGGGGCGCTCTCCGGGGCGTCCGCCGGTCAGGGCGCCCGCCTCCCGGGCGACGAGGTCACCGGCCCCGTAGTCCCAGGCGTTCAGGCCCCGCTCGTAGTAGCCGTCGAGGCGGCCCGCGGCCAGGTCGCACAGGTCGACCGCCGCCGATCCGCCGCGGCGGATGTCGCGCAGCAGCGGGATCAGCCGAGCGGCCACCTCGGCCTGGTGCGCGCGGACCTCGCTGACGTAGTTGAAGCCCGTCGACACCAGGGCCTGCTCCAGGGGCGGCGCCGGGCGGCAGGTCAGCCTGCGCTCGCCCTCCCAGGCACCGGTGGCCCAGGCGCCCGCGCCGCGGACCGCGTGGTAGGTCTCCCCGCGCATCGGCACCGCGACGACCCCGACGACGGTCTCGCCGTCCTGCTCGGCCGCGATGGAGACGGACCAGGTCGGCAGTCCGTAGAGGTAGTTGACGGTGCCGTCGAGCGGGTCGATCACCCAGCGGATCCCGCTGGTGCCCTCGGTGGACGCGCCCTCCTCGCCGAGGAAGCCGTCGTCCGGGCGGCGCTCGGAGATCAGGTCGGTGATCAGCTTCTCCGCCGCGATGTCCATCTCGGTCACCACGTCGATGGGGCTGGACTTGGTCCTGGCGACCTCGAGGTCGGCCGGGCGGCCGTCCCGCAGCAGGGTGCCGGCGCGCCGGGCCGCCTCCTGGGCCAGCTGAAGCAGTTCCGCGTGCAGGGGGTCGGTCACGGCGCTCCTCACGCGTACGGGCTGTCGGCGCCCGCGGCGGCGGGCTTGGGGGCGCGGGCGGGGCAGCAGCCGACCGGGCAGAGGTTGTGGCTTGCCCCGAGGGCGCCCAGGGCGCAGGGGGTGACCTCCTGGCCTCGCTCCACGGAGGCGCGCTCCAGGACGAGGTCGCGGATCGCGGCGGCGAACCGCGGGTCGGCGCCGACGGTCGCCGAGCGGCGCATCGGCAGGCCCAGCTCCTCGGCCTTGGCCTTGGCCTCGGTGTCGAGGTCGTAGAGGACCTCCATGTGGTCGGAGACGAAGCCGATGGGCGCGATCACCACGGCCGGGACGCCGGAGGCGTGCCGTTCCTCCAGGTGGTCGCAGATGTCGGGCTCCAGCCACGGGATGTGCGGGGCGCCGGAGCGCGACTGGTAGACGAGCTGCCAGGGGTGGTCGACGCCGGTGCGCTCACGGACCGCGTCGGCGATGAGCCGGGCGACCTCCAGGTGCTGGGCGACGTACGCGCCGCCCTCGCCGTGGCTCTCGGCCGGGCCGGAGGTGTCCGCGGACGCGGTCGGGATCGAGTGCGTCGAGAAGGCGATGTGGGCGCCGTCGCGGACCTCCTCGGGGAGCTCGGCGAGGGACTCGATCACTCCGTCGACCATCGGCTCCACGAAGCCGGGGTGGTTGAAGTAGTGCCGCAGCTTGTCGATCCTCGGCGGCTGAAGGCCCTCGGCCTCCAGGGCGGCCAGCGAGTCGGCGAGGTTCTCGCGGTACTGGCGGCAGCCCGAGTAGGAGGCGTAGGCGCTGGTGGCGAGGACCAGGATGCGGCGGTGGCCGTCGGCGACCATCTCGCGCAGGGTGTCGGTGAGGTAGGGCGCCCAGTTGCGGTTGCCCCAGTAGATCGGCAGGCCCAGGCCGTGGTCCGCGAAGTCCTTGCGCAGGGCGTCCAGCAGGGCGCGGTTCTGGTCGTTGATCGGGCTGACCCCGCCGAACAGGAAGTAGTGCTGCCCGACTTCCTTCAGGCGTTCCTTGGGGATGCCGCGCCCGCGCGTCACGTTCTCCAGGAACGGGACCACGTCGTCCGGGCCCTCGGGGCCTCCGAACGAGAGCAGGAGCAGGGCGTCGTAGGGGGTGGCGTCGAGCGCGTCTCGCATGGGTCGATCCTGTCATCCGGTACTGACAGCCGGGAAACGGCGGGGTGACCACCCGGGTTCCCGGCCCGTTCGGACGGGTGCGTTGGGGTCACCTCACTCGTAAGCTGTATGGGCCGCGTTGACGCCTTACGTCGCGGCCGCCCGCCAGCTGCCCCTTGTCCGACCGGAGACCTCCGTGCCCAGCCCCTACCGCGCCCTGTTCGCCGCCCCCGGCTCCAAGGGCTTCTCCGCCGCGGGGTTCGTCGGCCGGATGCCGCTGTCGATGATGGGCATCGGCGTGGTCACGATGATCTCCCAGCTCACCGGCAGGTACGGGCTCGCGGGATCGCTGTCGGCCACCATCGCGCTGGCGGCCGCGGCGATCGGGCCGCAGGTGTCGCGCCTGGTGGACCTGCACGGCCAGCGCCGGGTGCTGCGCCCGGCGACCCTCGTCGCGCTCGTGGCGTCCGCGGGGATGCTGCTCGCCGCGCACTTCGGCTGGCCGGACTGGGTGCTGTTCGTGTGCGCCGTCGGTATCGGCTCGGTGCCGAGCCTCGGCGCGATGATCCGCGCGCGGTGGGCGGCCCTGTACCGGGGCACCCCGCAGCTGCACACGGCCTACTCCTTCGAGTCGGTCGTCGACGAGGTCTGCTTCATCTTCGGGCCGATCATCTCCATCGGGCTCTCCACGGCCTGGTTCCCGGAGGCGGGTCCGCTGCTCGCGGCCTGCTTCCTGGCGGTCGGCGTCTTCTGGCTGACCGCGCAGCGCGCCACCGAGCCGGAGCCGCACCCGCGCGAGCAGGACGGCGGCCGTTCGGCGCTGCGCTCGCCGGGCCTCCACGTCCTGGTGGCCACCTTCGTGGCGACCGGCACGATCTTCGGGGCGGTGGACGTGGTCACTGTGGCCTTCGCCGACGAGCAGGGTCACAAGGGGGCCGCGAGTGTGGTGCTCGCCCTCTACGCGGCGGGTTCGTGCGTCGCGGGGCTCGTCTTCGGGTTGCTGCACCTGCCGGGAGCGCCCGAGCGCCGCTGGCTGCTGGGCATATGCGCCATGGCCGTGAGTATGATCCCCCTCCTACTGGTCGGAAACTTGCCGTTTCTGGCCGTGGCGCTGTTCGTAGCGGGTCTGTCCATCGCTCCCACGATGATCACGACGATGTCCCTGATCGAGCAGCACGTACCACGCGCGCAACTGACCGAGGGCATGACCTGGATCAGCACCGGGCTCGCGGTGGGGGTCGCGCTCGGCTCCTCGGTGGCCGGCTGGGTGATCGACGCGGCCGGTGCGCGCGCCGGGTACGGGGTTCCGGCGGTCGCCGGGGCCGTCGCGGTCGCGGTCGGTTTCCTGGGGTACCGCCGGCTCAGCAGGCCGGCTCCACGTCGGGGAGGCACCGTTGAGCACGGCAGCGAGCGGGAAGAACGGCACGTGGCGTAACTGGGGCGGCAATGTCACCGCCCGTCCCGCGCGGGAGGTCACGCCCGCCTCGGTCGACGAGCTGGCGGCTGCCGTGCGGAAGGCCGCCGAGGACGGCCTGAAGGTGAAGGCCGTCGGCACCGGGCACTCCTTCACGTCCATCGCCGCGACCGACGGTGTGTTGATCCGCCCTCAACTGTTGACCGGCATCCGCAACATCGACCGGGACGCCATGACCGTCACGGCGGAGGCCGGCACGCCGCTCAAGAGGCTCAACATGGCTCTCGCGCGCGAGGGACTCTCGCTCACCAACATGGGCGACATCATGGAGCAGACGGTCTCCGGGGCCACCAGTACCGGCACCCACGGCACCGGCCGCGAGTCGGGCTCGATAGCCGCCCAGATCAGGGGACTCGAGCTGGTCACGGCCGACGGCTCGGTGCTCAGCTGCTCCGAGAAGGAGAACCCCGAGGTCTTCGCGGCCGCGCGGATCGGCCTGGGCGCGCTCGGCATCGTCACCGCGATCACCTTCGCCGTGGAGCCGATCTTCCTGCTCACCGCCCGCGAGGAGCCGATGAGCTTCGACAAGGTCACCAGCACCTTCGACGAACTCTGGGCCGAGAACGAACACTTCGAGTTCTACTGGTTCCCGCACACCGGCTCCACCAACACCAAGCGCAACAACCGCAGCGCGGGCCCCGAGCAGCCGGTGCCGCAGCTGAAGGGCTGGATCGAGGACGAGTTCCTCTCCAACGGCGTCTTCCAGGTGGCGCAGTGGGTGGGCCGCGCCGCGCCGGGCACGATTCCCTCGATCGCCCGGATCTCCAGCAAGGCGCTGTCCGCGCGGACCTACACCGACATCCCGTACAAGGTCTTCACGTCGCCCCGCCGGGTGCGGTTCGTGGAGATGGAGTACGCCGTCCCGCGCGAGGCCGTCGTCGAGACCCTGCGGGAACTGAAGGCCGCGGTGGACCGCTCGGGCCTCAGGGTCAGCTTCCCCGTGGAGGTGCGCACCGCGCCCGCGGACGACATCACGCTGTCCACCGCGTCCGGCCGGGACACCGCGTACATCGCCGTCCACATGGTCAAGGGGACGCCCTACCAGGCGTACTTCACGGCCGCGGAGCGGATCTTCACGGCGCACGAGGGGCGCCCGCACTGGGGCAAGGTGCACACGCGCGACGCCGACTACTTCCATGGTGTCTACCCGCGCTTCGGCGAGTTCACCGCGCTCCGTGACCGGCTCGACCCCGACCGCCGCTTCCAGAACGACTACCTGCGCAGGGTGTTGGGGCCGTAGCGGCCCTGCCGGGGTCACAGCGGGACCCAGCGGCCGTTCCGTTTCTGGACATTGCGTGAAGTGCGCCACGTTCAAGATCCCCGAACCGCTCAACAGGCGGCCGGACATCACTTCTTGAACGAAGTTGAGTGGCGCGCCAATCCACGCACGTGGCCCAAATGGAGTACTGTTGCGAGCCCTGGGTCCGGGCTCCCGCCAGGGCGTCCGTGGCCTTCAAGGGCGGCCGGGAGGGGGCTAGTTGCACAGGGTGACGGAGTTGGTCACTTAGCGTTGCGAATAGGTAACCGTGCCATAACGGCGATCCAGGGCCCGTGCCCGACACGCCGGGCAACTCGGCAAGGTTGTGGCAGGCTGCACCCGGGCAGGCCACACTCGACTAGCGGAAGCAGCGACGCACGTGACGTCGGCAGGCACCACCCGGGAGGTCCCCATGCCCGAACTGCGTGTCGTGGCCGTCTCCAATGACGGCACACGGCTGGTGCTGAAGGCTGCCGACTCAACGGAGTACACGCTTCCGATCGACGAGCGGCTGCGCGCTGCGGTGCGCGGCGACCGTCCCCGCCTCGGTCAGATCGAGATCGAGGTCGAAAGCCATCTCCGTCCCCGCGACATCCAGGCGCGTATACGCGCGGGTGCCACCGCGGAAGAGGTAGCCCAGCTCGCAGGTATCCCCGTAGACCGTGTACGGCGCTTCGAGGGCCCCGTGCTCGCCGAGCGCGCCTTCATGGCCGAACGAGCCCGCAAGACCCCGGTCCGCCGGCCCGGCGAGAACGCGGGTCCGCAGCTCGGCGAGGCCGTGCAGGAGCGACTGTTGCTGCGCGGCGCCGAGAAGGACACCGTCCAGTGGGACTCCTGGCGCCGTGACGACGGCACCTGGGAAGTGCTGCTGGTCTACTGCGTCGCAGGCGAACCGCACTCGGCGAGCTGGACCTACGACCCGCCCCGGCGGCTCGTCCAGGCCGTCGACGAGGAGGCCCGCTCGCTGATCGGCGAGTCCGAGGACCTCGGCGCGCCGGAGCCGAGCTTCCCGTTCGTGCCGCGGATCGCCCGGCTGCCGCGCGACCGGCCGCTGGACCGCGCCCTCGACCGGCCGAGCCTGCCCCCGGCCGAACCCGTCGAGGAGGCCGTCGCCGAACGGGACTCGCTGACCAGCCTGTTGGAGGCGGTGCCGAGCTTCCGGGGCGACATGGTCGTACCCGAGCGGCCGTCCGAGACGGCGACCGTCGAGGAGCCCGACCCGGAGCCCGAGGCGGAGGAGCCCCCGGCTCCCGCCGCCTCGGCGGGTTCCGCCTACGCGGACGTCCTCATGCCGCGTTCGGTGGCCAGCCACCGCGACCGCCTCATCGGCGCGACCGACCGCCAGGCCGAGGCCGACGGCGTCCGCCCGGGCCGTAGAGCGGCGGTCCCGAGCTGGGACGAGATCGTGTTCGGCACCCGGAGGAAGAAGCAGGAGTAGCCGGTTCTACGGCCGTGAGGGCCCGACTCGGGCAGAGGCGGGCCCTACTGCTGTGTGCGTGCTCGGGATCCGTCGTGCCCACCGGGGATCCGCAGCATGCCCACCGGGATCTGCCGTGAGCGGGATCCGCCGTACGCCTACTGCGGATCCGGGCCCACCGCGACCGGGCGCTCCGGGTCCGAGGACCACTCCGACCAGGAACCGACGTACAGGGCCGCCGGGATGCCCGCGACCGCCAGGGCCAGCACCTCGTGGGCGCCGGAGACGCCGGAGCCGCAGTAGACGCCGACCTCGGTGTCGTCGCCGGCGCCGAGGGACTTGAAGCGGGCGCGCAGCTCCTCCGCAGGCAGGAAGCGGCCGTCCGGGCCGACGTTGTCCGTGGTGGGCGCGGACCGGGCACCCGGGATGTGACCGCCGACCCGGTCGATGGGCTCCACCTCTCCGCGGTACCGCTCCCCCGCGCGCGCGTCCAGCAGCACACCCGCGCGGGCGAGTGCCGCGGCCTCGTCGGCGTCGAGCAGACCGGCCGCCGCGGGCACCGGCTCGAAGTCGCCCTCGGCGAGCGCGGGGCCCGGCACCGAGGACTGGAGCGGGCCGTCCCAGGACGTCAATCCGCCGTCGAGGACTCGCACGTCCGGGTGACCCGTCCAGCGCAGCAGCCACCACGCGCGGGCGGCCGCCCAGCCCTGTCCGCCGTCGTACACGACCACCGGCCGGTCCGCGGAGACACCCGCGCGGCGCATGGCGGCGCCGAACTGCGCGAGGTCGGGCAGCGGGTGCCGTCCGCCGCTGCCGGCCGGGCCGGCCAGCTCCCGGTCCAGGTCGACGTAGACGGCGCCCGGGATGTGCCCGGCCGCGTACTCGGCACGGCCGTCGAAAGGCGGCTCGCCGGCCGCCTTGGCCACGCTCAACTGCCAGCGGACGTCGAGCAGGACGGGCGGCTTCGGGCCCGCCAGATCGCTCGCGAGTTCGGATGCGGAGATGATGGCGTTCATGGCCACCATCCTCGCGCACGGGGTGGCCGCGTCGTCCATGTCCGGCTACTCTGCTCGGCCGAGCAGGCCCGATCACGAGGCGTACGGGAACGGGCACATGCTGTACAGCCGATCGCCGTCCCTCGGCCATCGCCCGGCCATGGACGGGCAGCCGCGCGACAGGCACCCTCGGGGCACGGGGGTGCCGTGCGGCGGCGCGCCCGGAGCGCGCGGCACCGCGGGTGGTGCGAGCATCGGCACGGAGGTCCGGACAGCGGACACGACACGGTCCCCACGAGGGGCCGAGGAGAGAGTGACGATGACCGAGGCAAGGGAGCCGGCAGCCCGGCCCGCTCGGCACACGCCCGGTACGCCCTGCTGGGTGAGTCTGATGGTGCACGGGATGGCCGCCACCCAGGAGTTCTACGGAGCCCTGTTCGGCTGGGAGTTCGTACCGGGACCGCAGCAGCTCGGGCCCTATGTCCGGGCCCTGCTGGACGGCCAGGAGGTCGCCGGGATCGGCCAGTTGCCGCCCGACCGGCATCTTCCGGTCGCGTGGACGCCCTATCTCGCCTCGGAGGACATCGACCTGACGGCCGAGACGGTACGGCTGTGCGGCGGCACGGTGGGGGTGGGACCGCTGGACGCCGGGGACGCCGGCCGGCTGGTGATCGGCTCCGACCCGTCCGGGGCCGTCTTCGGCGTGTGGCAGGCGGCCGCGCATCTCGGCACGTCCGTCGCGGGCGTACCGGGCACCCCCGCCTGGCACGAGCTGCTCACCTTCGAGACGGTGAGCGTCACCAAGTTCTACGAGACGGTGTTCGGCCTCGAGGGGGAGCCGGCGGTCTCCGCCGACTTCGACTACGTCACCCTCCATGCCGGCGGCCGCCCGGTGGCCGGCCTCCACGGCGTCGGCCACGCCCTCCCCCGGGACCGGGGCCCGCACTGGATGACGTACTTCGAGGTGTCCGACGCCGACGCGGCGACCGGGCTCCTCGTGGACCTCGGAGGGCACGTCCTCCGTCCGCCCCACGACAGCCCGCACGGGCGCGTGGCCACGGTGGCGGACCCGGAGGGGGCGCGGTTCTCACTCATCGAGAACCCACGCTGAAGCCCCCGGCCGGACGTCCGAGGCCCGGCACCGGGCTGAGGCCCTCGGTCAGGCGTGCGCGGCGGTCTGCTCGACCGGCAGGACGTCCGGGGACAGGGCGGCCGCCCGGGCCGTACCCGCGGTCATACGGCGGCGGTGGTGCCGGCGGCACAGGACCTCGTAGCCGATGTCGTCGGACTGGTTGACGTCGCCGACGACCACCTGGGCGCCCTCGACGACCATCTCGCCGTTGACGGTACGGGCGTTGTGGGTGGCCCGGGCGCCGCACCAGCACAGGGCCTCCACCTGGAGGACCTCGACCCGGTCGGCGAGTTCCACCAGGCGCTGGGAACCGGGGAACAGCTTGGAGCGGAAGTCGGTGGTGATGCCGAAGGCGTAGACGTCGAGGTCCAGGTCGTCGACCACGCGGGCGAGCTGGTCGATCTGCTCCGGCGCGAGGAACTGCGCCTCGTCCGCGATCACGTAGTCCGCGACGCCGCCGCGGGAGAGGTGGTCGACGAGGTAGGCGTACAGGTCCTGGCCGTCCTCGACCTCCACGGCGTCGGTGACCAGGCCGAGCCGCGAGGAGAGTTTGCCCTCGCCGGCCCGGTCGTCCCGGGTGAAGATCATGCCCGTCAGGCCGCGTGCCGAGCGGTTGTGCTCGATCTGGAGAGCCAGCGTGGACTTCCCGCAGTCCATGGTTCCGGAGAAGAACACCAGCTCGGGCATGGCGAGTCGAGCACCTTTCGGTTTCTGCGGCGGACAGGGCCGGATCGGCTTCAGGAGCGTACTTCGAGCAGCGGGACGAGTTGCTCGGCGGGGGTCATGGAGCCGTGGTTGCCGACCATCGCCGACTCCTTCGGCTCCCGCTCGGAGGCGATGAGCAGGACGTCGTCGCGGGCCGCGGCGACCACGTCACCGATGCGGTCGTACACCCGCTCGTCGACGTGGTCCGGCGGTCCGAACCAGCCCGCCGCGATGGCCTCGTCGCGTGAGGCGACCCAGAACTGCTCGCCGAGCACCTCGCGCCAGCAGGTCAGCACGTCGCCGGCGGCGCCCGGCACCGCGTACACATGGCGGGCCCGGCCCTCGCCACCCAGCAGGGCGACCCCGGCGCGCAGCTCCCAGTCCTCGTCGAAGTCGATGCGGTGCTGCTCGTCGAAGGGGATGTCGACCATGCCGTGGTCGGCGGTGACGTACAGCGCGCTGTTCGACGGGAGTTGCTCGGCGAGGCGCTGGACCAGGCGGTCGACGTACATCAACTGGCCGCGCCAGGTGTCGGAGTCGACGCCGAAGCGGTGGCCCGCGCCGTCCACCTCGGCGTAGTACGTGTACACCAACGAGCGGTCACCGGCGGCCAGTTGCTCGGCCGCGAGGTCCACGCGCTCCTCGCCGGACAGCCGCCCGTGGAAGGTCCCGCCGCTGAGCGCGACCTTGGTCAGCGGGGTGTTCTGGAAGGTGGGCGAGGAGACCTGGGCCGCGTGCACCCCTGCCTGGTGGGCGAGTTGGAAGACGGTGGGGTACGGCTGCCAGGCCCCGGGCTTGGTCCACGGCTGCCAGCGCAGCTGGTTCATCAGCTCGCCGGTGGCCGGGTTGCGCACGGTGTAGCCGGGCAGGCCGTGGGCGCCCGGCGGCCGGCCGGTGCCGACGGAGGCGAGGGAGGTCGCGGTGGTCGCCGGGTAACCGGTGGTCAGGGGGCGGCCGGTGCCGCCCCGCGAGCTGCTGAGCAGCGAGGTCATGAAGGGCGCCTCGTCCGGGTGCGCCTTCAGCTGCTCCCAGCCCAGGCCGTCGATCAGGAACACGCAGTTCCGGTCGGCGGGGGTGAGCTCGGTGATCGCGGCGGTCATGTCCGGTACGGCCATGCCGGCGGCGAGGGTGGGCAGCAGATCGGCGAGGGAGCCGGAGCCGTACTCGGGGACGGGCGCGGTGTCGAGGGCGAGGGGTTCGGGGTGGTCCCAGGCGGCCGGCTGTGCCATCAGCGGGTGACGTCCGCGGTCGCCTCGGAGATGGCCTGCGCGAAGGCGAGCGCCTGGCGCACGGTGTCCGGGCCGTCCCCCGCCTCGCTGACGCGCAGGCTGAGGTCGTCGGCCGTGGAGCTGCCGGTGTAGCCGTGGTCCGCCTCGCAGTTGGGGTCGCCGCAGGCGGCGGGCTCCAGGTCGATGCGGGAGACCGCGCCCCAGCCGATGGTCAGCACGACCTCGCGGGGCAGGGTGCCCGGCTGGTACTGCTCGGGGTTGGCGACGACCCGGCTGACCACGACCGACGAGATCCGGCCAAGCTTGACGGACTCCGTGGAGGTGGTGGCGTACGGCGTCGGGGACGTGCTGTCCGCGGCCTGTTCGTCGGTGTGGCTGACGATGAAGCGGTTGCCGGTGAGGACGAGCACGGTCACGTGCCGCCGCACCTCGTTCTGGTCGAACGTCGTCTCCTGGTGGACCAGGTACGACCGGATGGGCTCACCGCCCACGGCGGCCTCCACCGCCTCGGCCACGAGGGCCGGGTAGTAGCCGCTGCGTTCGATCGCCGCGCGCAGCCCCTGGGTCGTCGTACTGGTCTTGGCCATGACGTCCATCCTACGGGGGCGCACTGACTGCGAGGCACCGCTCGCCGCAGCTCAGTACGTGGGGAGTGTCCGCGGGCCGAGGTCGTCGCGGGCGGGCGGCGGCGCGAGCCGTACGGAGGCGCCGAGGACGCTCAGGCCACGCGGAGCGACGACGACCGGCTCCAGGGTGACCGCCACGACCTCGGGATGGTCGTCGACCAGCCGGGACACCCGCAGCAGCAGCTCCTCGAGGGCGGGTGTGTCGACGGGCGTGGAGCCGCGCCAGCCGAAGAGGAGCGGGGCCGTCCGGATCGAGCGGACCAGGGTCGTCGCCTCCCGGTCGGTGACCGGAATCAGCCGGTGCGCGGTGTCGCCCAGCAGCTGCGAGGCGGCCCCCGCGAGCCCGAAGGACAGGACGGCACCGGCGGCGGGGTCGATGACGGCCCGGATCACGGTGTCCACCCCGCGCGGGGCCATCCCCTGCACCACGGGCCGCAGTTCGTCGGGCGGGCCGAACAGCTCGGTCAGCTCGGTGTACGCCCGCCGCAGCTGCTCCTCGTCGGCGAGGTCGAGGCGTACGCCACCGAGGTCGGCGCGGTGGCGCAGGTGCGGGGCGGTGGCCTTGAGGGCGACCGGGTAGCCGAGGGTGCGGGCGGCCTCCGCGGCCGCGTCTGAGGTGGGCGCGGGCAGGGCACGGTGCACCTCTATGCCGTACCTGCCGAGCAGCTCGCAGGTCTCGTCGGCGCCGAGGGTGAGGCCCTGCCCCCGCGTGAGGAGGCCGTCGATGAGGGTGGCCGCGCCCTTCTCGTCGATGTTCTCGTAGTCGGGCACCTTGCCGGGTTCGGCCGCTTCCCGGCGCCACTGGGCGTACTCCACCACGTCGGCCAGGGCCCGCACCGCGCGCTCGGCGGCGGGGTAGGCCGGGATGAGGCGGTCGGAGGTCTCGGGGGCGGGCGGCCGGGCGGGGGCCGGTGCGGCCTGGAGCCGGTCCAGCGCACGGAAGGGGTGGTCGGCGCGGATCGTCGGCGGGCCCGCGGCGGCCTGGGGTGCGGTGCTGGTCGCCGCGGACAGGGCCTGGGCGAGGCCGCCGAGTTCGACGTGCACCACGAGGACCGGCTTGCCGGGGACCTGCTCGGCGGCGGACCTGAGGGCCTCGGCGAGCGCGGCGTCGCCGACGGATCCCTGGCCGACCGCGGGGATCGCCGTCACGATCACCGCGTCGCAGGCGTCGTCGGCCAACGCGCGCGCGAGGGCCACGTGGAAGTCCTCCGGCGCGGCGGCCGTGGTCAGGTCCAGCGGGGGCGTCGGCTTGAGGCCCTCGGCCACGCAGGCGTCGTAGGTGAGCAGGCCGAGCGACTCGGAGTTGCCGAGGATCGCCACCCTGGGCCCGGTGGGCAGCGGCTGGCGAGCCAGCAGCAGGCCGGTGTCGACGAGTTCGGTGATGGTGTCCACGCGGATCACGCCGGCCTGCCTCAGCAGCGCGGACACCGTGGCGTGCGGCAGGCGGGTGGCGCGCACGGCGTGGCCCTGCGGGGCCGATCCCGCCCCCTGCACGACGACCAGGGGCTTCGCCGCCGCCGTACGCCGGGCGAGGCGGGTGAACTTGCGGGGGTTGCCGATGGACTCCAGGTACATGAGGACGACGTCGGTGTCCGGGTCGTCGTACCAGTACTGCAGGACGTCGTTGCCGGAGACGTCCGCGCGGTTGCCGGAGGAGACGAAGGTGGAGACGCCGGTGACGCCGGTGACCCCGCCGCCGCGGCGGTGCAGCCGGGAGAGCAGGGCGATGCCGATGGCACCGGACTGGGCGAACAGGCCGATCCGGCCGGGGCGGGGGGTCTCGGGGGCCAGGGACGCGTTCAGCCGGACGTCCGGGGAGGTGTTGATGATCCCGAAGGCGTTCGGGCCGATGATCCGCATGCCGTACGCGCGTGCGTGCCGGACGAGTTCACGCTGGCGCTCGCGTCCCTCGGGGCCGCTCTCGGCGTACCCGGCGGACAGCACGACGAGTCCCTGCACGCCATGTGCCCCGCACTCGGCGACGGCCTCGGGGACGTGCTCGGCCGGTACGGCGACGACCGCGAGGTCGACGGGGCCGTCGATGTCGCGGACCGAGCGGTGCGCGGGGACCCCGTCGACCTCCTTCTGCTCCTCCGGGAACGCCTTGTTCACGGCGTACAAGGGGCCCTCGAAGCCGTAGTCCCGGATGTTGGCGAGCACGCTGCGGCCCACGCCGCCGGGGGTACGGCCGACGCCGACCACGGCGACCGAGCCGGGGGCGAGCAGCCGCTGCACCGACCGGGACTCGGCGCGCTGTTCGCGCGCGTACTGCACGGCGAGCGAGCGGTCGGTGGGCTCCAGGTCGAACTCCAGGCGTACGACGCCGTCCTCGAAGCTGCGCTTCTGGGTGTACCCGGCGTCGGTGAACACCTTGATCATCTTGACGTTGGCGGGCAGCACCTCGGCGGCGAAGCGCCGGATGCCGCGCTCGCGGGCGACGGCGCCGATGTGTTCGAGGAGGGCGGAGGCCACGCCGCGGCCCTGGTGGGCGTCCTGGACGAGGAAGGCGACCTCGGCCTCGTCGGCGGGGGCGGAGGCGGGCATGCCGTCCTCGCCGATGCGGTCGTAGCGTACGGTGGCGATGAACTCGCCGCCGACCGTGGCGGCGAGTCCCACCCGGTCCACAAAGTCGTGGTGCGTGAAGCGGTGGACGTCCTTGGCGGACAGGCGCGGGTAGGGCGCGAAGAAGCGGTAGTACTTCGACTCGTCCGAGACCTGCTCATAGAAGCTGACCAGGCGATCGGCGTCGTCGACGGTGATGGGCCTGATGCGCGCGGTGCCGCCGTCGCGCAGCACTACGTCGGCCTCCCAGTGGGCGGGGTACTCGTGCCGGTCCGACGCGCTCTGCATGGGCCCCAGAGTACGGCTCGCGTACGACAACGGCGCGAGGCAGTCTGTGGAGAACGCGCGAGGACGGATGTCGGGCCGAGGCCGCGGTCCGACGACTTCACCCCGGGAGGACTCCGGTCCTGTCCGGAGACGTTTCACGTGTGGGAAACTGGTCTAGACAACCCTGAACACCGAAGGGCAGCATCACATGGCTGAGCGCCGCGTCAACGTCGGCTGGGCCGAGGGCCTCCACGCCCGCCCCGCTTCCATCTTCGTCCGGGCCGCCACGGCCGCAGGTATCCCGGTGACGATCGCCAAGGCCGACGGCAACCCCGTCAACGCGGCCTCCATGCTGGGCGTTCTGGGCCTCGGCGCCCAGGGCGGCGAGGAGGTCGTCCTCGCCTCCGACGCCGAGGGCGCGGACGCAGCCCTCGACCGGCTCGCGAAGCTGGTCGCCGAGGGACTCGAGGAGCTTCCCGAGACCGTCTGAGTTCTCCGGGGCACAGCGCGGTAAAAACAGTCGAAGGGCTCGTCCGAATTATCGGGCGGGCCCTTCGCATTTCCCTTTCACGGGCAGCAGAATTACTGCCCCACGAATTGCCCCCTCTTTGTATACGGCGCCCGTGTTAATGCCGCAGACCCGTCACGTTTACAGGATGTTGCGAGGTCCTCACACGGTCGGCGCGATCCGCCCCCGAGGTGAACCGCGGCCGGTGCGCCGCGCTCGAGCGCTCGGTGTGCAGGGCCGTGATCGCCCGCGCGCGCTCGCCGTCCCCGCGCGCCACCGCGTCCACGATCGCGCCGTGCTCCGCCCACGACTCCACCGGGTCGGCGGGTGCGTCCACGATGTACATCCAGGCGATCTTGTGCCGCAGCTGGGTCAGTATCGACGTCATCGCGGGGCTGCCGGCGGCCTGGGCCAGCGTCTCGTGGAACCAGCTCCCCAGGGAGCGCAGATCCTCGCTGTTGCCCCGCCTGGCCCGCTCCTGGCCCAGCCGGACCAGGCCGCGCAGCACCTTCAGATGGGCCTCGGTGCGCCGCTGGGCGGCCCGGGCGGCGCCGAGCGGCTCGAGGAGCATGCGCATCTCCAGGAGGTCCGCGCCCTCCTGCTCGGTGGGTTCGGCGACGCACGCGCCCGCGTGCCGCCGGGTCACGACGAAGCCCTCGGCCTCCAGGGTGCGCAGGGCCTCCCGGACGGGGACGCGGGAGACGCCGTAGCGACGGGCGAGCAGTTCCTCGGTGAGCCGGCTGCCGCGCTCGTGGACACCGGCGACGATGTCGTCCCGGATCGCCGTGCATACCGAGTGCGCCGGAATACGCATGTCCGACCTCCGTCTTAATCCCCGTGAAACGTCGCCGATTGACGTGTGTTCAGTGACTCTATTGCAATCCGCGGGAATTTCCGACGGCGGGCCGGAATCCGGGGATATTTTTTGGACAACACGGCGGCGGAAACGACGAAACCCCGGCTCGCGGGAGCCGGGGTCTCGTGGGGATCGCGCGGGGGTCGCGCCGGGGGCGTCAGACGTTGACGCCGTGCGAGCGCAGGTAGGCGACGGGATCGATGTCCGAGCCGTACTCGGGGCTGGTGCGCGCCTCGAAGTGCAGGTGCGGTCCGGTGACGTTGCCGGTCGCGCCGGACAGGCCGATCTGCTGGCCGGGGGTGACGGACTGACCGACCGAGACGCCGATGGACGACAGATGGCCGTACTGGGTGTACGTGCCGTCGGCCATCCTGATCACGATGTTGTTGCCGTACGACCCTCCCCAGCCGGCCTCCACGACGGTGCCGCGGCCGACCGCGTGCACGGAGGTGCCGCTGGCGGCGTGGAAGTCGACCCCGGTGTGGCTGCCGGACGACCACAGGGAGCCGCCGCTCTTGTAGCCGGTGGAGATGTAGGAGCCGGAGATCGGGGCGACGAAGGCGTTGAGGCGCTTGCGCTCGGCCTCACGCGCGGCGCGCTCCTTGGCCTCGCGGATCTCCTTGGCCCTGGCCTCGGCCTTGCGCTTGGCCTCGGCGGCCGCCTTCTTCTGCGCGGCGGCCTGCTCCTGGGCCACGGCCTGGGCGTCGATCTGTGCGGCGAGCGACTCGCCGGTGCTGACGACGGGCATGAGGCCGCTCTGCTCGACGGAGCTGACGGAGTTGTCGGCGGCGAGCGCCGGGGCGGCGATGGTGCCGATGACGCCGGTGGTGGCGAGGGCGGCGACGCCCGCGGCGCGGGCGGTGGTGCGCTTCATGCGGCTGGGACGGCGGTGCTTCCCGGTGGCGCAGGTGAACGCCATGTGGTGGCTGGTCCTTTCCTTCCTTCTCGCCTACCGGGTTAGCTGACGGGTTCGGAGCAGGAAGGTCTCCTACGGGCCCCCTCGCGGTGCGCGGGCGCCCGATTCACCCCAGGGACGTGTGGTGGGTCCCCGGCTCCCCTGGCTCGCGCCGTACGGGGACTCGGCGATGACTGTCCGGTGCCGCGGACGCGGCTCGGTGCCTGACGGACAGCCCAGAGGACGCTAAGCGGGGCAACTTTCAATCCCCAAACCGATCACGGTTTTTGTAGCGCATCCCACAGGGCAGACAGGCAACCTCCGGCCCAATTCGGACATCTAAGAGACCTGGGTGTCGAAAGGGCCCTGGCGACGCTTCCGTCACCAGGGCCCCTCGGTCGTGCTGCCTCTACTCGGCGGTCACGACCTTGACTTCGCCGATGCCGAGGGCTTCGACAGGCTCCTTGATGGCGGCCGCGTCGCCGACCAGGACCGTCACCAGCCGGTCCACCGGGAAGGCGTTCACGACGGCCGCGGTGGCCTCGACGGTGCCGGTCGCGGCGAGCTGCTGGTACAGCGTCGCCTGGTAGTCGTCCGGCAGGTGCTGCTCGACCTGGTCGGCCAGCGTGCTCGCGACGGCCGCCGCGGTCTCGTACTTGAGCGGCGCCACACCCACGAGGTTCTGTACGGCGACATCGCGCTCGGCGTCGGTGAGACCGCCCTCGGCGAGCGTGCGCAGCACCTTCCACAGGTCGTCCAGGGCGGGACCGGTGTTGGGGGTGTCGACCGAGCCGCTGATGGCGAGCATCGCGGCGCCCGAGCCGTCCGGGGCGGACCTGAGGACCTGCCCGAACGCCCGTACGCCGTAGGTGTAGCCCTTCTCCTCGCGCAGGACGCGGTCCAGGCGGGAGGTGAGGGTGCCGCCGAGGCAGTACGTGCCGAGCACCTGCGCGGGCCACACGCGTGCGTGCCGGTCGGCTCCGATACGGCCGATCAGCAGCTGCGTCTGGACGGCGCCGGGGCGGTCCACGATGACGACCCGTCCGGTGTCGTCGGCGGTCACCGGCGGCACCGGGCGCGGCTGGGCCTGGGAACCGGTCCAGGAGCCGAGGGTGTCGGCGAGCAGCGCGTCCAGGTCGATGCCGGTGAGGTCGCCGACGACCACTGCGGTCGCGGTGGCGGGGCGCACGTGCTTCTCGTAGAAGGCACGTACGGCAGCGGAGTCGATGTTCTCGACGGTCTCCTCGGTGCCCTGGCGCGGGCGCGACATGCGCGAGTCCGCCGGGAACAGCTCCCGGGAGAGCTCCTTGGCGGCGCGGCGCGAGGGGTTGGCCAGCTCGTGCGGGATCTCGTCCAGGCGGTTGGTGACGAGCCGCTCGACCTCGCTGTCCGCGAACGCGGGCGCCCTGAGGGCGTCGGCCAGCAGACCGAGCGCCTTGGCCAGCCGGGAGGCGGGCACTTCGAGGCTCAGGCGGACGCCCGGGTGGTCGGCGTGCGCGTCGAGGGTGGCGCCGCAGCGCTCCAGCTCGGCGGCGAACTCCTCGGCGGAGTGCTTGTCGGTGCCCTCGGAGAAGGCGCGCGCCATGATCGTGGCGACGCCGTCCAGGCCGGCCGGTTCGGCGTCCAGGGGCGCGTCCAGGAGCACCTCGACGGCGACGACCTGCTGGCCGGGGCGGTGGCAGCGCAGGAGGGTCAGGCCGTTGTCGAGCGTCCCGCGCTCGGGGGCGGGGAAGGCCCAGACCTTGGGCTCGCCCGCCTGCGGCTGCGGGTGGAATTCCATCGCGGCGAGCTCGGTCACTTGGCCGCCTCCTCGTTCTCGTCGGTGGCTTCTACGGTCGCCGCGGCTTCCGGGTCCTCGGAGGCGTCCTCGGCACTGTCGGCGATCTCGGCCGGGGCGGTGGGCTCGTAGACGAGCACCGCGCGGTTGTCGGGGCGCAGCTTGGCCTTGGCGACCGCCTGCACCTCCTCCGCGCTCACGTCCAGGACGCGCTGCACGGCGGTCAGGGCGAGCTGCGGGTCGCCGAACAGGACGGCGTAGCGGCACAGTTCGTCGGCGCGGCCCGCGACGGTGCCGAGCCGGTCCAGCCACTCGCGCTCCAACTGGGCCTGGGCGCGCTCCATCTCCTCGGCGGTGGGGCCCTCGGCGGCGAACCGGGCGAGCTCCTCGTCGATGGCGGCCTCGATGACCGGCACCTCGACGTCACCGGAGGTCTTCACGTCCAGCCAGCCCAGGGAGGGCGCTCCGGCCAGCCGCAGCAGCCCGAAGCCGGCCGCGACGGCCGTACGGTCGCGCCGTACCAGCCGGTTGTAGAGGCGGGAGGACTCGCCGCCGCCCAGGACGGTCAGGGCGAGGTCGGCGGCGTCCGCCTCACGGGTGCCGTCGTGCGGCAGCCGGTAGGCGGCCATCAACGCGCGCGCGGGGACCTCCTCCTCGACGACCTCGCGCAGCTGCTCGCCGATGGTCTCCGGCAGGGAGCCGTCGCGCGGGGCGGGCTTGCCGTCGTGCGAGGGGATGGAGCCGAAGTACTTCTCGATCCAGGCGAGCGTCTGCTCCGGGTCGATGTCGCCGACCACCGACAGAACCGCGTTGTTGGGCGCGTAGTACGTCCGGAAGAACGCGCGCGCGTCCTCCAGCGTGGCCGCGTCCAGGTCGGCCATCGAGCCGATCGGGGTGTGGTGGTAGGGGTGGCCCTCGGGGTAGGCGAGCGCGGTCAGCTTCTCGAACGCGGTGCCGTAGGGGACGTTGTCGTAGCGCTGCCTGCGCTCGTTCTTGACGACGTCGCGCTGGTTCTCCATCGACTCGTCGTCGAGGGCGGCCAGCAGGGAGCCCATGCGGTCGGCCTCCAGCCAGAGGGCCAGCTCCAGCTGGTGGGTCGGCATGGTCTCGAAGTAGTTGGTGCGCTCGAAGCTGGTGGTGCCGTTGAGCGAGCCGCCCGCGCCCTGGACGAGCTCGAAGTGCCCGTTGCCGTGCACCTGCTTCGAACCCTGGAACATCAGGTGCTCGAAGAGGTGAGCAAGACCGGTACGCCCCTTGACCTCGTGGCGCGAACCGACGTCGTACCAGAGGCACACCGCCGCGACCGGGGTCAGGTGGTCCTCGGAGAGCACCACGCGCAGCCCGTTGGCCAGGCGGTGCTCGGTCGCTGTCAGGCCCCCGGTGCCTGCCTGGTCTGTGGCCGTGTGACCCATGGGCATGTACGTCCCTTCGATCGCGGTCGCGGTCGTGGAAACCGCGGTTCGTGGTGCTGATTTCCTGCCGGTCCTGCCACTGTATGCAAGCGTGCGGACCCTCGGTGAAGTTCCCGGGGCGCGTACGCCCACAGCGGATCGCGTAGCCTGCGGGCAACCGTGAGCAGGGCGCTGCGCGGTCGCCGGGCCGGCGGCCCGGTGATCGTCGGCCGGACGGCGTGACGGTCGTCGGGTCAGGCGGTGTGACGGCGGTCGGCCGGGCGGCGTGATGGTCGTCGGCCGAGCGGCCGAGCCGGGTCCTGGCCCGGACTGTCAGTGCCGCGGTCCACAATGGTCCGCGTCAGATCCTGTTCACGCTTCAGCAAGAGTGAGCCAAAGGGCCGATGTGAGCGACCCGTAGGCGAGCGACCAGAAAAGAGGAGCCGGCAGCGATGGCCCGCCGCAGCACGAAGACCCCGCCGCCCGACGACTCGTACGAGGAGCGGATCCTCGACATCGACGTCGTGGACGAGATGAAGGGCTCGTACCTCGAGTACGCGTACTCGGTCATCTACTCCCGCGCGCTCCCCGACGCCCGCGACGGCCTCAAGCCGGTGCACCGGCGCATCGTCTACCAGATGAACGAGATGGGCCTGCGCCCCGACCGCGGCTATGTGAAGTGCGCCCGCGTCGTCGGCGAGGTCATGGGCAAGCTGCACCCGCACGGAGACGCGTCGATCTACGACGCCCTCGTGCGCATGGCCCAGCCCTTCTCGATGAGCGTGCCGCTGATCGACGGCCACGGGAACTTCGGTTCGCTGGGCAATGACGACCCGCCGGCCGCCATGCGGTACACCGAGTGCCGCGCGGCCGAGGCCGCGAGCCTGATGACGGAGTCCATCGACGAGGACACCGTCGACTTCGCGCCCAACTACGACGGCCAGGAGCAGGAGCCGGGCGCGCTGCCCGCCGCCTTCCCCAACCTCCTGGTGAACGGCGCCTCGGGCATCGCCGTCGGCATGGCCACCAACATGGCGCCGCACAACCTCACCGAGGTCATCGCGGCCGCCCGCCACCTGATCCGCTACCCGAACGCGGATCTGGACGCCCTGATGAAGCACATCCCGGGCCCCGACCTGCCCACCGGCGGCCGGATCGTCGGCCTGTCCGGCATCCGGGACGCCTACGAGACGGGCCGCGGCACCTTCAAGATCCGCGCCACGGTGTCGGTGGAGACGGTGACCGCGCGCCGCAAGGGCCTGGTCGTCACCGAGCTGCCCTTCACGGTCGGCCCGGAGAAGGTGATCGCCAAGATCAAGGACCTGGTCGGCGCGAAGAAGCTCCAGGGCATCGCCGACGTCAAGGACCTCACCGACCGCGCGCACGGCCTGCGGCTGGTCATCGAGATCAAGAACGGCTTCGTGCCGGAGGCGGTCCTGGAGCAGCTCTACAAGCTGACGCCCATGGAGGAGTCCTTCGGCGTCAACAACGTGGCGCTGGTGGACGGGCAGCCCCTCACACTCGGCCTCAAGGAGCTCCTGGAGGTCTACCTCGACCACCGCTTCGAGGTGGTGCGCCGCCGCAGCGAGTTCCGGCGCACCAAGCGGCGCGACCGGCTGCACCTGGTCGAGGGTCTGCTCACCGCCCTGGTCGACATCGACGAGGTCATCCGGATCATCCGCTCCAGCGACAACTCCGCACAGGCGAAGGAGCGCCTGATCGAGCGCTTCTCGCTGAGCGAGATCCAGACGCAGTACATCCTGGACACGCCCCTGCGGCGCCTGACCCGGTTCGACCGCATCGAGCTGGAGTCGGAGCAGGACCGCCTCAACGCGGAGATCGCGGAGCTGACCCGGATC
Organism: Streptomyces griseorubiginosus; assembly: GCF_036345115.1. GTDB lineage: Bacteria > Actinomycetota > Actinomycetes > Streptomycetales > Streptomycetaceae > Streptomyces > Streptomyces griseorubiginosus_C. The sequence goes on from NZ_CP107766.1 coordinate 2,401,690, forward strand.
CTGGAGTCGGACGCCGAGCTGCGCAAGCTGGTCTCGGCCGAACTGGCCGCGGTCGCCAAGAAGTACGGCACCGAGCGGCGCACGGTCCTGCTGGAGGCCGGGGCGACGGCTCCTGTCGCCGCCGTTCCGCTCCAGGTGGCGGACGACCCGTGCCGGGTGCTGCTGTCCTCGACGGGGCTGCTGGGCCGTACGGCCAACGGCGAGCCGTTCCCGGAGGAGGCGGGCGGCAAGCGCGCCAAGCACGACGTGATCGTCTCGGCGGTGCCGGCCACCGCGCGGGGCGAGGTCGGCGCGGTGACCTCGGCGGGCCGCCTGCTGCGGATCAACGTCATCGACCTCCCGCAGCTCCCGGAGTCGGCGGCGAACCTCGCGGGGGGCGCCCCGCTGGCGGAGTTCCTCTCCCTTGAGGACGGCGAGACGCTGGTCTGCCTGACCACGCTGGACGAGTCCTCCCCCGGTCTGGCGCTCGGCACCGAACAGGGCGTCGTCAAGCGGGTGGTCCCCGACTATCCGTCCAACAAGGACGAGTTGGAGGTCATCACGCTCAAGGAGGGCGACCGGATCGTCGGCGCGGTCGAGCTGCGCACGGGCGAGGAGGACCTGGTCTTCATCACCGACGACGCGCAACTGCTGCGCTACCAGGCGTCGCAGGTCCGGCCGCAGGGCCGTCCGGCGGGCGGTATGACGGGCATCAAGCTGACCGAGGGCGCGAAGGTCATCTCGTTCACCGCGGTGGACCCGGCGGCGGACGCGGTCGTGTTCACGGTCGCGGGCTCGCGCGGCACGCTCGACGACTCGGTCCAGACGACGGCCAAGCTGACGCCGTTCGACCAGTACCCGCGCAAGGGCCGCGCCACCGGTGGTGTGCGCTGCCAGCGGTTCCTGAAGGGCGAGGACTGCCTGTCCCTGGCCTGGGCGGGCGCCGTCCCGGCCCGCGCCGCGCAGAAGAACGGCACCCCGGCAGACCTCCCGGAGATGGACCCGCGCCGGGACGGCTCAGGCGTGTCCCTCGGAAAGACAGTGTCGGTGGTGGCGGGACCGGTCTAGGCCGGTTCGTCAGGATCCTCTTCCGTCCCCTGCACGAAACGCAGGACGCCCCACATACTGGCCTCGTCGGCGGTGTGCGGGGCGTTCTGCCTGCCCGCCTCCAGTTCCTCGTGGAGCGCGCGGGTGTCGATACCGGAGCCGATGAGGACGAGCTGGGTGAGACGCTCGTCCCCGGCGCCCCAGGGCTCCGGGTAGAACCGCAGGAAGCTGCCGACGGCATGGACGGCGTAACGGCTGCGGACGTCGTACGGCCCGAAGTCGACGTACCCCTTGATCCGGTACAGCCCCTCCGGCCTGGTGTCGAGGAAGGCCATCAGCCGACGGGGGTCCATGGGCACGTCGGAACGGAACGACACGCTGTCGTAGCCGGAGTGCAGGTGGTCTTGGTGACCGTGTGCGTCGGTGTGGTCGTGGAGGTCGTCGACATCGTCGAGATCGTCGAAGGAGAGCTGTCCGATGCGTTCCTCGCCGGGGCGGCAGTCGAAGAGGAACTCGGGGTCGATGCGGCCGTAGGTGGCGGGGACGACGGCGGCGCGGTCGACGAGGGACCGAACCGTCTCCAGGACGCGCTCGGCGTCGGCGGCCCGGTCGAGCTTGTTGACGACGACCACGTCGGCGAGGGCGAGATGCCGGTCGATCTCGGGGTGCTTGGCGCGGGTGTCGTCGAACTCGGCGGCGTCGACGACCTCGACGAGACCGCCGTAGACGATGCCGGGCTCCTCGCTGGCGAGCACCATGCGGACGAGTTCCTGCGGCTCGGCGAGGCCGCTGGCCTCGATGACGATGACGTCGATGCCGGCGTCGGGGTGAGCGAGCTTGGCCAGGTACCCGTCGAGCTCGCTGACGTCGACGGCGCAGCACAGGCAGCCGTTCCCGAGGGAGACGGTGGAGTCGCCGAGCGCGCCGGCGACGGCCATGGCGTCGATCTCGATGGCGCCGAAGTCGTTGACGACGGCGCCGATCCGGCTGCCGCCGCTGCGGTGGAGCAGATGATTGAGGAGGGTGGTCTTGCCGGATCCCAGGAATCCGGCGAGGACGACGACCGGGATCTGCCGGGGGCTCCCGCTCGGCTGACTCAACGTGCGACCTCTTTCGCGCTGCTGCGTGCACCGGATCGCGGTTCCGGCGCACGGACGAGCTGTGAATGCCGGACCAGGATACGAGCCGGAACAATCCCCTCTCAGTGAACGATTGTTAGCAGCGCTCGCGGGGCAGACGTTGGGCAAGGCGCCGGTTCGTGCGACCCTCACTTCCCTCCGTGCGCCTCCTCTCCGCCTCCCCCGCCGATCAGAGCCGCTCGGCACCCTGGGAGACGGCAAGCGCCGCCCACCGCTCGCCGGTCCCCATCAGTCGACCCGCACCCCGACGACCGGCGGACGGCCGTTTGGAACGGGGATGACATGGCCACAAAAAGGGTTTGGACGCGAGGGCTGAGCACAGCGGCCGCGGTCGGCGTCGGCGCGCTGGCGGGTGTCGCCGCCTCCTTCGCCACACAGCGCCACACGTTGCGATCCCTCCACGCCCGGCTGGACGAGCTGGAGTTGGCTGCCGGTGCCCACCACCACTCCGACTTGGCCAGCCAGCAGCGCCAGCACTGGGAACTGCTGAGCAAGGCCTTGGACGACCCCGAACTCGCCGAGGTCCTGGACCTCTACGAGGCGTCAGTGACTCCCAAGCAGCGCCGCCAGTATCTATTCGCAAACGCTTTGTACACGAACCTCCTCTTTTACTACCGCATCGGCAACCTCACCAAAGAGGAGTTCTTCAAGCACGTCCGCGGCATCTTCCAGAACCCGATCGTCAGGGACTACTGGTACGCCACCCGACAGCAGCGGGCGAGCCTGGCGGACACCGACGAGGCGGAGCTGGGGCAGTTGGTGGACGATCTGCTGCGGCAGTTGGAGGAAACGGACACCGAGGAGTGGTGGGTGGTCGGCGACCCACCGAGCGCGTAGCGGAAAGCGGACGGCTCCACCTGTGGAAATCACACCGTCGGGCCATAACGAACAGGTCAAGTATCCCGTTGTCCCAGGCGCCGCTGAGGTTGACTCAGCCGCTCGGGGCTCACTCACACGTGATCGCGTACGACAGCCCCACTCCGCCATCGCTCACGTCGCTGGATGACGCGTGCACCCCACAGGGCCGCCTCGCCTCGCAACCGTCGTGCGCGTGCTCGTCATTCGTGAGACCAGAGGGAAACCAAAAGTGAGTGAGATCATTCGCCGCCTCGGCGCATCGCCACGCGAAAGAGGCAGCACCTCCGGCGCGACGTGCCCGGACATCTTCGAGCTGGCCGACGGGAACTTCGCCGTCATCGGTACGGACGCAACCGGCTCTCTGGACTCCCAGCTTCCCCCGGACGCGGCACGGGCCGACTACGAACGCATCGTGGTCATCACCCGCGAGACGCTCGTACGGGCCAAGGCCGACATCCCGGACGCCTGAGCGAGGTCATGGTTCAGATCGAGGAGATGGCCAAGCTCGTCGATTCGGTCGCCACCCTCGTCGCCGCTGCCACAGGCCCTGCGCAGTCACTGTCTCGAGTCCTGTGACACACCCGTAGAAGCGGCGCCTTGTCAGGTCCGGCACCATTCTCCCGGTGCCGGACCTCCCGCGCGCCTCAGGCCACTTGAGGCACCGCCACCGGCGCCTCCACCCCCACATACCGCGCCACCGGCCGAATGATCTTCGAGTCCGCCGCCTGTTCCAGGATGTTCGCGCTCCACCCCACCACCCGCGCCGCGGCAAAGGTGGGCGTGAACATCTCGCGCGGCAACCCGCACAGCTCCATGACCACGCCCGCGTAGAACTCGACGTTGGTGTGCAGCTCTCGCCCGGGCTTCAACTCGGCCAGGATCGCCTCGACATGGCGTTCCACCTCGACGGCGAAGTCCACGCGGGCGCCGCCGAAGCGCTGGGCAACCTCCCGGAGCATCCGGGAGCGAGGGTCCTCCGTGCGGTAGATCGCGTGGCCGAAGCCCATGATCCGCTCGCCGGCGAGTACGCGTTCCCGGATCCAGGAGTCGATACGGTCGGGCTCACCGATCGCGTCCAGCGTGTCCAGCGCCCGACTGGGCGCCCCGCCGTGCAGCGGCCCGGACAGCGCCCCCACTGCCCCCACGAGGCACGCCGCCACATCGGCCCCCGTCGACGCGATGACCCGCGCGGTGAAGGTTGATGCATTGAAGCCGTGATCAATGGTTGAGATCAAGTACTGCTCGACCGCCCGGGCCCGCTCCGGCTCCGGTTCCGAACCCGTCAGCATGTAGAGGTAGTTCGCCGCGTACGAGAGGTCCTCACGCGGCTCCACGGGCTCCAGCCCCTTGCCCAGCCGGTGCAGCGCCGTGAGCAGCGTGGGTACGGCCGCGGCCGCCACGAGCGTGTCCCGGCGCCGCTCGTCCGGGTCGATGTCGTACACCGCACGGAACCCCTTCGCCGCCCCGAGCAGCGACAAGGCGGTGCGCATACCCGCGAGCGGACCCGACCGTCCGCTCGCCGCCGCGATCGCGGGCAGCGCCGCCCGCACCTCGCCAGGCAGCCGCCGCAACGCCGCGGTCTCGGCGCGGAAGGCCGCGGCCTGTCCGGCGTCCGGCAGTTCACCGTGGATCAGCAGATGCCAGACGTCCTCGAAGCCCCGGGTCTGCGCGAGTTCGACGGCCGAGTACTGGCGGTAGTGATAGAACCCCTCGCGCCCCCGCACGTCCCCGACCTCGGTGTCGGTGACGACGACTCCGGCGAGCCCTCGCGGTACGTCGACGAGTGTGGTTGCGGACCTGTTGACCGACATGATTCCTCCCTGGACTTGATTCGACTGTCCATGGTTGACTCATTCTCTGTCAATATTGATCCAATCAACATGGACTCAACATGCGCCATCAACCCACCCGGCTGCGGATACGGTGACCTCTTATGCGCGATCAAGACCCCCGCTCCGGCCCGGCTGAACACCGGCTCAGCACCAAGGAAGCCGCCGAAGTGCTCGGCGTGAAGCCCGAGACCGTGTACGCCTACGTCAGCCGCGGCCAGCTCAGCAGCCGACGCGTGCCCGGCGGCCGGGGCAGCACCTTCGACGCCAAGGAAGTGGAGACCCTTGCCCGGCGCAACCGCCGGGAAGGCGGCGGGAGTCCGGGGTCAAGCGGCGAACTGGCCGTACGGACCCGCATCACGTTCATCGACCGGGACCGCTACTACTTCCGCGGTGTCGACGCGACGGAACTGGCCGCACGGCACTCCTACGAAGAGATCGCGGAGTGGCTCTGGACCGGACAGCTGCGCCCCGGCGTCAGCTTCACCGCACCCGACGCGTCCGTACAGGCGGCCCGTCGCGCGGTGGACGCGCTGCCCGAACACACCAGCCCCACCGACCGGTTGCGGGTCGCGGCGATCGCCGCGGCCGCCGCGGACCCACTGCGCTTCGACCTGTCCGAGGAGGCCGTGCTCGGCACCGCGCGCACCCTCATCCCCACGCTCGTCACCGCCCTGCCACCCGTCCTGCGTGACCGCGGCCGCGACGACGGCCCCCTGGCCCGCCGCCTCTGGACCCGCCTGAGCGGCCGCAAGTCCGACGAGGCGTCCTTGCGCGCCCTGGACACGGCGCTCGGTCTGCTCGTCGACCACGACCTCGCCGCCTCGACTCTCGCGGTACGCGTCGCCGCGTCGGCCCGCGCGCACGCCTACGCGGCCGTCTCCGCCGGGCTCGGCGTCCTGGAGGGCCCCTTGCACGGGGCGGCCAGCGGACTCGCCCACAAGCTGCTGCTCGACGTGCTCGAGCGGGGCGACGCGGCCCCCGTGATCGCGGAGGAGCTACGGGCCGGCCGGCGCATCCCCGGCCTCGGTCACCGGCTCTACCCGGGGGAGGACCCACGCGCGCGTGCCCTGTTCGCCCTCCTGGAGGAGATTCCGCGCGCGGAGCCCGCCCTCCTCGCGGCCCGCGACATCGTGGCCACCACGGCCCGGCACGCCCCCCTGCACGCCAACGTGGACCTCGCCCTCGCCGTGTTCACCGCTTCCTCCGGCATGCCCGCCACGGCGGGCGAGACGGTCTTCGCCGTCGCCCGAACGGCGGGCTGGATCGCCCACGCACTGGAGGAGTACGGGGAGCGTCCCCTGCGCATGCGCCCGAGCGGCATCTACGTGGGCCCGAAGCCGCCGCAGCCGCTGCCCGAGCAGTGACTCCGAGGCCGACTTTGAAGAGACTGCGGTTCCGGTCGGTACCACTGACCGGAACCAGACCGGAAGCCGCCGTGCACAAGTCAGGTTAGGCTCACCTCTGTGAGTACCTGTACGACGGTCTCGCACGACCTCGACGAGCCCGTTTCCGGAACCGCGGCCACCGCGCGGACCTGGCTGCTCGTGGAACAGCCCGGCCCTTGGGGCGCCAAGGCGCTCACTTCGAGCCACCTGGACCCCGCGCTCGGCCGCGCCCTGGAGACCGCCGCGAGGGACACGGGCGTACGCATCGCACTCATCCGCCGCCCCGGGCGGCACGCCGACAGCGGCACCCCAGCGGTCCGGCAGGTGTACGCGGCCCACACCACGCCCGGCAATGTGTGGCTCCACAGCGCGACGACCCGCGACCCACGGGACCTGCTCGACCTGGATCTCGCCGCGCTCGGCAGGGGTGACCACACCTCCTTCGACACCGCGCTCCATGGACGCGCCCACACCGGCGATCCGCTCGCGCTCGTCTGCACCAACGGCAAGCGGGACCGCTGCTGCGCCCTCCTCGGCCGCCCGCTCGCCGCGGAACTGGCCGCCTCGGGCGTCGAGGGCGTCTGGGAGGTCACCCATCTGGGTGGTCACCGTTTCTCCCCGACGCTGCTCGTCCTACCGTACGGCTACGCCTACGGCCGCGCCGAGGCCCACACCGTCAAGCAGGTCCTGCACAGCGTCCAGGAGGGCCGGATCGTGGTCGAGGGGTGCCGCGGGAACTCCGCCTGGGAACGGCCCGGCCAGGCCGCCGAGCTGGCGGTACGCACGATGGCGGGCGAGTACGCGGCCGAGGCGCTGACGGTCGTACGGACCGACCGTGCGGCCCCGCACTGGGAGGTGACCGTCGCACACGTCGACGGCCGGCACTGGCGCGTCCTCGTGGCCCAGACCGCCTCCCTGCCACCCCGCCCGGAGAGCTGCGGAGCGTCGGTGCTCGGCTCGCCCGCGCGCATGGACGTGGTGGCCGTGCGGGAGTTGACCGCCTCGACAATGCTGGCGAGCTGACCGCCCGACCAGTCCATCCACATATTGATCAAGAGATCCACGCCACACCCCCTGCGGTGGATCGGGCACCCCCACGTACCTTCATGGGTATGAGCCGCACTCCCACCGCCCGTCGCCTGCGCCTGGGTCTGCCCCGCCGGGTGTTCTCGCAGGTGCTCCTGATGCAGCTGGCGATCGCCGCGGGAGTCGCGGTGCTCGCGACCGGTCTGTTCCTCGCCCCTCTGAGCAAGCAGCTGGACGACCAGGCGATGCGCCGGGCGCTCGCCATCGCCCAGACCACCGCCGCCGAGCCGCAGATCGCCGAGCAGGTCAAGGACACGCCGCCGCTGCCCAGTGGTCCCGTCCAGCAGGAGGCGGAGCGGATCCGCAAGGCCACCGGGGCCGAGTATGTCGTCGTGCTGGACTGGCGAGGCGTGCGCTGGTCGCATCCGACCCGCAGCGAGGTCGGCAGGATCGTCTCGACCGACCCCGGTCAGGCGCTGGCCGGCAAGGAGATCATGCAGATCGACAGCGGCACCCTGGGCCGCACCGCCCGGGGCAAGGTGCCGCTGTACGACAGCCGGCACAAGATCGTCGGGGCGGTCTCGGTCGGTATCGCCTACGACAGCGTGCGCGCCCGGCTGATCCACGCGATCCCCGGGCTGTTCGCCTACGCCGGCGGGGCCCTCGCCGTGGGTGCGCTGGCCGCCTGGCTCATCTCCCGCCGGGTCCAACGGCAGACCCGTGACCTGGCCTTCTCCGACATCTCGGGCCTCCTCGCCGAGCGCGAGGCCATGCTGCACGGCATCAGGGAGGGCGTCGTCGCCCTCGACCGCACCGGACGCGTCCGCCTGCTCAACGACGAGGCACGGCGGCTGCTCGGCATCGGCGACGAGGCCGTCGGGCGCTCCCCCGACGAGGCGCTCGGAGACGGCCGTACGGCCGACGTCCTGGCCGGACGGGTGACCGGCACCGATCTGGTCACCGTGCGGGGCCAGCGGGTGCTGGTCGCCAACCGCATGCCCACCGACGACGGCGGTGCGGTGGCCACTCTGCGCGACCGCACCGAACTGGAGCAGCTCGGCCGGGAGCTCGACTCGACCCACGGTCTCATCGACGCGCTGCGGGCACAGGACCACGAGCACGCGAACCGGATGCACACGCTCCTGGGGCTGCTGGAGCTGGAGATGTACGAGGACGCCGTGGAGTTCGTCGGAGAGGTCGTCGGCGACCACCGGGCCACCGCGGAACAGGTAACCGAGAAGATCGAGGACCCTTTGCTCGCCGCCCTGCTGGTGGGCAAGGCGACCGTCGCGGCCGAGCGTGGAGTCGCCCTGTGGGTCTCCGACCGGACCCGGCTGCCGGACCGGCTCGTCGATCCGAGCGGGCTGGTCACCATCGTGGGCAACCTCGTGGACAACGCCCTGGACGCCGCCGCCGGCGCACCGCACGCGCGCGTGGAGGTCGAACTGCGCACCGAGGGCCGTACGGCCGTCCTCAGGGTGCGGGACACCGGGCCCGGGATCCCGGTGGAGCAGCGCGAGTTGGTCTTCACCGAGGGCTGGTCGACCAAGGAACCCCCGGCACACCGGGGACGCGGCCTCGGGCTCTCCCTGGTCCGCAAGCTCGCCGAGCGCCAGGGCGGCAGCGCGACCGTCGCGGAAGCCGACGGCGGGGGCGCCGAGTTCACCGTCGTACTGCCCGACGCACTCGCCGAGACGCAACCCGCTCTCAGTGCACCGGCCGGGACCCGACCCGCTCTCACCGCACCGCCCGCCCAGCAGACCGCCCCCCAGGAGGAGTCGTGATGATCGAGGTGCTGGTCGTGGACGACGACACCCGCGTGGCGCGCGTCAACGCCGCGTACGTCGAGAAGGTGCCCGGCTTCCACGTGGCCGGCGAGGCGCACAGCGCGGCGGAGGCACTGCGGCAGCTGGAGGCACTGCCCCACGTGGACCTGGTCCTCATGGACCACTATCTGCCCGACGAGACGGGCCTCCAGGTGGTCCAGGAGATGCGCAGGCGCGGCCACCAGACCGACGTGATCATGGTGACGGCGGCGCGGGACGTGACGACCGTGCAGGCGGCGATGCGGCACGGCGCGCTCCAGTACCTGGTCAAGCCCTTCGCCTTCGCGGGCCTCAGGGCCAGGCTGGAGGCCTATGCCGAGCTGCGCCGCACCCTGGACGGCGGCGGCGAGGCGGAGCAGGCCGAGGTCGACCGCATCTTCGGCGCCCTGTCCTCGTCGGCGGAGCCCGACCTGCCGAAGGGACACTCCCCCACCACGGCGGAACTCGTCCGCCGGTCCCTGATGAACGCCGAAGGGCCCCTGTCGGCCCAGGAGATCGCCGACCGGACCGGGGTGAGCCGGCAGACCGCCCAGCGCTATCTCAAGCTCCTGGAGCGCACCGGACGGGCCAGGCTCACGCTCAAGTACGGCGACGCGGGCCGCCCGGAACACCGTTACGTGTGGGCGACCCGCGCGTGAGGAGGCACCGCGCGCTCGGCGTCGGCGCTCGGCCGACGCTCAACCGGCGTTCTGCGCGGCCTTCTCGACGAACTCCGTCGTGTACGTCTTGTCCAGGTCGACGTCGGCGTTCTGGATGGTGGGGTTGAACGCCTTGAGGACCTTCTCGACGGTCTCCGGACCGTCCTTGGGCATCACGCCGTCCTTGGTGAACATGGGCAGCGTGTTCTTGATGGCCACGGCGTAGAGCAGCTTGTTGCCCTGCGAGTAGTCGGCGGGCATCTTGTCGGCGATCTGGGTCGCGCTGTGGGTGGACATCCACTTGAGCGTCTTGACGAATGCATTGGCCAACTTCTGGACGGTGTCCTTGTGACCGTTGACCCATTCAGTCTGCATGTACAGGCTTGACGAGGGATACGGTCCACCGAGCGCCTCGTCGGAACCCTGGGGCGTACGCATGTCCAGGAGGATCTTGCCGGCCTTCTTGTCCAGGATCGTCGCGACGGTGGGATCGGTGGTCATGCCGCCGTCGATCGAGCCCTGCTGGAGCGCCGAGATGAAGGTCGGTCCCGCCCCGACGGCGACCGGGGTAAAGTCGCTGACCTTCACGCCGTTCTTGACCGCGAGGTACTTGGTGAGGAAGTCGGTGGAGGAGCCGAGGCCCGTGACGCCGAGCTTCTTGCCCTTGAAGTCCTTGGGCGAGGCGATGTCACCGGCCGCCTTGTTGGAGACGATCTCCACCTCGCCGGGCGCGTGCGAGAACTGCACGACCGACTCCACGTCCTTGCCCTTCACCTGGAGGTCCAGCGTGTGGTCGTAGAAGCCGACGGCCCCCTGGACCTGTCCGGAGACGAGCGCGGTCTCCGCCTGGACGCCGGCCGGTTCGCTCAGCAGTTCCACGTCGAGCCCCTCGGAGTCGAAGTAGCCGAGCCGCTGGGTGAGCATCGCGGGCAGGTAGATGACCTTGTCGAGGCCACCGACCATGATCTTGACCTTCGTCCCCTTGCCGTCCCCCTTGCTGCCGGAGCCGGTCGAAGCGGTGCTCGAGGCGTCGTTCGCGCAGGCGGTGAGCGAGGTGAGGGCGAGCAGGCCGGCTGTGGCCAGGGAGGCGTATCTGGCGGTCTTGCGCATGGGGTTCACGTCCTTGTGAGAGGGAGGGGCACAGGGGTCGCCGTCAGCGTGTGAGGGGGCGCCGGGGCGGTCGCCGACAGGCGGGAGAGGGTGCCGAGACGGTCGTCGGCATGTGCGGAAGGCAGCGCGGAAGCGGTCGTCAGCTGTCGGACCCCGCCGGCTTCCAGCGGAAGATGCGGCGCTCGGCGAAGGTGAGCAGCCCTTCAGCCACGAGGGCGACGACGGCGAGGATGACCATCGCGGCGTACACACCGGCCGCGTTGAAGGTGCCCTGTGACTGCGCGACGAGCAGGCCGATGCCCTTGGTCGCGCCGATGTACTCGCCGACGATCGCGCCGATGAGGGCGAAGCCGAAGCTGACGTGCAGGCTGGTGAAGATCCAGGAGGTCGCGGACGGGATGACGACCTGAAGCGTCACCCTGCGGTCGCTCGCACCGAGGATGCGGGCGTTGGCGACCAGGTTGCGGTCGACCTCGCGGGCGCCCTGGAAGGCGTTGAAGAAGACCGGGAAGAAGACCAGGACGACGGCCGAGGCCACCTTGGAGGCCGGTCCGAGTCCGAACCAGATCACAAAGATGGGTGCAAGGACAATCCTGGGTATCGAGTTGAGCACCTTGATGTATGGACCAAGTACATCGGCGAGCAAGGTGATCCGCCCCAACGCGATACCGAAGACCACACCGGCCACCACACCGAAGACCCAGCCCAGCAACGCCTCATGGAGCGTGTACCAGATCTGTTCGCCCAGCGAGCCGAGCGCGGTCCCGTGCGTGATCCAGGTCCAGATCTGGTCCCAGATCTTCGAGGGCATGGAGAAGTTGAAGGGATCGATGACCTCGGCCCGGGCGAGCACCTCCCAGAGGCCCAGAACGGCCACCAGGAGCAGTACCCGGGACACCGCGACGACGATCCTGCGTCTGCGGGCGGCACGCGCGCGTGAGTGCGCGCGGTCCGGTGGGGTCTTGGCCGTGCCCACGACCGGTGTGCTGAGGACCTCAGGCGACATGAGCGGCACCCCTCTCCCGGGTGATGCGGACCTCTTCGCCCAGCGACTCCCAGATCTCGCGGTAGATCTCGATGAACCGCGGCTCCAGGCGCACCGACTCGACCTTGCGCGGCCGCGGCAGATCGATGTCGAACACCTGCTTGACGGTGGCCGGTCCGGCCGTCATCACGACGACCTTGTCGGCCAGCGCGATGGACTCCTCCAGGTCGTGGGTGACGAAGACGACCGAGGCGCCCGTGCCCTCCCACAGTTCGAGGAGTTCGTCGGACATCAGGGCCCGGGTCTGCACGTCGAGCGCGGAGAACGGCTCGTCCATGAGCAGGATCTCGGGGTCGTTGACGAAGGTCGCGGCGAGCGCGACCCGCTTGCGCTGGCCTCCGGAGAGCTGGTGGGGGTAGCGGTCCTCGAAGGCCGTGAGCCCGACCCGGGCCAGCCATTCCCGCGCCTTCTGCTTCGCCTCGGCCTTGGGCACCCCACGGAAACGCGGCCCCGCCATCACGTTCGACAGCACGGTGCGCCAGGGGAAGGTGGCGTCCTGCTGGAAGACGAAACCGACCTTGTCCCCGACTCCGCGGACCGGCTCCCCGACCACCAGAACCTCGCCCTCGGAGGGCTCCTCCAATCCGCTGACCAGCGTCAACGTGGTGGATTTGCCGCAGCCCGTGGGCCCGACGACCGCCACGAACTCCCCACGGCCCACCGTGAGATCGAGTCCTTTGACCGCCGTGTGCAGACCCCCCGACGGGGTCCGGAATGTCTTGCTTGCGCCCCGCAGCTCGATGGCGGGGCTGGTGTCTGCGCTCATGGCCGGGGACGGTAGATGTGGCGCGCGCCACGGCATCAGTCTTCTGAGCGCATGCCGTTCTTTTGCTTGCAACGGCCTGTTGTGCTCGTTTTGCGCGCGCTACAACAGCGGAGCCGAAACATGGGCTCGACGCCCGCCAGGCCTTGAGGGAAAGAGGCCCGATGATTGACGTCCTGGTCGTGGACGACGACTTCCGCGTCGCCGAGATCAACGCCAAGTACGTGGGAAAGGTTCCCGGCTTCCGGGTGGCCGCCCGCGCGCACAGCGCCGCCCAGGCGCTGGCCAGCGTGCAGCGCGGGACCATCGACCTGGTCCTGCTCGACCACTACCTGCCCGACCAGACCGGCCTCGAACTCGTCCACCGCATGCGGGAACAGGGTCACGGCACCGACGTCATCATGATCACGGCGGCCCACGACGTGACGACCATCCAGACCGCGATGCGCCTGGGCGCCCTCCACTACCTGGTCAAACCGTTCACCTTCGCCGCCCTGCGCACCCGTCTGGACTCCTACGCCGCCCTGCGCCGCACCGTCGACCGGGTCGGCGGCCGCGGCATCGCCGGCCAGGAGCAGGTCGACCGGATGTTCAGCGCCCTGCGCACCACACCGGCCCCGGCCTCCCCCGGTCTGCCCAGCGGCCACTCGGAACCCACGACGGACCTCATCTGCCGCGTCCTGCACCACGCCGACCACCCGCTCTCCGCCCACGAGGTCGCCGCCGAGACAGGCCTGAGCCGCTCCACCGCCCAGCGCTACCTCCGCCACCTCGAACAGGCCGGCCGCCTCCGCCTGTCCCTCAGATACGGCGACACGGGCCGCCCGGAGCACCGCTACGCGTGGGTGGCGCCCTAGCCGTACGTCCTGGCATGGGCGGCGGGCAGATGTCGTACAAGGCAGACGGACGCCGTACGACGCAGACGGACCGTAGGACGGAGATGGACGCCGCACGACTCAGACGGACCGAAAGGCGGAGACTGACGCCCTACGGCGACGAAGGCGCCGTCGCTACACAGCCCCCGCGCCCGTCAGTGACCGCACCTCGGTCTCCGCGTGCTTGGCCTCGTCGGCGACCTCCGCCGAGGTGACCGTGCCGAGCCAGCCGGCGACGAAGCCGAGGGGGATGGAGACCAGGCCGGGGTTCTGGAGCGGGAAGTACTGGAAGTCGACGCCGGGGAACAGCGATTCGGGACTGCCGGACACCACGGGCGACAGCAGCACGAGGGCGAGGGCCGGGATCAGGCCGCCGTAGACGGACCAGACAGCGCCTCGAGTGGTGAACCCGCGCCAGAACAGGGAGTAGAGCAGGACCGGCAGGTTTGCGGAGGCGGCGACGGCAAAGGCGAGGCCTACCAGGAAGGCCACGTTGAGGTCCCGGGCCAGCAGGCCGAGGGCGATCGCGATCACACCGATCCCCACGGCGGCGGTCCTGGCCACGGCCACCTCACTGCGCGGCTTGGCCCGTCGGCGCCGCAGCGAGGCGTACAGGTCGTGGGCGACGGAGGCCGAGGAGGCGAGCGTGATGCCGGCGACCACGGCGAGGATCGTGGCGAAGGCGATGGCGGCGACGATCGCGAACAGAACCGTTCCGCCCGTGGAATCGGCGCCGCCGCCCAGGTCTAGGGCCAGCAGCGGGACCGCCGTGTTCCCGGCGGCGTTCGATCCTCGTACCGCCTCGGGCCCCACGATGGCCGCGGCACCGAAGCCGAGGACGATCGTCATCAGGTAGAAGCCGCCGATGAGCCCGATCGACCAGACCACCGAACGCCGTGCCGCGCGTGCGGTGGGCACGGTGTAGAAGCGGGACAGGATGTGCGGGAGCCCTGCCGTGCCGAGCACGAGCGCGAGTCCCAGGCTGATGAAGTCGAAGCGGGCCGTCCAGTCCCCGCCGTACTTAAGGCCGGGCGCCAGGAACGACTGCCCATGGCCACTGCGCTCGGCCGCCGTGAGCAGCAGCTGGTCGAAGTCGCCGTGGAACCGCACCAGCACCAGCACGGTCAGCGCGACGGTCCCGCCGAGCAGCAGGACCGCCTTGACGATCTGGATCCAGGTGGTGGCCCGCATCCCGCCCAGGGACACATAGATCACCATGAGCGCCCCGACCCCGATGACCGTCCAGGACTGGGCCGCCTCACTGGTGCCGCCGAGCAGCAGCGCGACCAGGCTGCCCGCGCCCACCATCTGTGCCACCAGATACAGAACGGACACGGTGACCGAGGAAGTTCCCGCCGCGATCCGCACCGGCCGCTCGCTCATCCGCGCCGCGACCACGTCGGCGAGCGTGAACCGCCCGCAGTTGCGCACCAGTTCGGCGACCAGGAACAGCACCACCAGCCAGGCCACCAGGAACCCGACCGAGTAGAGCATCCCGTCGTACCCGAACAGGGCGATGAGCCCGGAGATCCCGAGAAAGGACGCCGCCGACATGTAGTCGCCCGCGATGGCAAAACCATTCTCCATCGGCGAGAACAGTCGGCCGCCCGCGTAGAACTCCTCCGCCGAGCCGTGCCGGTGGCGGCTCACCCACGTCGTGATCCCCAACGTCACCGCGACGAACGCGCTGAACAGCAGCAGCGCCAGAGTCTGGTGGTCCCCCGTCACGACGTGACACCGCCCCGGGCCGTACGCGTCAGTTCCTGGGTGTCCCACCGCAGTTCGAGCGCGGCCCGGTCCCGACGCAGCCGCGCATGCCGGGCGTAGGCCCAGGTCAGCAGGAACGTGGTGAGGAACTGCCCGAGTCCCGCGAGCATCGCCACGTTCACCGCGCCCGCCACGGGGCGCGCCATCAGCCCGGGCGCGGTCGTCGCTGTCACGACGTAGGCCACGTACCAGACGAAGAACCCGATGCCCGCCGGCACCACGAACCGCCGGTACCGGCTGCGCACCTCCTGGAAGGCCGCGCTGCGCTGCACTTCGAGGTAGACGTCGGCTGCGGCCGCGGCCCTGTCCTCGCGCTCCGTGCGTGCCGCCTCGGCCGGGGTCACGGGTGTGCCGTCGCCGCTCGTCTCGCCCCAGCCGGAGGCGAGGGCGTCGTACCAGGGGTCGTCGTACCGCACCCCGGCGGACGCCTCGGCGCGGGCCTGATCGTGCCCGTCGTGGGTCTCGGCCGAACTCTCGGCATCACCCCCGCTTCCACGGGGACGAGCGTTGCTTGACTGCATGCCCAAGGATGGACAGAACGGGAAGATCCCCGACTCTTCTTCCCCGCGCTCTTCACCCCATCAGGTGATTCCTCCCGTCGGTGGCCGCACAAGTCCCTTCGCATAGGCGTAACGCACGGCCTGCGCACGGTCCTTGAGTCCCGTCTTGGCGAAGAGGTTGTTGATGTGGGTCTTCACGGTGGCGGTGGAGACGTGCAGTGCGCGGGCGATCTCCTGGTTGCTGAACCCTTCGGCGATCAGCGCCAGCACCTCGACCTCCCGGGAGGTGAGCCCGTCCGGCGGCTCCATGGACGCGGACAGCGGCTGAGGTGATTCGGGATCCGACAGCCGCTCCAGGAGCCGCCGCTGGATGCTCGGCGACAGTCCCGCGTCGCCGGAGAGCACGCTCTGCACGGCCCGCACGATCTCGTCCCCTCCCGCGTCCTTGGTCAGATAGCCGCGCGCCCCCGCCTTCAGCGCGGGGAACAGCGAGTCGTCGTCCGCGTACGTGGTCAGCACCACGACCTGTGTCCCGGGGTGCTCGCTCCGGATCCGCCGGGTCGCCTCCACCCCGTCGCAGCGGGGCATCCGCAGGTCCATCAGCACGACGTCCGGGGCGAGTTCCGCGACGAGCTCGACCGCCTGCTCCCCGTCCCCCGCGGCGCCCACGACCTCGATCCCGGGCAGCAGGCCTAGCAGCATCACGATGCCTTCGCGGACCACGGTCTGGTCGTCCGCAACCACCACCCGCGCGGGCTTCGGCTGCGCCCCTTCCGTCATACCGGCACCTTCAACGTCACCACGAACCCCTCTTCGTCCGGCCCCGCGTCCAGCGAACCGCCCAGCAGTTCGGCGCGCTCCCGCATCCCCCGCAGACCGTACCCGCCTCCGGTTGCGGTGAGTTCACCCGGCGAACCGCCCGAGTCCCGCACCACCAGCGTCACCTGGTCCTCGCCGTACTCGAGCCGCATCCTGACCTTGGCCCCCGGCGCGTGCTTACGGACGTTGGTCAGAGCCTCCTGGGCCACTCTCCGCACGGCCTGCGACGCTTCGGCCGGCAGCGGTCTGCGCTCACCCGAAATGGTGGCTTCGGTTCCGTCGGCCGTCCCCACCAGCTGGCTCAGGAAGTCCTCCAGCGGAGTCATGTCCCCGCGCAGGGCCGACAGTGCCTGCCGGGTCTCGGCGAGACCGTCGCGGGCCATGCCCCGTGCGGCCACCACTCTTTCGAGGATCTGGTCCCGGTCCGCGCCCCCCTCGATCAGCAGCCTGGCCGCCTCCAGGTGCACGAGCTGGGCGGAGAGGCTGTGGGCCAGCACGTCGTGGATCTCCCGAGCGATACGGGCGCGCTCCGCGAGCGCCACCGACTCGGCCTCGGCGGCCCGCGCCGCACGCTCCTGGGTGAGCAGCCGCTGTGCGCTGCCACGGGCCTCGGCGTCCAGGCGCAGGACGTAGCCGGCCAGCGCGAGCCCCGCCGTCGTGGCCACCGTGGTCAGCCACCCGTCGTCATTGACCGCCGCGTACAGGGCGAGGGCGACCACGGTCACCGGCAGGGCGGCTGCGATGGGCAGCCGCTCCAGCGCGGTGATGGCGCAACCGCACCACAGGACAAGGGCGATGACGCCGAAGTCAGCGGCCTGGGCGGCGACCGCGATCACCAGGAGGACGCCGTAGAGCGCCAGGGAGGGCCAGAGCCGGTGCGCCAGGGTGGTGCGGAAGAGGGCCCATCCGGCGACCGCGGCCAGGAGGATGGACGCCACCGCCCCGACCACCGCCCAGCCACGCACGTGCGTGCTGTTGAAAGCGCCCCAGAGGAGCATGCCGAGCACCAGCGACCGCGTGACGTAGCCGAGCACCCGGCGGGGACGTGTGGCCGCCTCGCGCGTGAGCGCCTCCCGGGAGGGCCAGCGGGTCCAGCCGTTCTCCGTCACACGCGTTCCTTCCCCGTGGACCGGACCATGGGCTCACCGTACGCCGGAGCGGTTGCGTTCGCGGTTGTGGCGGCAGGACGCAGGAAGTGCGCACGCCAGACCAGGATTCCGGAGCGCACCAGCAGGGTGGCGGCCAGGGCGAGCAGCAGGGCGGAGGAGTCCTGGCGAACACCTGTCGCCGCACCGAGTGCGAAGAGGCCGGCGCGCAATCCGATGCCGACGCCCCAGACGGCGCCGCTCGCCTTGGTGCTCCTGCTCCACACAGCGCCATCCGGCTCGGTCCATATGCGGCTGGTCCAGGCCCAGCCGGCTCCGATGGCGAGGCCGGTGAGCAGCTCGGCGGCGAGCAGGGCTATGGATGCCGTGCGGTGCTGGGCATCCACCAGTCCCGGCTCCCGGAGCGCCACGACGGCCAGGATCACGGGCAGCAGCCACCAGCGCCGCCCGGTGTCGATACGGCTTGCGCGGAACTGCCGGGCGATCACCACGACCACCGCGACCACGATCAGCAACGCGTCGACGAGCCCGGACATCACAGCCTCCGTGAGCGAGGAAAGGAGTGCCGGCAGCGGATGCCGCCGACACCTTCGAAGCTACGGAATTCCGCAGGCCGGGAGATCGGAGCGGGGGTGGATCACGGGTGGATTCCGGGGCGGGCCTGCCCTCCACCCACGGGTGGAGACGCCCGGTCGGACAGCGACCGGATTCGCGGGGCGCCGTGAACGAGAGAGCCGGATCCCGGCGTCGGCCCGCCCAGAGTCAAAGCCCTCGCGTGAACGGCCGAGGCAATCCAACAGCGGGCCCCACCAGTACCGGAGCCGACCGTCACCGCACCACACGGGGCACCCACGGCCACTCGAAGCCAACCGCCCACGATCGGCCGGCATCGAACCGCGACCGCCTACGGCGGGCCCCCGCGCACGAGTCACCCGGCCCGGCCACAAGTGCAGATGTGTGGGCGTCCAACCTGCCGTTACTGCCGACACGGGACGCCCCGTCAACCTGACCGAACCCGCACCACAGGAGGCCGTCAAACACAGCCGAAAGCTCGGACAGGGCCAGCCACAACCCCGCCCGAGCCCAGCGCAGCGACTACGCGTCGATGCGCGACCGGTCCAGCGTCGCCGCCGACCCGGAGATGAACTCCTTCCGCGGCGCGACGTCATTGCCCATGAGCAGATCGAAGACCTGCTCGGCCGCCTCCAGGTCGGCGAGGTTGATCCGCCGCAGAGTCCGGTGCCGGGGATCCATCGTCGTCTCGGCCAGCTGGTCCGCGTCCATCTCGCCGAGGCCCTTGTACCGCTGGATGGAGTCCTTGTACCGGACACCCTTGCTCTGGAACTCCAGCAGCTTCTCGCGGAGCTCTCGGTCCGAGTACGTGTAGACGTACTTGTCCTGGCCCTTCTTCGGCTGAACGAGCTCGATCCGGTGCAGCGGCGGCACCGCCGCGAACACCCGGCCCGCCTCGACCATGGGCCGCATGTACCGCTGGAACAGCGTCAGCAGCAGGCAGCGGATGTGCGAACCGTCGACGTCGGCGTCGGTCATCATGATGATCTTGCCGTAGCGGGCGGCGTCGATGTCGAACGTCCGGCCCGAGCCCGCCCCTATGACCTGGATGATCGCACCGCACTCGACGTTCTTGAGCATGTCGGTGACGGACGACTTCTGGACGTTGAGGATCTTGCCGCGGATCGGCAGCAGCGCCTGGAACTCGGAGTTCCGGGCGAGCTTCGCGGTACCGAGCGCGGAGTCCCCCTCGACGATGAACAGCTCGCTGCGGTCGACGTCGTCGCTGCGGCAGTCGGCGAGCTTGGCCGGCAGCGTGGAGGACTCCAGGGCCGTCTTCCGGCGCTGCGCGTCCTTGTGCTGGCGGGCCGCGATGCGGGTACGCGCGGCGGCGACCGCCTTCTCCATGACGACCCGGGCCTGCGCTGCGGCGTCCCGCTTCGTGGACGTCAGGAATGCCTTGAGCTCCCTGGAGATCACGGTGCTCACGATGCGGCGGGCCGCCGAGGTGCCCAGGACCTCTTTGGTCTGGCCCTCGAACTGGGGCTCGGCCAGGCGCACGGTGACGACCGCGGTGAGCCCCTCGAGGGCGTCGTCCTTGACGATGTCGTCCTCGGCGACGCGCAGCAGCTTCTTGGCACGCAGCACCTCGTTCATCGTGCTGGTGACGGCCGTCTCGAAGCCCGCGACATGGGTGCCGCCCTTGGGCGTGGCGATGATGTTCACGAACGACTTCAGAGTCGTGTCGTACCCCGTGCCCCAGCGCATCGCGACGTCGACGTCGAGCTCACGGGTGACCTGGGTCGGGGTCATCTGGCCGTGCTCGTCGAGGACCGGGACGGTCTCCCTGAAGGTGCCCTGACCGGAGAAGCGGAGGACGTCGTTGACCGGCTTGTCGGTCGCCAGGTACTCGCAGAACTCGCTGATGCCGCCGTCGAAGCGGAAGGACTCCTCACCCTTGCTGCCGCCCTCACCCAGACCGAACTCGTCGCGGACGACGATGGTCAGGCCCGGCACCAGGAACGCGGTCTGGCGGGCGCGCTGGTGGAGGTTCTCCAGCGAGAGCTTGGCGTCCTTGAGGAAGATCTGGCGGTCGGCCCAGTACCGCACGCGCGTGCCGGTCCGGGTCTTGGGGATCTTCTTGGCCTTGCGCAGGCCGCTCGCGGCATCGAACTTGGCGTCGGGTCCGCTCGCCGCGAAGGCCCCCGGCACACCGCGCCGGAAGCTGATCGCGTGCGTGTGGCCGCCGCGGTCCACCTCGACGTCCAGTCGCGCGGACAGGGCGTTGACCACGGAGGCGCCCACGCCGTGCAGACCGCCGGAGGCGGCGTACGAGCCGCCGCCGAACTTGCCGCCGGCGTGCAGCTTGGTCATGACGACCTCGACACCGGAGAGGCCGGTCTTGGGCTCCACGTCGACCGGGATACCCCGGCCGTTGTCCCGGACCTCCACGGAGGCGTCGTCGTGGAGG
Source organism: Streptomyces griseorubiginosus (assembly GCF_036345115.1). Lineage (GTDB taxonomy): Bacteria > Actinomycetota > Actinomycetes > Streptomycetales > Streptomycetaceae > Streptomyces > Streptomyces griseorubiginosus_C. The sequence continues at coordinate 2,422,388 of NZ_CP107766.1, forward strand.
ATCACCTCGATGTGGTCGCAGTACCCGCCCAGGGCCTCATCGACGGAATTGTCGATGATCTCCCACAGGCAGTGCATGAGACCACGGCTGTCGGTGGAGCCGATGTACATACCCGGGCGCTTGCGTACGGCCTCGAGCCCCTCGAGGACGAGCAGGTGCCGCGCGGTGTAGTTGGACCCGTCCCGGTCTGCTCCTGCCAGCAGAGCTGTGGACGGCACGGACGTCTCGGCGGTCACGCGGTTCGCTCCTCGCTGAATTTCAGGTGGGGCCCTTGTGGGTAAGGGCGCGGCTTCGGTAGCCGCCAAGAGGGTACCGAGGCCTGGTAGAGCCGTTGTAACGCCACCCTCGTGCGGAACACAGACTAATCCAGGGTCGCATGCCTGTTCGATCCCTCGATGGGGTGAAGTACATATCACGTTCCCTCAGGGGCATGAACCATTTAGGCTCCGGGCACGTCCTCATGAACAACCGGCAACCCAGCCGGCGGGACCGACCTTGACCGACCAGTGCGAAACCGTAAGACACAGAGACACGCAATACGGCACATTCGCCGCCAAACCGGCAGCAGCCAGCCGTCCGGAAAATTTCTCTCTGGGAGAAGCCCCGAGCGGGAACGTTTTGGGGCTGGTTGGATGTTGACCCTGGTACGACAGCTCGTCGAGCTAGAGAAGAGGCGACGTGACTACTGTTCTGACCCCCGCGAGCCCGCTGACGGCCGCAGACCGCTGCGACCGCTGCGGCGCCCAGGCGTACGTACGCGTCGTCCTGATCAGCGGCGGAGAACTGCTCTTCTGCGCCCACCACGGTCGCAAGTTCGAGCCGGAACTCAAGAAGATCGCCGCTGAGATACAGGACGAGACGGAGCGGCTCACGGCCATTCCCGCAACCGCCTCCGAAGAAGAGCGCTGACACTCGCGTCCACGACGAGCCGGCGCCGACACAGGTCGGCATAAGGGCGGCCGCCCCTGCTCCCAGGGGCAGCCGCCCTTGCTCATGGCTCGCGTGGACCCGCTCAGTGCCCCTCCGGCACCCCTGCACGATTCCGCGGCGCCGACGCGGCCACTCTGCGACCGTCCTGGTCCAGGGTCCGCATGACGTTGGACACCCGCGTGTAGACGCCGGGCCAGCCCGGCCGCCCGCAGCCGTTCCCCCAGGACACCAGCCCGATCAGCTTCCCCTGGGCAACCAGCGGCCCTCCGCTGTCCCCCTGGCAGGAGTCTCGGCCGCCCCGCTCCTCCCCCGCGCACAGCATGCTGTCGGCGCGGTAGGTGCCTTCGGCCGTCCCCGGATAGGCCTCCTGGCAACGCGTGTCTGACATCACATGCACCCGCGCGGCCCGGAGACTTCGCGCGTAGTCACCACCACCGGTGATGTCGCCCCAGCCGTACACCATCGCGCGGGTCCCTGCCGCGTATGCGGGGTCTCCGGCGGCCGCCATCCCGATCACCGCACTCTGCGGCAGCGGCTCGGCGAGCGTGAGAACGGCGAAGTCCCCCGCATTGGTGTCCGGGTCGTATCCCGGATTCACCCAGGCCTCTCGTACGGCGATCTCCGCGCCCTGGTCCGACAGCAGGTCCGTACGGCCCGCGATGACCCGGAAGTCGCGCACCCCCTCCGGTGGCGCCCCCAGCACGTTCTCGCCCATGCAGTGGGCCGCGGTGAGCACCGTGGTCGGGCCGACGGCGACACCACCGCAGAACTGCCCGGCGCGCGTACCCCCGAACCGGTCACGGCTGGACAGCGCCACTGTCCAGGGCGCCGTCGACACGTCCACCGGGAATCCCCCGACGACAATGCTGTCGGCCGCCACAGGGGCAGCCGACGCCAGCGGTATGGCCGCCGCCACGGCCGCCAGAATCAGCGGCCGGGTCAGCGCCCGGGCAATGGGACGACGCATGCATGCTCCTCACTCCGGGTCACGATCGGAAACCCAGAGTCACGCAGGGCGCCCGTGCGCGCAGCACGAAGGCCCGGCCCCTGAAGAGGGACCGGGCCTGTGATGTCGTACGACTACGACCTAGTCGAGGTAGTCGCGCAGCACCTGCGAACGCGACGGGTGGCGCAGCTTCGACATGGTCTTCGACTCGATCTGGCGGATGCGCTCACGCGTGACGCCGTACACCTTGCCGATCTCGTCGAGGGTCTTCGGCTGACCGTCGGTGAGACCGAAGCGCATCGAGACGACGCCCGCCTCGCGCTCGGACAGGGTGTCGAGGACGGAGTGCAGCTGCTCCTGCAGAAGCGTGAAGCTGACCGCGTCGGCCGGGACGACGGCCTCGGAGTCCTCGATGAGGTCACCGAACTCGCTGTCGCCGTCCTCGCCCAGCGGGGTGTGCAGCGAGATGGGCTCGCGGCCGTACTTCTGGACCTCGATGACCTTCTCCGGGGTCATGTCGAGTTCCTTGGCCAGCTCCTCCGGGGTGGGCTCGCGGCCCAGGTCCTGGAGCATCTGGCGCTGCACGCGCGCGAGCTTGTTGATGACCTCGACCATGTGCACCGGGATACGGATGGTGCGGGCCTGGTCGGCCATGGCGCGGGTGATCGCCTGACGGATCCACCAGGTGGCGTACGTGGAGAACTTGTAGCCCTTGGTGTAGTCGAACTTCTCGACCGCGCGGATCAGACCGAGGTTGCCCTCCTGGATGAGGTCCAGGAAGAGCATGCCGCGGCCGGTGTAGCGCTTGGCCAGGGAGACCACCAGACGGAGGTTGGCCTCCAGGAGGTGGTTCTTGGCGCGGCGGCCGTCCTCGGCGATGATCTCCAGCTCGCGCTTGAGCTTGGGGGCGAGCTTGTCGGCGTTGGCCAGCTTGTCCTCGGCGAACAGACCGGCCTCGATGCGCTTGGCGAGTTCGACCTCCTGCTCGGCGTTGAGCAGGGGGACCTTGCCGATCTGCTTGAGGTAGTCCTTGACGGGGTCGGCGGTGGCACCGGCGGCCGCGACCTGCTGCGCGGGCGCGTCGTCCTCGTCCTCGTCGGAGAGCACGAAGCCGGCGCTCTCGGCGCCCTCGGGCTCGTCGCCCGCCTTGGGGGCCGCCTCCTCGAGAACCTCTTCCTCGAGGATCTCGGCGTCGTCCTTCTTGGCGGTGGTCTTCTTGGCCGCCACGGTCTTCTTGGTGGCAACCGTCTTCTTCGCGGCCGCCTTCTTGGTGGCGGCAGCCTTCTTGGCGGCCGGCTTCGCGGCGGCCTCGCCCTCGACGACGGGCTCGGCGGCGGGGGCCGCGGGGGTGGCGGTGGCGGTGGCCTTCTTCGTGGTCACCGTCTTCGCCGCGACCGTCTTGGTGGCGGTGCGCTTGGCCGGACTCTTCGCTGCGACGCTCTTTCGGGTGCGCTTGGGCTCCGCGGCACTGACCATCAGCGTCACACCCTCTTCCTCGAGGATCTGGTTGAGGCTGCGCAGTACGTTCTTCCACTGAGTGGCCGGAATCTGGTCAGCTTCGAAGGCCCGACGCACGTCATCGCCGGCGATCTGCCCCTCAGCCTTTCCCCGCTCAATGAGAGCCATGACAGAGACGGACTCGGCGATCTCCGGCGGGAGCGTACGGGATGTGCTGGCCGACACGAACAACCTCTCGGAACGTTGGAAAACGGCTTCCGGCCCCGTCCAAGACGGACAGGAGCCGACCACCGACCTGGGAAGGGCCGACGGCGCGGGCGGGGGCCGGGGAAGATGCACAGCGCCTGAAACGGCGTCCGTATTCCCTCCGCGGCTGTCACCTCTTAGGTCATCGCGCTGTTTCCACGAGCGTTACGCCCAATCTGCGTGGCCCGAGTCACACCCCGTAAGTAACCAAAAACGGTCAGACACGGGCAGACACGGTCAGCCGGCGGCCCCGGTCGGCGATGCCCGGAAATGCTCTCACCCCTCCGCGCCGTCGGACCCCGCAGGATCCCTGGAGATCCTGCGGGGTCCGACGGAGGCGGCTCGACGGCCGAACGATGTTACAAGGAGGGGGAAGGCATCCCCGGCCGCGCCGCCCGCTGTGCGCGGTCAGTGCTCGCGCGGGGCGGGCACCACGCGCTCCACCTCGGGGTGGACGGTGAGCAGCTGCCGCATGGCCGCTTCGGCCGCCGTTCCGTCGCCGGTGGCGAGAGCGTCGACGATCCGGCCGTGATGCGCCAGTGACGACTCGGTCGGTCGGTCACAGCCGGTGACCGGGCCTCCGGAGACCTGGAGAGCGGCCGAGACGATCCCGGAGAGGTGTTCCAGCATGCGGTTGCCCGCGACTTGGATGAGCAGGGAGTGGAACTCCGCGTCGGCGCGGGAGAAGGTGAGCGCGTCGCCCTGACTCATCGCGTGCCCCATGATCTCGACCATGTCGCCGAGACGCTGCTGGATGTCGTCACGGCCGTGTCCGGCGGCCAGACGTGCGGCGAGCGGCTCGATCGTCCAGCGCAGCTCGCTCAGCTCGCGGCGCTGATCGTCGCGCTGCGGTCCGAAGGCCCGCCATTCGATGATGTCCGGGTCCAGGAGATTCCAGTCGCTGACGGGACGCACGCGCGTGCCGACGTTCGGGCGGGCGCTGACCAGGCCCTTGGCCTCCAGGACGCGGAGCGACTCGCGGACGACGGTGCGGGAGACCTCGAAGCGCTGCCCGATCTCCTCGGGGACGAGCGGCCGGTCGGCTCCCAGGTCACCGGAGACGATCATCTGTCCGAGCTGCTGGACGAGTTGGCCGTGGAGTCCGCGCCCGCGGCTGCCTGCGGCGCGTCGGCCCACGCGGCCCAGCTCCGGGTCCGAGCCGTCCCACAAGGAGGCTCCGACGCGGGCGGCGCCCGGGCTCTCGGCGTAGGGGTAGCGGTCGAGTTCGCCCGGGCCGGCCAGACCGGAGTCGGTGGAGCGGGCGGCGGTCATCATGGTGTGCGCAAGGGTACTCACGGATCCTTTGTCGGCGTTGCCTCCAACTCCCTTGAGGTCTTTGGTGAAAAGCACACGAAAGGGTGATCGCTCACCCCGTCGCAATTGACGCCTTATCGGAAAGAAATGCGCTTTCACCGGGGAGTTGTGCGCACGTCAGGACCGGAAGGGCACGGTCGGTCGTCATCGGACCCTGCTGCGCAGGCTCGTGAGCAGATACGCGCAGAGCAGGGCGGTCAGCGACAACGTCAGTGCACCGCCCACCGGTTGAGCGATCACGCGCACCACTCCGGCCAGATAGCGCTCTCCGCCGAAGGGCCACTGGAACAGGAAGACCTCACGCAGCCGCGCGGGCAGACCGGCCGCCGTTCGCGCGGACGCCCCCTCCAGGGCTTTCTGTACGAGGGGTACGGCGAGGACGGGCACCGCGACCACCGCGGCGAGCCCGGCCGTGGTGGACCGGAAGATGCCCGCGGCCAGGACACCTGCCCAGGCACACCCGATCACGAGTCCGAACCAACTCGCGCTCAACGCCAACCAGTCGCCGGGAACTTCCGTGAGCTCTCGTCCGTAGACGAGGTACAGCACTTCGGCGTCGCAGCCCACCGCGAGCAGGGCCAGCGCCAGCGCGGTGACCGCGGCGACGAGGAGTTTCGCGGTGAGCAGCCCCAGCCGGCGGGGTACGGTGCCGCGGTCCGCGGCCAGGGCGGGGTGGCGGAACTCGTCGCCGAAGGCGAGCGCGCCGAGCAGTCCCGCTCCGAGCGCCGCCGGGGGCAGGGGCACTTCCCGGGGCCAGGCGGCCAGCAGGCGGGCCTGTGGGGTGTGCCCGACTCGCGCCAGGAGTACGGCGGTGAGAGCGGACGTGACGAGTACGGCTGCGGTGGTGAGGAACCCGGTACTGATCCCTGTCGCGCGACGGAGTTCATAGCGGAGAGGACGGAGGGGGCCGGGGGCGGACCTGACGGAGATGGGGGGTGGGAGTGGGGGTAGGGGGGCGGGGGGTTTCACAGCTTTCGCAGGGGTCGAAGCATCACGTCCGCCGCCTCGCACCGAACCGCCGCGGGCCTCCTGGTGAGTGTCCCGCGACGCCTGGTCGCCGGACACTCCCTTTGCGGCCTGCGCCGCTCGATCGTCGTGTGTTCCTGAGTTTCCGAGGGTCAGTCCGTCGCCGTGCGACTCTCCATCAGCCTCCGCGTCTCCCCCGGCACCGAGCCGCTCTCCGGATTCCGCCGCCGCGGCATCTGCCCGCCCGGCCTGAACCGCCTCCTCTGGAAAATGCCCCGAGTTCCGGGCCTGCTCCTCCCCGGGAAGGAAACCCGCCCCCGGCCCCATGTCCCCGGTCTCGTCGGCGAGTTGGTGTACGAGAATGCCGTGGCGGAACGCCGCCTCGCCGACGTCGGCACACGTACTGCCGTACACGGAAAGCCGGTTGCCGCCCTCCCTGACGACCTCGACGGATCGGTGCGCCGCGCGGGCCTCCTTGGCCAGCAGGGCGGCGAGGCGGGCGGCGTGGGGACTGCGTACGGCGACACGGGGGCGCAGCCGGGTGCGGGCGAACTCCGGGGCCTCCTGGTCGGCGGCGAGTCTGCCCTGTTCCAGGGTGACGACCCGATCCGCCACGCGCGCGGCCTCCTTGGGCTCGGACGTGGTGAACAGGACCGTGCCGCCGTGGGCCGCATGCGCACGCAGCATGCCGTGCAGCCAGCGGCTCTCACGGCTGGAAAGCCCGTCGGCAGGCTCGTCCAGCACTAGGGTGTGCGGGTCCGCCAACAGAGCACAGGCCAGGCCCAGGCGGCGGTCCATGCCACGCGACAGCGTGCCGAGGCGCTCGTCGCGCAGGCTGACCAGGCCCACCACTTCGAGCACCTCGTCGGCGCGTCTGACCGGTACACCGGCCGCCGCGCACAGCATCCGCAGGTGGCCACGGACCGTGCGTGCGGGATGGCCCGGTACATCGCCCATGAGGACGCCGACCTCGCGCGAGGGATGCGCGATGCGGTGCAGCGGACGTCCCCTGAAGTAGGTGATGCCACGGCCCTGTTGGAGTTCGAGCATCAGTCTGAGCGCTGAGGTCTTGCCCGCGCCAGTCGCTCCGAGAAGCGCGGTGACGCGGCCCGCACGGGCTTCGAAGGACACGTCGTCGACCGCGGGCGGGAGGTCCTTGCGGGAGTTGCTGGTCAGTCCGAAGGCCTGGATCACCCGTAGCAAGATAGCGCGTTATGTACGGTTTTCGACGGCTTCACACTTCGGGGCGCAGCATCGGAGGGTTGAGCAGAGTGGCTCCGCCGGCCCGGAAGAGCTGAGCGGGACGGCCGCCCTGCCGCGTGGTCGTCCCTCCGGTGGGGACCAGGAAGCCCGGCGTGCCGGTGACCTTGCGGTGGAAGTTGCGTGGGTCGAGGGCCACCCCCCACACCGCCTCGTAGACACGACGCAGCTCACCGACGGTGAACTCGGGCGGGCAGAACGCGGTGGCAAGCGACGAGTACTCGATCTTCGAGCGGGCGCGCTCCACCCCGTCCGACAGAATCTGCGCGTGGTCGAAGGCGAGCGGTGCGACCGCTTCTCCGTCGCGACCGTAGCCGCCCTGCTGCAACAGCTCCTCGACGGGGGCCCAGCGCGCGTTGCTGGCGTCACCGCCCGCCCGGGGAGCGGGCAGATCCGGAGCGAGAGCCAGGTGGGCCACACTCACCACGCGCATCCGGGGATCACGCTTGGGGTCGCCGTAGGTCGCCAGCTGCTCCAGATGTGCCCCGTTGTCCTGGACGGGGACGGCCGGGTCATGGGCGCGCAGTCCGGTCTCCTCGGCCAGCTCGCGGGCTGCCGCCTGCGCCAGATCCTCGTCGGCCCGTACGAAGCCGCCCGGCAGTGCCCAGCGTCCCTGGAACGGCGGCTCGCCCCTGCGCACCGCGAGCGCGCACAGGGCGTGGCGACGCACGGTCAGTACGACCAGGTCCACGGTGACGGCGAAGGGTGGAAAGGCTGACGGGTCGTAGGGCATGCGGCGATCATAGTCGTCTGCCTGACGATAAACACTCCCTTCGCCCGTCGCATCGATGGTTGATCCACAGTGGCCCTGGACAGCTACCACCCCTTGTTCCAGGTTACGGCCGGATGTCCTGTCGTTCGAGGTCACGACCTCAGTTGCAGTCCTTCGGCAGCCTCCTCGACCATCGTGAGCCCGAGTCTGCTGACCCGGACCGCGAACGGGGCGCCCGCAACCTTCAGTCCGGTCAGTCCGATCTCTCCGAGAGGGGCGCTGCGCACGGGGCGCAGGGTGACCGTCCCCGCCGGGGCGTCGGGACGGATTCCCGCGAGGGCACGCAGCAACAGCACTCCCGCTGCCGCTGCCGTGGCGGCGGGACGGCAGGCGGCCGGATGGGGAAGGGGCGCGCTCCCCTCTGCGCGCTGTTCCCCGGCGAACATCTCGGGGAGCCGGTACCCGAAGGCCTCGGCCGCCGCGAGCAGCCCCCGCAGGAGCGAGCCGGCCTCCTTCTCGTACCCGGCGGCGGCCAGCCCCGCGACGGCGACGGCCGTCTCGTGGACGCGTACGGCTCCGGTGCGATGGCCGAACGGGTTGTGTCCCGCCTCCTTCGTGCCCAGGCCGCGCAGGCCCCAGCCCGAATCCATGGCCGGGCCACCGAGCAGCCGGGCGAGCTGCTCGGTCTGCACTCTGTCGAGGAGTCCGGGTGCCTGTTCGCCCCCGCCGAGCAGGCCGGTGTCCAGGAGATGGACGGCTGTGGCTCCGAGGTGCGGCACGAGGCGGCCGTCCGGGGCACGGGCCGCCGCCGGGCGGCCACCGCCACGGTCCTCGACCCAGAAGTCCGCGCGGAAGGCCGTTCGCAGTTCATGGGCCCACTGCCGCAGTGCGGCCCCACCGGGTCGGTCGAAAGCGTCGAGCAGCTCAGCACCGAGGACGGCGGCGCGATGGGCGTGGGCCTGTGTCTCGCAGCGGGCTGGGCCACCGGGTTGCGGGTCGCAGAGATACGTCCCCTCCCCCACGGTCTTTCGCAGCCAGCCCAGACAGCGCTCGGCCGCCGGGAGCAGATCCTCCGTCTCCTGCCGCGAGAGCCCCCACCGGAAGGCTTCCGCGAGCAGGGCGGGGAAGAGCAGGGTGGCCTCGGTGCCGGTACAGCCGGCCGGCAGGTGCGGTCCCGCGTCCCGCCGCGGGCCGAAGATCATCCCGGACTGTGTCGTCTCCCCTCGGTGTTGGGTGCGGGCGAGGGTGCGGAGCGTCCCGGCGGCGAGCCGGGTGCCGAGCGGCAGGGCCATGCGTGCCGCGGCGAGCGCGTCGGCCGGGGCCAGTCCGCAGCGCCAGGGGGCTCCGGCCGCGAGGTGGGTGTCGGTGGGGTGCGCCGGGTCGCGCAGCAGCAAGGACCGGAGGTCGTCGATGCTCGTGTGCAGCAGAGGCTGGACCGCGGGGTGGTCTCCGGTCGCCCGCACGGAAGCCAAGGGACTGGTCGACGCACGGCCCACGGCCCGGAGGGGACCTGCCCCGTCGAGGCGTGCGCGCAGCTCCAGAACGGCCGTGCCGCCCGGGGGCAGTTGGATTTCCCAGCGCAACAGGCCTGCCGACGCCAGCGCTTCGCTGGGTGGCGGGTCGGCTGTGACCGAGGCCCCGCCGACCGCGCTGGACCAGCGCAGGCCGGAGTCGTGGACGCTCGCGGGCAGTTCGGGTCCCGCGCGGCCCGACGCGATCTCGCCCAGGTCCGCCAGATCCGTGCCGAGGGCCACCTCCACGGGCAGCCGCAGCGGGCGGGGGACCGCACTGTGCAGCGTGATGCGTTCCGTCCCGTCGGCGTGGCGTGTGCGTTCGACGACGACATCGGGGTCCGGGCCCGGGCCCGGTGAGACGCGGACGGTGGCAACGAAGCGTGCGCGATCCGCCCCGGTCGTCCGTGCCTGGACCGCGAGTGGCCCACGGCCGGCGACCCGGACCTGGCACCGGGAGAGCACCCGTCGGCCCGCACGGTAGAACCCCTCCAGCCCCTGGCCGGTCAACTGCCCTTGATCGGTGGAGATCGCCAGGCCTGGAAGCGCCACGCAGATGATGGCCGAGTGTGCGGGGGGAAGGTCGGCGGGTCCTCGGGGAACGGAGGGCCCGCCCGACGGTGGCGGGCCGGACGGTGCAGGTGCCGGAGGGCGGGAGACATGACTCCCGGCCGGCGACGGAGTCCGACTCTGCCCCGCCGGTGTCGAGGGACGTCGTGCGGACCCTGCCGGTGGAGGCGACTCACGATCCCATGACGCCGAGGGTGTGCTCCCCCACCGATCAGGCGACCGGTGCTCGGCAGTCACCGAGGTGCGCTGGGTGCCGCCCGGGAACCTCGGCTCGGGCGTACCGGTGTCCGTGGCTCGCGGCGGCGGGTCGGCGCTTCCTACCCATACGGTCCTCGGCACAGCGAGGGCGGATCGGGATTCGTGAGTGGAGGGCGGAGTCGGCTGATGCAAGGGTCGCTTCCTCTGCGCTCTGCGCGGCTCGGGCGGGTGCGGCCCCCGGTTCGGGGCTCCTGACGGACAAGGGCGAGGCGACGGCACGGCCCGGTCGGGCTTTCCGCCACTCAGGTGAACGGGGCGGGGCTGTCCTGGGTCACGCCCGTGGGCGGTCATGCCGACCGAATGGCGGCGGCCGAGGAGTGCCACCCGACGGCACAGACGGGACAGCCCGCGTCCGACACCTTTCCAGCGATCACTCATTCCTCCCCCTCTGTGGCACCGCCTCCGGGCGGAGTGCCCTTGGTGGCGCCGCCTGCAAGCGGAGTGCCCTCGGTGACACCGCCTGCGGGCCGAGTGACGTCGATGCGTCCGCTTCCGGCCCGAGTGCCCTTAGTGGCACCGCCTCCGGCCCGGGTGCCTTCGGATCGGCACGCGTCGCCCTTGCCCGTGGCACGTCGGCGAACCGCACCGGGACGCGTACCGCCGACCGCGCGGGAGGGCGGGCGTGAATCTTCGGCACCGGACGGTCGCCCTTCCGCCTTAGCGAGGTGCGGCCGGGTGTCGACAGGAGTGCCGTTACGTGTCCGCTTGCGTCGGCGGGAGGCCGCGGCGGGTGGGGATGCCGGAACGGGCTCGGGGGTACCGGAGACGGCCGGAAGGTTCTCGGAGACGTCCGACGGGAGCGGAAGGGTCCCAGGGGCGCCCGACGGAGGCGTCAAGGAGCTGCGGGCACCAGACAGATGCGTCGGAAGAACCCGGTCGGAACCGAGCGGCGGACGGCCGTCGGAGTCAGCCGTCTTCGGCAGTGGCGGGCCCTCCGCCGTCTGCTGGTCGTCGGACTGACAGGCCGCCGACCGGGCTCGCGTCTCACGTCCCTGACGTTCCGCGCGCAGACAACGACGGATCGACTCCGGGTCCAGGCCCTCGTTGCACGCCTGGTGCAGGAGCCGCGCGAAGAGGTAACTGGGATCAGCACCGAGCGCCATGGCCAGCGCCTCCCTGGCCTCGATCTCGTCGCCACCGGACCACGCGACCCACCCGGCCAGCGTGAGCGGCGCCGCCGCGTGTTCACCGTAGGGGCCGACACACCGGCGGGCCAGCGCACGCCACAGCCGCAGGGCCGGCCCGGCCTCCTCCGTCTCCATCCACTCGGCCGCGCGGTCCCGGGTCGTGCGGTCCTGAAGGCCGAGGATGAGTTCCGCTGCCTCGTCGTGGCCCAGCAGTTCGTCGTCGCGCAGGTCCGCCTGGAGAGTGCCGGACACGGGTGGAGCTTCGGCGAAGCGTGTCATGGTGCGCCGTGCCAGGCGGAGCGTCTCCTCCGCCACGTCCGCTCGGCTGGTCAGGTCGAGCATCCTGGGGACCAGCGCCATGCCTGCGGTGTCCAGAGCCACTTCCTGCTCCAGGGCGGCAGCGGTCTCCCAGGGCTGCAACCTGGCCCGCAGCTCGCGCAGAGTGCCGCGCACTTGCAGCCCGGCGTACGTCGCCGCGGCGGCGAGCACGGAGGTGCCGGGCAGTCCCATCGGGAGTCCCTCCACGGGGCAGCATTCCTCGCTCGGGCAGCAGTACGACCAGTAACGGCCGCCCGAGATGCACAACGCCTCGATCACGGGTACGTCGAGCCGGCCGCATTCCGTGCGCAGCAGGGCGGCGAGCGGTGCCAGCCGCTCCGTGACCTGCCGTCCGGTCTCTCCGGCTCCCGGTTCCTGACAGAGGTAGGCGACCATCTGCTCAGGGCGGGCTCCCCTGCGCTCGCTGCCGGTGATCAGCCCGTGGGCCAACTGCCGGGCCACGGCCGCCCAGTCATCCTTGTTCGCGGGAATCCCGAGCCGCGCTCGCCCTCCGAACCGGCCCCGTCCGCCCTGGTCGTGCAGGGCGACCAGCACGATGCTGTCCTCGGGCCGGTATCCGAGGAGGTACGGCAGGGCGTCGGCCAGTTCGCCCGGGGTCCGCAGGGTGACCTGGTGCTCGGCTCCGTGCGCGTCGAATCCGACGCGCTCACCGATCCCCGAACGGCCAGCGTCCCGGCCGCCGCCGTCACGTCGACCACTGCCCCGGTCGCCGCCGTCACGTCGATTACTGTCCCGGCCGCCACCGTCGCGTCCATCGCCGTCCCACCCACCGCCGTCCTGTCCATGCTGATCCCACCCACCGCCGCTTCGTCCGCTGCCGCCCGGCCCACCGTTTTCACCGTTTGCGGCCGATCCAGTCGTTTCGCTGTGATTCGTCATGCGCAGACGATCTCGCGGATTTCGAAGCTCCGCTTGACCCTGTGGATAAGTCCGATCAGGGCCACGACAACCATCAGATCCGCTGTGCACAGATCGGCATTCCGCAGGCGACAAACGGGGCCGTCGTCCACAGGCCGCCCGCCGAGATGCCCGACTGTCCGAGGCGTCCTGTTGTATGGGATGCATGACGCACACGAGCAAGGCCGAGTTGCGCGAGGCTGCTGACGGGATCCTCGCCCGGCTCGTCGGGGACAGCACCGGATCGGCGCGGTTGCGCGAGGACCAGTGGCGAGCCATCGAGGCACTGGTCGCCGACAAGCGCCGCGCCCTGGTCGTGCAGCGCACGGGGTGGGGCAAGTCCGCGGTGTACTTCGTGGCGACGGCCCTGCTGCGGGAGCACGGCGCCGGACCGACCGTGATCGTCTCCCCGCTGCTCGCGCTCATGCGCAACCAGGTCGACGCCGCCGCCCGAGCCGGCATCCACGCCCGGACCATCAACTCCTCCAACCCCGAGGAGTGGGAGACCATCCGCGCCGAGGTCGCCGCGGGCACGGTGGACGTGCTGCTGGTCAGCCCTGAGCGGCTCAACAACCCCGACTTCCGCGACAACGTCCTGCCGGAACTGTCCGCCACCACCGGCCTTCTCGTCGTCGACGAGGCGCACTGCATCTCCGACTGGGGCCACGATTTCCGCCCCGACTACCGCCGGCTGCGCACCATGCTCACCGACCTTCCGCCCGGCGTGCCGGTGCTCGCCACCACGGCCACCGCCAACGCCCGGGTCACCGCCGACGTGGCGGAGCAGCTCGGCACGGGCAGCGGCTCGGACGCGCTGGTGCTGCGCGGCCCGCTCGACCGCGAGAGCCTCAGTCTCGCCGTGCTCCAACTCCCCGACGCGGCCCACCGGCTGGCCTGGCTCGCCGACCACCTGGACGACCTGCCGGGCTCCGGAATCATCTACACGCTCACGGTCGCCGCGGCCGAGGAGATCACCGCCTTCCTGCGCGAGTGCGGTCACACCGTGGCCTCGTACACGGGAAAGACGGAGAACGCCGAACGCCAGCAGGCCGAGGAGGCCCTGCTCGCGAACAAGGTCAAGGCGCTGGTCGCCACCTCCGCGCTGGGCATGGGATTCGACAAACCGGACCTCGGCTTCGTGGTCCACGTAGGCTCGCCCTCCTCCCCCATCGCCTACTACCAGCAGGTGGGCCGCGCCGGACGCGGTGTGGAACACGCCGAGGTGCTGCTCCTGCCCGGCCGCGAGGACGAGGCGATCTGGTCCTACTTCGCCTCCGTCGCGTTCCCGCCCGAGGAAGCCGTACGGCGCACCCTCGACGCCTTGTCCCGGGCGGACCGGCCGTTGTCGCTGCCCGCGCTCGAACCTCTGGTCGAGCTCAACCGCACCCGCCTGGAGATCATGCTCAAGGTGCTCGACGTGGACGGCGCCGTCCACCGGGTCAAGGGTGGCTGGGTCGCCACCGGAACACCCTGGTCGTACGACACCGAGCGCTACGAGTGGGTCGCCAAGCAACGTGCCGCCGAGCAACAGGCCATGCGCGACTACGCCACGACCGCGCAGTGCCGTATGGAGTTCCTACGGCGACAGCTGGACGACGAGGAGGCGGCTCCCTGCGGCCGCTGCGACAACTGCGCGGGCCCCCGCTTCACCGCCGACATCTCCCCGGCCGCCCTGGACACGGCAGGCGGCTCCCTCGCCCGGGCCGGTGTCGTGGTGGAGCCGCGCCGGATGTGGCCCACAGGGCTGCCGGCCATCGGTGTCGACCTCAAGGGCCGTATTCCACCCGGCGAACAGGCCTCCCCGGGCCGGGCCCTCGGGCGGCTGTCGGACATCGGCTGGGGCAACCGGCTGCGTCCGCTGCTCGCGCCCCAGACCCCGGACGCGCCCGTTCCCGACGATGTGGCGCACGCCGTCGTGACCGTGCTGGCCGACTGGGCCAAGGGGCCTGACGGCTGGGCCTCCGGCGCCCCGGACGCCCCCACCCGCCCCATCGGTGTCGTCACCCTGCCCTCGCGCAGCAGGCCTCAGCTGGTCCAGTCGCTGGGGAGCCGGATCTCCACCGTCGGCCGCATCCCGCTCCTGGGCTCCCTCGAATACACGGAGCACTCCGACGACCTTTCCGTGCCCCGCTCCAACAGCGCTCAGCGTCTACGGGCACTGCACGGTGCGCTCGTCGTGCCCCCGTCCCTGCGGGAGGCGCTTGAGGCGGCAAGCGGTCCCGTGCTGCTCGTCGACGACATGACCGAGAGCGGATGGACGCTTGCCGTGGCCGCCCGATTGCTGTTGCGGTCCGGCGCACAGGGGGTGTTGCCCCTGGTGCTGGCAGTACGCGGCTGAGGGCGCTGGAGTCGGCAAAGGTCCACGCGCACGTGCCGGTTGGGGCCTCGAAGAGCCGGGCTCGGCGGCCCCAGGCGTCGCCCGGCAAAACACGGGGTAGGGATATAAGCCACCAACCATCCGATTCGGGTCGGTGGGCCCAATTGCTCGTTGCCGCAACCAAGTTCGACAGGAAGAATTGAGGTCCGCTCCCCGCACGGCTCGTCCGTGGACCGGTAGGGCTCTGCTGCGGTGCGCGCTCCCCCGAATCCGACCCCGCCCCCGTATGGGCGCGTAGCCGAAGGGAGGACCGTGACCTTCGGATTCGCTCCGTCCTCCGCGGCGTCCACGTCGTCAACCGACCTGTCCGCCGCATCCGCCAACCCTCTGGCCCGTCTGCTCGAACCCGCGGAGTGGGCCGAGGCCGGTATCCCGCTGCTGCGCAGTCCGCGCGAGGTTGTCAGCGGGCTGCACTCCCGGCACCAGCCCAAGCCGGCGACCGCGATCGTGGCGGTCCTCGATCCGGACGAACGGCTGCTGGCGAGCGCCTCGTTCACACGCCGCCCGGCACCGGCCGATGGCTGGATGTTCCGGAACACGCTGCTCTCGCAGCTGCGTCGGGTGATCCCGCACGACCTGCGGCGCCGCACTCCCGTGCGCACCGCCGTGCTGCTCTACTGCCGCGAGGGCGACGCGCGTTGGACGGAGGAGGACGGCGCGTGGATGTGGGGACTGCGTGACGCCTGCACCCTGCACGGACTGCGCTGCGGGGCGTACATCACGCTGACGCGCGACGGTTGGCAGGTCCTCGGCGAGGGCCGCGGCGGGCGGCGCCCGAACGCGGATTCCGCGCCGGAGCCCTTCGCCACGTCCGAGTCGCCGCCTCTGCTGCCGCGCACCGGCGGCGTCGCCTCAGAGGTCCTGCGCCGCGCCGCGGCCCGCTGAGGACTGCGGCGCGCTGAACACCGCGGCTTCCGCGGGGGCCGCGAGCGGCTCCGGCACCGTCACTGCGGCCGTACGTCGTCGACGTGCGGCCCGCGCGGGGCTCACCGCAGGCCCGCCAAGAGCAGGCAGGCCACACACGGACGCGAGCATGCCAAACCGACCGCCGTGCAGGTGCCGCGCAAGCGGCACCATCGGTCACCCCCCGGCGCGCCGGACGTACCGGAACGGCTCAGACGCCTGCGCCCAGTACCGAGTTGATCTGCTGCGGGTCGCCGCAGACGATCAGCAGGGCACGGGCCCGGGCGTGGGCCAGCGGCAGGGCCTCGGCGGCAGCGGCGGCTGATCCGCCGTTGACGGCGACCACGACCACGGGACGCGACGCGGCACGCGCGGCAGCGGTGGCGTCCGCGTAGAACACGTCGTCGCCGGCGTCGTGCTGCGCCCAGTAAGCGGCTTCACCGAAAGACAGTTCGTGGGCGGCCCACGGATGGTGTTCGCCGGTGGTGATCACCAGCACCTCACCGGGAGCACGGCCCGACTCCAGCAGCAGATCGACGGCCTCCTCGGCAGCGTCGAGCGCACCGGCGGCCGAGGCCGGGATGAGCTGGATCTGCGGAGTCGTCGAAGCCGGAGCCGGAGCCGTGGCGGCCGGAGCCGGGGCACTGGCGGCAGGGGCAGCGGGGCCCGGCAGTCCGGGCTTGGCCACGGCCACGTCGTGCGGCGTGCGCTGCACCGGCGGCGCGGGCCGAAGAGGGCCGGGACGACCGGGACGCGGCGGAGCCACGGGGCGGGGGCCGGGTACGGGACGAGGGGTCGGCGCGGTGCGGCTGCTGGCCGGAGTGGCGCGGGGACCCTGGGCACTCTCGTGAATCTGAGGCTCCTCGGGAATGAGAGGCATGGGCTGATGTTTATCAAACGTTGGTGCGGCTCGCGTCAGCGGGTGGCACATCAGTGCGAGCGGAATCGTCAGAAATCGAAGCCGAGCTGACCCTCGATCTCCGGAGCGCTTCCGCTCGCCCAGCTGCGGGCCTTCTTGAGGTGCTGCCACTGAGGCAGCGCATCAAGATACGCCCACGACAACCGGTGGTACGGGGTGGGGCCCCGAACCTCCAGTGCGGCCTTGTGCACGGGTGAGGGATACCCGGCGTTGGCCGCGAAGTCGAAGTCTGCATGGTCGATACCCAGTTCGGCCATCATTTTGTCGCGCTGAACCTTGGCGATCACCGAGGCCGCCGCGACCGCCACACAGGACTGGTCGCCCTTGATGACGGTGCGGACCTTCCAGGGCGTGCCGAGGTAATCATGCTTCCCGTCGAGGATCACCGCGTCGGGACGGACCGGAAGGGCCTCCAGGGCGCGCACGGCGGCGATGCGCAGGGCGGCCGTCATCCCCAGGTCGTCGATCTCTTCGTGACTCGCGTGCCCCAGGGCGTACGACGTCACCCAGGTCCGCAGTTCCTCGGCGAGTGCGGTACGGCGTTTGACGCTGAGCAGCTTGGAGTCGGTGAGGCCTTGGGGCGGTCGGCGCAGTCCGGTGACGGCCGCGCAGACGGTGACAGGGCCGGCCCAGGCACCTCGCCCGACCTCGTCGACACCGGCAATGATCTTCGCTCCGGTCGTGGCGCGGAGGGAGCGCTCGACGGTGTGAGTAGGCGGTTCGTACGGCATGGCGCCCTTAGCCTACGCCGCTCGGATCACCCTGCGACACCCCGGTTCTCCGATGAGTGACAGGACACCCGCGATCACCGGTCAGGGACCGGTCGGCCGCAGCAGAGGCAGGACGAACTGGTCGATCATCTCTTCGAGATCCTCGTCGCCCCATTCGCTTCCGCGCATCTTGGAGCGGTACATCATCATGGCCGGAATGGCATCGAAGACGTAGTCGTTCGCCGCGTCAGGGCGCACCTCTCCCCGCTCAATTCCACGCGTGACAATCTCTCGCAGCAGCTTGACGCTCGGCTCCACGACACCGTTGAAGATGACCGTGTGGAAGCGCTCGGCCTGAGTCTGATCGCATTCGTGAATGACCGCCCGCAGCGCGAAGCCGGGGCGCGAGTACATCGCCTCGCGCGCCAGTCGGCACAGTTCGAGCAGATCCTCGCGCACACCACCGAGATCCGGCACCTCCTCGAAGCGCGGCAGTCCGGCCCGAAGGGCGTCCGCGACGAGGTCCTCCTTGGAGGGCCAACGGCGATAGACCGCGGCCTTGCCCGTCTGGGCTCCGGCGGCGACGCCTTCCATCGTGAGGCCGTTCCAGCCGACCGTACTGAGCTGCTCCAGGGCGGCGTCGAGGATTGCACGCTCCAGCACGGCGCCGCGCCGACGGAGGGAGGCCGTCTGAGCGGAGGCGGCCGTCCAGCGCGAGGTAACCATCTGAGTGTCTCCAGCGAACAGGGAAGCGGGAATTCCGGGGAGGACGGGGGCGCTGCGCGGCGACATAGGGGGATACGCCACGCACCGGCAAACTTAAGTGAACGCTTGCGTTCACTACTGGGGACTCACTACCGTTGGCGCGACAGTGAACGCCACCGTTCACTAACGCGCTTGTGGGGGACCCATAGTGACAGCCTCTCAGTTGATCAAAGATCAGAAACCAGGTGCGGCCCGCCGGGAAGGGCGTCCCGGCATCGCGCTCACCGTCATCGCGGCCTGCCAACTCATGGTGGTACTCGACGCGACGATTGTGAACATCGCGCTGCCGCACATTCAAGACGCGCTCAAGTTCAGTACCACCGACCTCACATGGGTGGTCAGCGCCTACACGCTCACCTTCGGCGGCCTGCTGCTCCTGGGCGGCCGGGCAGGTGACATCCTCGGGCGCCGCCGGGTCTTCATGACCGGCATCCTGCTGTTCACCTTCGCCTCGCTGCTCGGCGGACTCGCCCAGGAACCCTGGCAGCTGCTGGCCGCACGCGTCCTGCAGGGCGTGGGTGGCGCGATCGCGTCGCCCACTTCGCTGGCGCTGATCACCACGACCTTCCCCGAAGGGCCCGAGCGGAACCGGGCCTTCGGTGTCTTCGCCGCCGTCTCCGCGGGCGGCGGCGCGATAGGCCTGCTGGCGGGAGGCATGCTCACCGAGTGGCTCGACTGGCGGTGGGTGCTCTTCGTCAACGCGCCGATCGGCGTACTGATCGCGGTACTCACCCCGCTCTACATCAGCGAGTCCGAGCGGCACAGCGGTCGCTTCGACATCGCGGGGGCCCTGACCTCCACCGGAGGCATGGCCCTGCTCGTCTACGGCTTCATCCGTGCCGCCGACGAGGGCTGGCGGGACAGCCTGACCATCGGCTCCTTCGGCGTCGCCGTGGTGCTCCTGCTCGCCTTCGCGTACATCGAGTCGCGGGCGAAGGAGCCGATCACCCCGCTGCGGATGTTCGCCGACCGCAACCGCGCGGGCACGTACGTGATCATGCTGAGCCTGGCCGCGGCGATGTTCGGGATGTTCTTCTACATCGTGCTCTTCGTCCAGAACGTACTGGACTACACCCCGATCGAGGCCGGACTCGCGTTCCTGCCGGTGACCGTCGTGATCGCTCTGGGCGCGGGTCTGTCGCAGCGGTTCCTGCCGGTGTTCGGCCCCAAGCCGTTCATGCTCACCGGGTCGGCGCTCGCGGTGGCCGGTCTCGCCTGGCAGGCGCTCATCAGCTCCGACAGCTCCTACGCCGGCGGAGTGCTGGGCCCGATGCTGGTCTTCGGCTTCGGCATGGGCCTGAACTTCGTGACACTGACGATCACAGCGGTCTCCGGTGTCGCCCAGCACGAGGCCGGCGCGGCTTCCGGGCTGCTCAACGCCATGCAGCAGGTGGGCGGTTCGCTCGGGCTGTCCATCCTGACGACGGTGTTCGGGTCCGCCAGCAAGGACGAGGCGGAGAAGCAGTTGCCGAACTTCATGGCCGACGGTTCCGCGGAGCAGAAGGCGGAGTTCGCCAAGACGCACCAGCTGCCCGCTCCCTGGGGGCACGAGGTGCTCGCCCAGGGCATCTCCACGGGCTTCGTCGCGGCCGCGGCGATGGCCGTGCTCGCCCTGGTCAGTGCCTGGCTGGTGATCAAGGTCCGCAAGAGCGACCTGGAGGCGCTCGCCGGCACGGCGGGTCCGGGCCTCGGCTGACCCGGACGGACTCACACCGAACAGCGGACGGCCGGGCCCGATCCTGGGGACCGACGGCGAGGACGACGGCCCGGCCATCCGCGCACGGAGTACAACCCACCGCACGGCGAACGTCCCGAGCACCGGCAACCACTTCACCACCACACCCCCCATGCCGGCCTTCCGCGTGCACCGGCCCATCCGTCGCACGGCAACTGCCACGACAACGAGCCGACGGTCACGCAGAGTTCCCGACATGCACGGAGAGTTCCGGCGCGGTGATCGCGGGGTTGCTACCCAGGCACCCGCATCCACTCCGGAAAGGCCTCGGTCCGCTCCAGCCACTCGGCGGGCGGCGCCCCGGCCTTCCCGGCGGCGATTACCCCGCCCACGATGGCGCAGGTCGTGTCCACGTCACCGCCGACCTGGGCGGTCGTCCAGAACGCCTCTTCGTAGTCGCCGAGGGAGCGGGCGGCAGACCAGAGGGCGAACGGCACGGTGTCATGAGCCGTCGTACGGCGGCCGCAGCCCAGGACCGCAGCCACGGTGGAGGCGTCGCCGTAGTCGAGCATGTCCCGGGCCCTGCGCAGCCCCGCGCCGACGGCACTCTTCGGGACGAGCGCGATGACACCGTCGAGGAGCGCCCCGGGGCTCGGCGGGCCGCTGGGATCCGCGGCCAGGGCGGCTGCCGCGGCCACCGCCATGGCGCCGACGACGGCCTCACGGTGCTGGTGCGTGGGATAGGCGGAGATCTCCGCCTGGTGGGTCGCCTGCTCCGGGTCGTCCGCGTAGTAGGCGCCGAGAGGCGGGATACGCATCGCGGCCCCATTGCCCCACGAGCCCTGGCCGTTGAAGAGGGCCGCGGCGAGCTCACGCCAGTCACCGCCCTCACGGACCAGCCGCAGCAGACGGTTGACGGCGGGGCCGTACCCGCGGTCGAAGTCGTGGTGATGGGCGAAGGAGTGGGCCAGGGCGTCCTGGTCGATGCGGTGGTGCGTGCCCAGCACGGACACCACCGAGCAGGCCATCTCGGTGTCGTCCGTCCACTGCCAGTGGCCCGGCGGCAGCTCTCGGTTCTTCAGCAGGGGGTAGTTCACCGGGACGAAGAACTGCGAGCCCAGGGCGTCTCCCACGGCCAGACCACGCAGACTGGCCAGGGCGCGGTCCAGGCGCCCGGCGGGTGAGAATTCAGCGGTCATCGGTCGGCCACTCTAGTCGGAGATCCCGTACGGTTCCGGATCTCGCCAACGATCGAACGGCCTGTCCATCACGTACTTGCCGTCGTCCCCGAGAACGAGCATCCGCATCTCGGCGTTCCCCGGGTTCGACAGCGACTCGAATTCCGCGACCGTCCAGTGGAACCAGCGCATGCAGAACAGCCGCATGGCCAGGCCGTGGGTCACGATCAGGACGTTCGGTGGATGGTCGGGCGCCTCGAAGCTGCGGAACAGGCTCTCCAGGAAGCCGCCGACCCGGTCGTACACGTCGGCCCCGGACTCCCCCTGCGCGAACCGGTAGAAGAAGTGCCCGTAGGCGTCCCGATAGGCCTTCTGAAGACGTACGTCGTCCCGGTCCTGCCAGTTCCCCCAGTCCTGCTCCCGCAGCCGGGGCTCCTCGCGCACCCGTATGAGCTCGGGGTCCAGGTGGAAGGCGCGGAGCGTCTCGTGGGTGCGTCGGTACGGGGAGACGTACACACTGACGCGTTCGCGGCCGAAGACCTCGCGCAGCCGTTTGCCCGTCTCCTCCGCCTGCCGCCAGCCCTGCTCCGTCAGGGCCAGGGCATGGTCGGGCTCGCGTTCATACACGGTGTCATCAACATTGCCCGTTGACTCCCCGTGCCGGACAAGGACGATGCGCCGTGGTCGTGCCATGCCAAGACCCTAGATCGAGTCGGCCCGTATCGAGGACTCGTACGGGCTCCATACGGCGTAGGTCACACAGTTTCCGCACCAGGAGTCACATATGGGCGCACCTGTACCGGGTCCGGATCTCAAACTGTCCAGGCAGGCTCGAGGTCCACGATGTCTCCCGTGAGGGCGGCCACGTCGGCCTCGGTCTGGGCGCGCAGGGCGAGGCGCTCCACCCGTTCGGTGCGGTACTTGCCGTGTTCGGCGGCCGATCGCCACATGGAGAGCACCAGGAACTCGTGCCCGGGAGCCTCGCCGAACAGTCCGCGGATCATGCCGGGTGAGCCGGCCATCGCCGGGTTCCAGACCTTCTCCTGCATCAGGGTGAAGTGTTCCGCGCGTTCCTCGTGGACACGGCAGTGGGCGAACCGCACCAGGTCGGCGTCGGTGAAGCGGGGCTCGAAGCCAGTCTTCACGTCGAAGCGGTGGTCGAACAGCTTGACCTGGATGTCCTTGAACGTGCCTGACTGGGCCGCCGCGAGCCGGTCATGGGAACGCGCCATGAAGGAGTCGTAGAAGGAACGGCTCTCCCAGAAGGAGAAGATGTGCGCCACACCCTGCCGCCCCCGGCTCCAGCCTCCGCCCTGTCCCCGAAACCCCGGCTCTCCCAGTAGCCCCGCCCACTTTCGCTGCCCCCGCTCGAAGCCGCGGCGGTCCACCACGGTGCAGCGAATCCACTTGACCAGCACCGCGCCATCGTAAGGCCAGTGGGCGTGGCGTCGGTCACGCTCGGCGGGAGAGCGGGACCCCAAGTGTCGGACCCGCATGGCAGGATGGACAACCGGTCTTGCCTGACCGGCAGTTCGGGCCGTGGACACAGGGGGAAGGGGACGCCTGGTGAGCGCCATCAACAAGGGGATCCGCAAGGTCGAAGTCGCTCTCAAGTGGGATCCGAGTCCCGCTGGGCAGCCGGCCACCGACCTGGACATCGTTGCCGCGACCTATGTGGCGGACGCCCCGTACGGAGATCCCGCCTATGTGGTGCACTTCGACAGTCGCTCCCCCGACGGCACCATCTACCTCAACCGGGACAGCAAGGACGGCAAGGGCTTCGGCTGGGACGAGGTGATGACCCTGGAGCTCGACCGGCTCGACGCGCGGTACACGCGTGTGGTGGTCGGCACCGTCATCCAGCAGCGCTCCGCGCACCGCACCTTCGTCGGTGTGGCCAACCCGGCCCTACGCATACGGGAGGGCTACACGGTCCTGGCCGAGGACGACTTCGGCAGCGTCCTCGGTGCGACGGCGGCGACCATCGCCGAGTTCGTCCGCCAGGAATCCGGCACCTGGGACTTCCACCCCGGGATCAGGGGCTTCGAGGACGACCCCGCCACCTTCACCCGGAGCATGGGCCGCAAGTGACGCGTCAGCCGGCGGTCCAGCCGGGGACCGTCGGCAGCACCGTCTCGGCGATCCGGAGCAAGGCGAAGTCATCGGGGACGACGTCGTCCTGGCGCCATATGGTGACCTCGTAGAAGCCGCCGCCGTCCTTGGAGTCCTTGGCGACCAGCAGACTTCGGGCGATGCCACCGGGACCGGTGTCCACCTTGCCGCCGCCGAGGTTGAACTTCAGGGAGATGGTCCGGTCCGAGTAGAGGACCGCCGGGTGCCCGCCTATGGTCCTGTTCTGCACCGAGCTGCCCAGGAAGCCAGCCATCTCGGCCACCGGGATGTCGTCGTCGGACGTGGAGAGCTTGACGGAGTAGGTGGCCAGCTGGATCTCCGCCTCGGGGGAGACGGTCCTTTCGCCGTCGGCCCACTTGCTCATGATCTCCTTGCCGCTGGCGGTCATCGCGTACTCGGTCGGGGTGCCGAGCAGCGTCGGCAGGTCCGCGCGGTTCAGCGCCGTGCACAGCTGCATCCCGGAGACGGGCTTCGAAGGCCTGGTGTCATCCGTCGCGTCGCACGCGGCCGGCTCGGGGTCACTGGACTTCTGCTGAAAGGTCCCTGACAACAAAAGGGCGGCGAGACCCCCGACCAGTACCAGGGCAAAGAGGGCCTGACCCCATTCGTTCATGCCCTTCTCGGGTCTCTCGGCGCTCTTTACGGCATCGACGATCTGCTGCTCGCTCATGTCCCCCGTGTCCCCACCCTGCTGTTCGCGCCGGTCGTGCGCGGAGGGAGCCTAGCGCGTGATCCTCTTGTGGAGAAACGGAAAAGACCAAGGGCGGTGCGGTCGGTTTCCCGACCGCACCGCCCTATGCGGCTAGTTCAGCGTCAGCTGCAACCGCTGGTCGAGCCGCACCCCTCGCAGATGTAGCAGGAACCGGCCCGCTGCATCTTCGTACCGCAGGAGAAGCAGAGCGGGGCGTCGGCCTGGATGCCCAGCTGCATCTCCACCAGCTCGGCGCTGGTGTGGGCCTGCTTCGGGGCCGGCTTGGCCGCCTCGACCGCCGCCTTGGGCGTGGCGACCGCCTTCAGCTCCTGGGCACGCGGCGCCGACTGGGCCAGCCCCTCGACGTCGACCTCGTCCTCGGTCGGCTCGTAGGAGCCGGTCTCCAGATGGCGCTGACGCTCCTCGGCGGAGTGGATGCCGAGCGCGGAGCGCGTCTCGAAGGGCAGGAAGTCCAGCGCCAGGCGGCGGAAGATGTAGTCGACGATCGACTGCGCCATCCGCACGTCCGGGTCGTCCGTCATACCGGCCGGCTCGAAGCGCATGTTGGTGAACTTCGAGACGTACGTCTCCAGCGGCACGCCGTACTGGAGGCCGACGGAGACCGCGATGGAGAAGGCGTCCATCATGCCCGCGAGGGTCGAACCCTGCTTCGACATCTTCAGGAAGACCTCGCCGAGACCGTCGTCCGGGTAGGAGTTGGCGGTCATGTAACCCTCGGCGCCGCCGACGGTGAAGGACGTGGTGATGCCGGGACGGCCCTTCGGGAGGCGCTTGCGGACCGGGCGGTACTCGATGACCTTCTCGACCGTCTCGCGGATGGTCGCCTCGGCCTTCTCGGTGACCTCGGCCTTCTCCTTCTCCTTGGTCTTCGCGGAGAGGGGCTGGCCGACCTTGCAGTTGTCGCGGTAGATGGCGAGCGCCTTGACGCCCATCTTCCAGGCCTCGAAGTAGATCTCCTCGACCTCCTCGACGGTCGCCGACTCCGGCATGTTGACCGTCTTGGAGAGCGCACCGGAGATCCACGGCTGGATCGCCGCCATCATGCGGACGTGGCCCATCGCGGAGATGGAGCGCTCGCCCATGGCGCAGTCGAACACCTCGTAGTGCTCGTGCTTGAGGCCGGGGGCGTCGACGACATTGCCGTTCTCGGCGATGTGGGCGACGATCGCCTCGATCTGCTCCTCCTGGTAGCCCAGGCGGCGCAGGGCCTGGGGGACCGTGCCGTTGACGATCTGCATCGAGCCGCCGCCGACCAGCTTCTTGAACTTGACCAGCGCGAGGTCGGGCTCGAGACCGGTGGTGTCGCAGGACATCGCGAGACCGATGGTGCCGGTCGGGGCGATGACGGACGCCTGGGAGTTACGGAAACCGTTCTTCTCACCGAGACGCAGCACGTCCTGCCAGGCCTCCGTGGCGGCGGCCCAGATCGGCGTGTCCAGGTCGTCCATGCGGACGGCCTTGGTGTTCTCGTCGGCGTGCTGCTTCATGACCCGCAGGTGCGGCTGCGCGTTGCGGGCGTAGCCGTCGTACGGGCCGACGACCGCGGCGAGTTCGGCGGAGCGCCGGTACGAGGTGCCGGTCATCAGGGAGGTGATGGAGCCGGCGAGGGCACGGCCGCCGTCGGAGTCGTAGGCGTGGCCGGTCGCCATCAGCAGGGCGCCGAGGTTGGCGTAGCCGATGCCGAGCTGGCGGAACGCGCGCGTGTTCTCACCGATCTTCTGCGTCGGGAAGTCCGCGAAGCAGATGGAGATGTCCATCGCGGTGATGACCAGCTCGACGACCTTGGCGAAGCGCTCGACCTCGAAGGACTGGTTGCCCTTGCCGTCGTCCTTCAGGAACTTCATCAGGTTCAGCGAGGCGAGGTTGCAGGACGTGTTGTCCAGGTGCATGTACTCGCTGCAGGGGTTCGAGCCGTTGATACGGCCGGACTCCGGGCACGTGTGCCAGTGGTTGATGGTGTCGTCGTACTGGATGCCCGGGTCGGCACAGGCCCACGCGGCCTCGGCCATCTTGCGGAACAGGGCCTTGGCGTCGACCTCTTCGATGACCTCGCCGGTCATGCGGGAGGTCAGCCCGAACTTGCCGCCCGTCTCGACAGCCTTCATGAACGTGTCGTTCACGCGGACCGAGTTGTTGGCGTTCTGGTACTGGACGGACGTGATGTCGTCGCCACCCAGGTCCATGTCGAAGCCCGCGTCGCGCAGGGCGCGGATCTTCTCCTCTTCCTTCACCTTGGTCTCGATGAAGTCCTCGATGTCGGGGTGGTCGACGTCGAGGATAACCATCTTGGCGGCGCGGCGCGTGGCGCCACCCGACTTGATCGTTCCTGCGGAGGCGTCGGCACCGCGCATGAAGGAGACGGGACCGGAGGCGTTGCCGCCCGACGACAGCAGTTCCTTGGACGAGCGGATGCGGGAGAGGTTCAGGCCGGCACCGGAGCCGCCCTTGAAGATCATGCCCTCTTCCTTGTACCAGTCGAGGATCGACTCCATGGAGTCGTCGACGGCCAGGATGAAGCAGGCCGAGACCTGCTGCGGCTGGGGCGTACCGACGTTGAACCACACAGGGCTGTTGAAGCTGAAGATCTGGTGCAGGAGGGCGTACGCCAGTTCGTGCTCGAAGATCTCCGCGTCGGCGGGCGAGGCGAAGTACTTGTAGTCCTCGCCGGCCTTCCGGTACGTCTTCACGATGCGGTCGATGAGCTGCTTGAGGCTCACCTCGCGCTGGGGGGTGCCGACAGCACCGCGGAAGTACTTGCTGGTGACGATGTTGACCGCGTTCACCGACCAGAAGTCGGGAAACTCGACGCCACGCTGCTCGAAGTTGACCGAGCCGTCGCGCCAGTTGGTCATGACGACGTCACGATGCGCCCATTCCACCTCGTCGTACGGGTGCACGCCGGGGGTGGTGTGGATGCGCTCGATGCGCAGGCCCTTGTTCGCAGCCGCCTTGGTGCCCTTGGCGCGGGAACTCCGTGCCGGACCGCTCGCCGTCTCTGTCATGCCGCCTCCCTGTACGGGCTAAAACGCCCTGAAGTGCCACGTTGTTCCCGTGACACGGTGTTCTGTCTGGTGTTGCGGGCGCCCACTCGCTACCGCCCGCAACAGGTCTCGTTCGCCGCCGTCCGGCCGTCCCGGGGTCCTGGCCCGGTCCGGCCCGCCGATCAGTCGGCGGCGCGGGCGGGCTCGGGGACCTGAGCAGTCCCCCCGGGCCCGCGATCGTCTTCCTGGCTCCCCACGACGGCCTCGTCGCCGTCCTCAGCCTCTCCGCGGTCCTCGTCGTCCGCGGCGGGGCGTCCCGTGTCTTCCCTCAGTTCCGCGATCGCGGCCTCGAAGTCCTCGAGCGAGTCGAACGCCCGGTAGACGGAGGCGAATCGCAGATACGCGACGAGATCGAGCTCCTGCAACGGGCCGAGTATGGCCAGCCCCACGTCGTGGGTGGTCAGCTCGGCGCTCCCGGTGGCCCGCACCGCCTCCTCGACCCGTTGGCCGAGCTGGGCGAGCGCGTCCTCGGTGACAGGCCGTCCCTGGCATGCCTTGCGCACACCGTTGATGACCTTGGTACGACTGAAAGGCTCGGTGACTCCGGACCGCTTGACCACCATCAGCGAGCACGTCTCCACGGTCGTGAAACGACGGGAGCAGTCCGGACACTGGCGGCGCCTGCGGATCGACGTGCCGTCGTCGGTCGTACGACTGTCGACGACGCGGCTGTCGGGGTGCCTGCAGAAGGGGCAGTGCATGAACTCCCAACCCTCCTCACAGCAGACTCAATAGCCTCGCTGAGCCCCATGGGCCCCTCGAAGCAGCCCCAAGCATAGGGGATCGCGGCGGGCGTGGAGACCCGGGGGACCACAACTTCTGGGCTGCTGTAGCAATCCAAGCACTACATGTAGGGATCGGCACTACAAACACGCCGTACGCGCGTGTCGCGTCCGTATGGACAAGTGCCGTACGACCGCCCCGGCTCCCGGCGAACACGACGCACAGCCGTATCGCTGCGGCGCATGCGGAGATACCGTGGGCGCCACAAGGAGGGGACGTGGGATTCCCGCACAGATGGAAGCCGTTACCCGGCTGACGGGTCGCCGGGTGGCAGACTGGCCCAACAAACCGCGAGGTCGCCACCGGCGGTGAAGAGTACAGCAATGGGCCCTTTTGGTCGGCGGTCGGCGCGTTAGCCATACACCCAGACACTTGATCGCGTCAGGCAATCCGCGATTTTTCACTCGAACGTGTGTTTGGCGCAACCTTTCGAAAGCAACTACCGTTGTCCAGCAGGGAGACCATCGAGAGGGGCCGACGTGACCACGACCGCAGACAGTGCCACCATCACTGCCCAGGACCGTTCCCAGGGCCGACTCGAGCCGGTGCATGCGATGAACGAAGCCGTGAATCCCGAGGGACACAAGCGCTCCCTGCCGGGCCGACCTCCAGGCATCAGGGCCGACAGCTCGGGACTCACCGACCGGCAGCGCCGAGTGATCGAGGTCATCAGGGACTCCGTCCAGCGGCGCGGCTACCCGCCGTCCATGCGGGAGATCGGCCAGGCGGTGGGCCTGTCCAGCACCTCGTCCGTCGCCCATCAGTTGATGGCACTGGAGCGCAAGGGCTTCCTGCGCCGCGACCCGCACCGCCCGCGCGCGTACGAGGTGCGGGGCTCCGACCAGGGCGCCTCGGTGCAGCCCACGGACACCGCGGGCAAGCCGGCCGCGTCGTACGTCCCGCTGGTGGGCCGGATCGCCGCCGGTGGCCCGATCCTCGCCGAGGAATCCGTCGAGGACGTGTTCCCCCTCCCGCGCCAGCTCGTCGGTGACGGTGAACTGTTCGTCCTCAAGGTCGTCGGTGACTCGATGATCGAGGCCGCGATCTGCGACGGCGACTGGGTCACCGTCCGCCGCCAGCCCGTCGCCGAGAACGGCGACATCGTGGCCGCGATGCTCGAAGGCGAGGCCACCGTCAAGCGCTTCAAGCGCGAGGACGGCCACGTCTGGCTTCTCCCCCACAACTCCGCGTACGAGCCGATCCCCGGCGACGACGCGACCATTCTCGGCAAGGTGGTGGCAGTACTGCGGCGCGTCTGAGCACCGCGGCAGGCCTCGCCGATTCGACCGGGCCCCGGAACCCCTGCGCCGGTTCCGGGGCCCTGCACCGTCCGGCCCCGGGGACGGACGGTTCGCATTGGGGTGGCTGTCCCTGTCGCGGGGACAGCCACCTCACGTCCATCAGGCTCCGGCCTGCACCTCCTCGGCGTCCGCCTGCGCCTTCTCGACCTCGGCCGCCGCCTCCACCGCCTTCGCGGCGGCGTCGATCGCCGCCAGCGACTTCCGGACCTGATTACGGTCCGTGGTGTACCAGAAGTCAGGCAGTGACGCCTTCAGATAGCTGCCGTACCGCGCGGTGGCCAGTCTCTGATCCAGTACGGCTACGACGCCGCGGTCCCCCGAAGCGCGGACGAGGCGGCCGGCGCCCTGGGCCATGAGCAGCGCGGCGTGGGTGGCCGCGACGGCCATGAAGCCGTTGCCACCCGCCTCCTCGACCGCCTTCTGGCGGGCGCTCATCAAAGGGTCGTCGGGACGCGGGAACGGGATCTTGTCCATGACGACCAGCTGACAGCTGGGGCCGGGGACGTCTACGCCCTGCCACAGCGACAGTGTGCCGAAGAGGCAGGTCTTCGGGTCGGCCGCGAAGTTCTTGATCAGTTCGCCGAGGGTCTCCTCGCCCTGGAGGAGGATCGGGAACTCCGGGATACGGGAACGCAGTTCCTCGGCGGCCAGCTGGGCCGCCCTCATGGACGAGAAGAGTCCCAGGGTGCGGCCGCCTGCGGCCTGGATGAGCTCGGTCAGCTCGTCGAGCATGTCCACGCGATCGCCGTCACGCGCGGGGCGCGAAAGGTGCTTGGCGACGTACAGGATGCCCTGCCTGGGGTAGTCGAAGGGTGAACCCACGTCCACGCCCTTCCACTTCGGCAGGTCATCGCCTTCGGTGCCCTCCGGGGCGAGTCCGAGAGATGCTCCCACGCCGTTGAAGTCGCCGCCCAGCTTCAGGGTCGCCGAGGTGAGGATCACGGAGCGGTCCGCGAACAGCTTCTCCCTCAGCAGGCCCGACACCGACATGGGGGCGACACGCAGAGAGGCACCGAAGCGGTCGTGCCGCTCGTACCAGACGACGTCCCACTCCGAGCCGTTCGTGATCCGCTCCGCCACGTCGTGAACCGACTCCACCGAGGCGAGCGCCTGCTTGCGGACCGCGTCCTCGTCCTGGACCGACTTGTCGCGGGTCGCGCCGATCGCGGAGATGACCGTACGCGCGGCGTCGCGCAGGGCCATGAGCGCGTAGCCGAGGTCCTCCGGGATCTCTTCGAGGCGGCCGGGCAGAGCGAGCTCCATCAGCCGCTCGAAGCCCTCGGCGGCGGTCTGGAGCTGGTCGGCCGCCTTCTCGCTGACCAGCTTCGCGGCGCGGCGTACCGCGCGGTTGACCTGGCCCGGGGTGAGCTCGCCGGTGGCGACGCCGGTGACCCGGGAGACCAGCTCGTGAGCCTCGTCGACGATCAGCACCTCGTGCTGCGGGAGGACCGGAGCACCTTCGATGGCGTCGATGGCGAGCAGCGCGTGGTTGGTGACGACGACCTCGGCCAGCTTGGCGCGCTCTCGGGCCATCTCGGCGAAGCACTCTGCCCCATAAGCGCACTTGGTGGCTCCCAGGCACTCGCGGGAGGACACGGAGATCTGCGCCCAGGCCCGGTCGGAGACGCCGGGTGTGAGGTCGTCGCGGTCACCGGTCTCGGTGTCCTGGGACCAGTCCCGCAGCCGCAGGAGGTCCTGGCCCAGCTTGCTGGTGGGCGCCGCGGCCTCGAACTGGTCGAAGAGGCCCTCCTCCTCGTCCTGCGGCACGCCCTCGTGCAGCCGGTGCAGACACAGGTAGTTCGACCGGCCCTTGAGCATGGCGAACTCCGGGCGCCGGCGCAGCAGCGGATGCAGAGCCTCGACCGTGCGCGGCAGGTCACGCTCGACGAGCTGTCTCTGGAGGGCCAGGGTGGCCGTCGCTACGACGACCCGCTCCCCGTGCGCGAGCGCGGGCACGAGATAGCCCAGCGACTTTCCGGTGCCGGTGCCGGCCTGCACCAGCAGGTGGGAGCTGTCGTCGATCGCGTCCCTGACGGATTCGGCCATGGTCACCTGGCCGGGGCGCTCCGTACCGCCGACGGCAGTGACGGCAGCATGCAGGAGTTCGGGGAGTGAGGGCTTCGTCATAGCGCGACCACCCTACGGCCCGGCACTGACATTGGGGTGATCAAGG
This sequence comes from Streptomyces griseorubiginosus, assembly GCF_036345115.1. Lineage (GTDB taxonomy): Bacteria > Actinomycetota > Actinomycetes > Streptomycetales > Streptomycetaceae > Streptomyces > Streptomyces griseorubiginosus_C. The sequence continues at coordinate 2,453,592 of NZ_CP107766.1, forward strand.
CGGGGACCAGGGGCGGGATCAGGACCGGGAACGCCTCGGAGCAGTAGCCCGGTCGGTATCGGATCGGGCTCGACTCGGTTCGTACGAGACCGGGTCTGACGCAAGCGGGTCGGGATCCGTCCATCGACGGCCGAAAGTGACCGGGGAGCCCGTCTGACCGGCGTGGTCTGCGAGGCGCGGGGCCCTCGTAAAAACTTTGCGTGACGGGTGGGAACCGGCTGGGCGCGAGCGGTGTACCAAAAGTGATTGCGCGGTGACGTGCTGCTACAGCAGATCGCGCAGGGACCGGTCTCGGACCATGAGTGCCGCCCGCTTGGCGGGCAGGGCGATCTCTGCGGAGAAGCGGAAGCCTGCGCTCAGGAAGGCGGTGACGGACGGGATGTTGCGAAGGTCGGGTTCCGCGACGACGCGGGCACAGGCAGGTCGCTTGTCGAGCGCGAGATCGGCGACGGCGCGGAGGAGCGTGCTGCCGAGACCGCGCCCGCGGTCGGGAACGGCGCCGATGAGGAGGTGGATACCGGTGTCGTGGGGCCTGGCCGGATAGTGGCGGGCCAGCGGATCGAGGTCCGCCCGGTAGATCTCCCAGTAGCTCATCGGTGCGCCCTCCAGCACTCCGAGGCAGGGCACGCTGCGTCCGTCGCCGGTGAGCTGGGACTGCAGATGGTCCTCCGTCACGTTCTGGGGCCCGGCCAGCTCCCAGAACGCGGTGACGGCGGGGTCGTTCATCCAGCGGCAGACAAGGGGGAGGTCCCGCTCGACTCGCACGGGCACCAGTTGGAACACGCCTGCCGGGGTGGTGACCGGTCCCCAGTCGGCGATGTGGTCGAGCAGGTCGTCGCGGGTGGGGGTGAGTTCTGCGGGCGGTGTAACGCTGCCGCCGCAACTCGGGAGTCGGCATCCGCCTGCGCCGGTTCCTTCCGTTTCGAGGAGCGCGAGGAGTTCTGCGGGTAGGCGCAGGTCCAGCGTGTCCTCGGTGTCGGTGCCCCGGTCGGTGGCCGGCGTGGCACTGCCCTCGCTGCCGTGGGGACGGTTGCCAGCGTCTGCATCGGCGTCGGTCTCGTTGGGGGCGGAGGGAAGGGAACCGGCGTCGGCGTGGGCGTCGGTGGCTGACACGGCGGGCCTCTCAGAAGGTGGGGTAGGTCATGTTCCTCAGGAGTGAAGGGGGTTGGCGATGGTGACGTAGACGGACTGGGTGTCGACCGGACCGACGAGCTCGTCGAGGCCGTGCACCCGGGTCAGCAGATTGGCCTTGCAGCGCAGGACAGGTGAGTCGAGCAGGTGGCCGGGGAGGGTGGTGCGCAGTCGGTCAGGTCCGGAGGCCACGTCGTGGAGGAAGCGGCGGAAGGCGGCGAGCAACAGCCGTTCGTCGGCCAGCTGCTGGGAGCCGAACGCACCGATGAGTCCGAAGACGTTGTTGATCGCCAGGTAGTAAGCGAAGCGCTCATCGGTGACCTCGTCGGAGACGAAGGTGTCGCTGTGCCGGCCGATGCCGGGCAACCGGGCTTCGAGCTCCAGCCGCCGGGACTCGCGGAAGTAGTAGCCCTGGTTGTCGCGGTAGCGGCCACCGGCAGGCCAGCCTTCGGCGTCCAGTAGTACCAGGGTGTTCTGCTGGTGTGCCTCCAACGCGATCCCCGCCTCCCCGTCAAGCCAGAGGACGGGTCGGACGACGTGCTCGAGGTAGCGCAGGAACCACTCGGTGGCGACGGCTCCCCTGGGGCGGCCGGTCCGGGAGGCGAGGCGGGTGACCAACTCAGCCAGCCGGGATCGCCCAGCCGGGCGGCCTGCGGGGAGGCAGGGGAGGCCCTTCTCAGGGCGGCCCGCGTCGGCGCTGGGACCGACTCGGGGGCGGGGTGAGACAAGGCCGGCGATGCAGGAGACGTCGTGTGACGGGCTGAACGGGTTGTGACGGATCACCACGTCGAGGCCGGGGACGGGGGTGCCGTCGGGCGTGTCGACGGCCAGCCAGGCGGGGTCGCGAACGATGTCGAAAGCGGGGTGGGCCGCCAGCCAGTCCTTGGACAGACCGGCGCGCAGGAGTCGATGCACCTCTACGCCGCGGTGGAGTTCCTTGCGGAGGTTTTCCCGGCGGGAGTTGGTGATGCGCAGGCCGAGCGAGAGCTTGAGCATGGCGGGGGCGCCGGAGCGATGGACCGTACGTACGGAGGAGGTGGGGTGCCACGGGGAGCCGTGGTCACCGAGATCCCGGAGCAGTCCGGATGCGAAGAGCGGGGCGGTTTCGGGACGGTGCCGGACCTCCCGAAGCTGCCAGGGGTGCAGGGGCAGTGCGGTGTGGCCGGCGGGCAGGGGCAGGTCTGGGCCGGCGAGGCGCTCGGTGAGGTGGGCGGCGGGGACGGGGCGTCCGCGTTCGGTCCAGGCCGAGTCGGTGGCGAGGAGAGAGGGGGCGACGGCGATCCAGCGCAGAGGGAAGGAGCCGCGCAGTTCGGGTGAGTAGGAGGCCGCTTCGGCTTCGGAGAGACCTTCGCGGCTCTTCGGGGCCGGGTGGAGGGGGTGGCCGAGGACGAGTGCCTGTTCGGCGGTGAGGAAGAGATCGGGGCCGTCGTCGGGGTGCTTGCGGCGCTCGCTGACGAAGGTGGCGGTGCGGCGGACGGAGTCGGCCACGCGGGCGGTGAGTTCGGCACATGCGACGGCGGTGGAGGTGGCGCCAGCGGCGGCGGTGCCGGTGGTGGCGGCGGTGGCAGCGGCGGTGGCGGTGGCAGCGGCGGTGGCGGTCGGCAGTGACTCGCGGGTGAGTAGTGCCGCGAGGGTGACTGCATCGACCGGCGGGGCCTGTGCGGGGGCGCCGTCGAGATGCGGGCGGCCGAAGCGGTGCCACCCCGTCGGGGACCAGTACTGGACGGGGACGAGGAGGGAGGTGCCGCTGGCGGGGAGGGGGATCCGGAGGGTGCGGGTGCCTTCGGCAGGGGCCGGGAGGTCGGTCTCTCGGACCCAGCAGCGCAGCACGTTCTCCACGGCGGCGGCCTCGGCTGCGGTGTGGGGGTCTGGGTGGTCCAGGAGGTCGGGGGTGGTGCCGCGCAGACGCTCCTGGTCTGGGGGCCCGGCCTGGGACGGAGTGCGGTGGGGAGGGAGGGAGTAATGAGGGGACGGTGGTGGCGTGGAGGTGCGGTTGTCGGGGGTGGGGGCGGGGGTGGCGTTCAAGTGCGCTGTTCCTTGAGGGGCGGTATAGGGATGGTTCTGCGTCGGGGTTTGGGAGGGGCGTTGGTGGAAGGGGTGCGGACGGAGGTGGTGGGCAATCGGCCTGTTGGCGGGGCCTGTTGGGGCGCGCGGGCAAGTGGCCCACTGGTCAGCGGTTGGCGCGGGAACGGCGGCGGCTATGGGATCGGGAGGCCCTCACGGTTTCCGGCCCGACTTCGGCAATGACACCGAGTGCGGTCCCGGTTCAGCCTCGACCCCAGTGCAAGCCCCGTAGGGAGCCGCCACAGCGGTTGTAGACGCGGCGGCCATCTGACCGAGGACGCGGCTCCAGCCGCAGTGCAACCGGCAGCACCCACCGAGTTCCCGGTTCCTGTAACTCTTAGGGCTGGTCTGGCGCCACGGTCTCCCCCGGCACCTGCCGCCTGCCACCCGATGCCTGGCATCGACCACCAGCGACGGCACCAGCACGCACCGTCTCCGGCACCCGCACCCGGCACCGGCACCGGCACCGGCACCGGCACCGGCACCAAAACTCGCACCGCCCCCGGCAACCACCCGCCACCCACCCACCCGCTCCACCCCCGCACTACCCAGCCCGCCCCACCCCCTCGCCCTGGCCCCGACCGCGAGCCTGCCGCCGCCGCTTCCCCGCCTCGGGGTCATGATCGCGGGCCACCGCCCCCAAGGCGTCGGCGAGGCGGTCGAGGACGGCGGTGGCCTGCTCGTCGGTGATTGTCAGGGGTGGGAGCAGGCGGACGACGCTTGAGTGGCGTCCCCCGAGTTCGACGATCAGGCCACGTCGAAGGCACTCGCGCTGGACGGCGGCGGCAAGCTCCGGCGAAGCGGGTCGAGGGGAGGCGGGTCGAGGGGAGGCGGGACGAGGGGAGGCAGCGCGGGATGAAAGACCAGAATCCGGCAGTGGCACACCGTCAGCACCACCAGCAAGGGCGACGCCCCCGACGAGCTCACCCGGTCCGCCTCCCAGACCGACCCCCCACCCCTCCGGCTCCACCATCTCCACGCCGATCATCAACCCCCGTCCCCGCACATCACCGACCGCTGGGAACTCCCCGGCCAGGAGCCGGAGTTGGTTCAGCATGCGTGCGCCGAGAACCGCCGCGCGTTCCGTGAGGGCGTTCTCGCGGACGTAGGCCATCGTGGCTGTGCCCGCGGCCATGGCGAGTTGGTTGCCGCGGAAGGTGCCGGCGTGGGCGCCGGGTTCCCAGACGTCGAGGTCATCGCGGTAGACGACGACGGCGAGGGGCAGACTGCCGCCGATGGCCTTGGAGAGGACCATGACGTCGGGGGTGATGCCGCTGTGCTCGACCGCCCAGAAGGCGCCGGTGCGGCCGACACCCGTCTGGACCTCGTCGGCGATCAGCGGGATCGAGCGGTCGGCCGTGATCTGCCGCATGCGGCGCATCCAGTCGTCCGGGGCAGGGAGCACCCCGCCCTCGCCCTGGACGGGTTCGAGGATCATCCCGGCGGGCAGCGGGACCCCGGACTTGGGGTCGTCGAGGACGGATTCGGTCCAGCGGGCGGCGAGTTCGGCGCCCTGGGGACCGCCGACGCCGAAGGGGCAGCGGTAGTCCTGCGGGTAGGGCAGCCGGGCGACCCGCACGTCGGGGGCGTGGCCGGAGGCTTCCAGAGCGCCGGAGGTCATGCCGTGGTAGGCCCCGGCGAAGGCGAGGAGTTCCCTGCGGCCGGTCGCGGCGCGCACGAGCTTGAAGGCGGCCTCGACCGCGTCGGTGCCGGCCGGTCCGCAGAACTGCACGCGTGCGTGGTCGGCGAGACCGGGCGGCAGGCTGCGGAACAGTTCGGTGGTGAAGGCGTCCTTGACGGGGGTCGCGAGGTCGAGGGCGTGGAGGGGTGCGCCCGAGTCGAGAACCTTGCGGATGGCTTCGAGGACGACGGGGTGGTTGTGCCCGAGGGCCAGGGTGCCGGCGCCCGAGAGGCAGTCGAGGTAGCGGCGGCCGTCGGCGCCTTCGATGGTCAGGCCGCGGGCGCGGACGGGGACGATCGGAAGGGCGCGGGCGTAGGTGCGGGCCGCCGACTCGCGGGCCGACTGGCGCCGCAGGATGCCCTCGTGCGCGGACCGGGCCGCCGACGGTTCTTGGGCGGTGGTCTGCCCCGCCGTGGCCTTCCCCGGTGCGGTCTCGGTCACGGCCATGGTTCTCCCGTCGTCGCGCTGTGCAGGGGCAAGCGGTTCCCTCACGGACTCGCCCGCCCCGACATACGGAACCCCGTGAGCCTTTGCTCGACATCCCGGCACATCGATGACCCGGTGTCCGGAAAACCTCCGGGAAGGGGGACGCGGGGCACCCGGCCGTCCGCCGGCAGGGGCGCGGGCAAGCGCCTACCGCTACCAACCCCGGACCGTTCACCGGGTTACGGGTGTTCCGGGGATCTTTGGAGTGTTCCGAGGATTTCCGGAGTGACGGAACTGTTGCGATTCCGTCGGAAGTCACCCACAGCGGGCGCATAGTGTGTGATGCCGTTCCAAGACGCGGTGCCGGAAGGCGAACTCGCGGGACGTCCGCGGCAAGTCGTCGGCTCTGGTACCCGGTTCGTCCAGGCCTGGGGGGTATGCATGCGATCCGAACCGCTGTCGGTGGCCGCTCGCGACGAGGGCGTGAGGGGCGCGCGTCGCAGAATCTCCCGCATGCTGACCGCCATGGCCCTCGCGTCGGTGCTGGCCCTGACCGCCACGGCCTGCGGCTCGGGCGACGCGGACGCCGACGCGCAGGCCTCCGGCTCCGCCGCGTCCGAGGGCGACGGCAAGATCACGATCCCCGACGACATCAGGGACAGGCTCAAGGAGCACGGGATCGATGTCGACAAGTGGAAGAACGGCGCCTGGAAGGACTGGGACAGGGACGACTGGCTGCGCGAGGCCCAGGACTACATCAACCCGATCATCGAGGGCCTGTGGGACCCGGACCGGATGCGCCGGGCCGAGGATCCCGACCGTGGTGTCCAGGAGAGTGACCTCTCGGGTGACCAGGGGGTAACCGACCCGGAGCCGGCGCCGGTGGACGCGAAGGCCGTATCGCCTACGTACCACGACAACGTCCCCGAGGCGGGCAAGGTGTTCTTCGACTCCCCCGAAGGCACGATGGTCTGCTCTGCGACGGTCGTGGCGGACCCGGCCGACCCGGGCAGGTCCAACTTGGTGTGGACGGCGGGGCATTGCGTGCACGCGGGCAGGAGCGGTGGCTGGTATCGCAACATCGCGTTCGTGCCGTCGTACAACGACCAGGCTCTGTCGGGCGGGGAGTTGGCGAGCGCGACCGAGGACGAGCTCGCTCCTTACGGCGTCTGGTGGGCCGACTGGGCGCAGACCTCACAGCAGTGGATCGCGCAGGGCGGACCGACGGGTGGGGCCGGGGCGCCGTACGACTTCGCCGTGATCCATGTGACGCCGGAGGAGGGAAGTACCGGCAAGTCGCTGGAGGAGACGGTCGGTTCGGCTCTGCCGGTGAACTTCGACGCTCCGGCGGTGGCGCGGGTGGAGAGCATCACGGCGAGTGGGTATCCGGCTGCGGCGCCGTTCGACGGGGAGTCGTTGTACCAGTGCCAGGACCGGCCGGGGCGGCTGTCGATCACCGCCTCGGATCCGACGATGTACCGGATCGGCTGCACCATGACCGGCGGTTCGTCCGGCGGCGGCTGGGTCGCGACCGGGTCGGACGGCGAGCCGGCGCTGGTGTCGAACACCTCCATCGGCCCGGTGAGCGCGGGCTGGCTGGCCGGACCACGGCTGGGCCAGGTGGCCGAGGGGGTGTACGACTCGGTCAGCCAGAAGTTCGCGGGCCAGTGACGGCCTGCCCCCCTGCCCCTCCCCCGATCAGCAACAGCCGGCACCAGCACGAGCACCCGCACCCGCACCCGCACCCGCACCCGCACCCGAGCAAGCCCGAGGCCCGCCCCCGTGAAGGGACGGGCCTCGAACCCACTCAAGAACTACATGAACTACAAGGGCCGCAAGAACTGCACGACCCTCAGGCCACAACCGGCGTCGGCACATACGGCGCCAGATCCGCCGCCAGTTCCTCGTGCACCCGCACCTTGAGCAGGGTGCCCTCCGCGGTGTGTTCCTCGGAGATCACCTCGCCCTCGTCGTGGGCGCGGGCGACCAGCTTGCCGTGGGTGTACGGCACGAGCGCCTCGATCTCGACGGACGGCCGCGGCAGTTCGTTGTCGATCAGGGCGAGCAGCTCGGCGATGCCCTGGCCGGTACGGGCCGAGACCGCGATGGCGCGCTTCTCGATCCGCATCAGCCGCTGGAGGGTCAGCGGGTCCGCCGCGTCGGCCTTGTTGATCACGACGATCTCGGGCACGTCGGTGGCGCCGACGTCCCTGATCACCTCGCGTACGGCGGCGAGCTGCTCCTCCGGAGCCGGGTGCGAGCCGTCCACCACGTGCAGGATCAGGTCGGACTCGCCGACCTCCTCCATCGTGGAGCGGAACGCCTCGACCAGGTGGTGCGGCAGGTGTCGTACAAAACCGACGGTGTCGGCCAGCGTGTACAGCCGCCCGCTCGGGGTCTCCGCGCGGCGGACGGTCGGGTCCAGGGTCGCGAACAGGGCGTTCTCGACCAGGACACCGGCGCCCGTCAGGCGGTTGAGCAGGGACGACTTGCCCGCGTTGGTGTACCCCGCGATGGCGACGGAGGGCACCTTGTGGCGCTTGCGTTCCTGGCGCTTGATCTCGCGGCCGGTCTTCATGTCCGCGATCTCCCGGCGCATCTTCGCCATCTTCTCGCGGATCCGACGCCGGTCCGTCTCGATCTTGGTCTCACCGGGACCACGGGTGGCGAGGCCGCCGCCCTTGCCGCCGCCCATCTGACGGGACAGCGACTGACCCCAGCCTCGCAGCCTCGGCAGCATGTACTGCATCTGCGCGAGCGCGACCTGCGCCTTGCCCTCTCGGGACTTGGCGTGCTGGGCGAAGATGTCGAGGATCAGGGCCGTACGGTCGATGACCTTGACCTTGACGACGTCTTCCAGGGCGATGAGCTGGCCGGGGCTGAGCTCGCCGTCGCAGATGACGGTGTCGGCGCCGGACTCGACGACGATGTCGCGCAGCTCCAGAGCCTTGCCGGAACCGATGAAGGTGGCCGCGTCGGGCTTGTCCCGACGCTGGATCACGCCGTCGAGCACGAGTGCGCCGGCGGTCTCCGCGAGGGCGGCGAGCTCCGCGAGGGAGTTGTCGGCGTCCTGCGCGGTCCCCGTGGTCCAGACGCCGACGAGGACGACCCGCTCCAGACGGAGCTGGCGGTACTCGACCTCGGTGACGTCCTCGAGCTCGGTGGAGAGGCCGGCGACGCGACGCAGGGCCGCGCGCTCGGAGCGGTCGAACTGGTCGCCGTCCCGCTCTCCGTCGATCTCGTGGCTCCAGGCGACGTCCTCTTCCATCAGGGCATCGGCCCGAAGACCTTCGGCGTAGGTGTGCGCGAGGCGCTGCGTGTCCTGGGAAGTGGATGAAGAGGAGGTCATTGGGTCCTTACGTCGTTGGGGAGTCCGATACGGCGCTCGTCGGGCCTTGGTGGTCACAGCGCCACCGCGGTCATCTTGCTCAACGCACGAGTACCCCGGGAGATTCCCGTGTCCCGTGCCGCGCCGACCTGAAGATGGTCGCACGGCACGGGGCGTCTCGTCACCGCCTTATTTCACGGGAACGACGGCTGCCACGGGCTTCCAGTCCGGGTGCCCGGGCATCGGCGGGGTCTTCTCGGCGTAGAGCCAGTCGTGGAGGAAGCCGCCGAGGTCGCGCCCGGAGATCTCGGAGGCGAGACGGACGAAGTCGGCGGTCGTGGCCGTACCGTCCCGGTGTTGCTGCACCCAGGCCCGTTCCAGGGTCTCGAAGGACTGACGGCCGATCTCCTGGCGCAGGGCGTACAGGACGAGCGCGGCTCCGTCGTAGACGTTCGGGCGGAAGATGCCGATCTTCTGGCCGGGCTTGGGCGCCTTCGGCAGGGCGGGCGGTCCGCCGGCCGCGCGCCAGCGGTCGGAGGCGCCGTACGCGGCCTTCATACGGGCGTCCAGGGTCCGGCCCGCCTTCGCCTCCGCGTACAGGGCCTCGTACCAGGTGGCGTGTCCTTCGTTGAGCCACAGGTCGGACCAGGTGCGGGGGCTGACGCTGTCGCCGAACCACTGGTGGGCGAGCTCATGCACCATGATCGACTCGACGTACCACTTGGGGTAGGCGGGCTCGGTGAATAGGTCCTTCTCGAAGAGGGACAGGGTTTGGGTTTCCAACTCGAAGCCGGTGTCGGCGGCCGCCATGAGGATGCCGTAGGTCTCGAAGGGGTACGGCCCGACCCTGTCCTCCATCCACGCGATCTGCGCGGGGGTCTTCTTGAGCCAGGGTTCCAGTGCGGCGCGGTCCTGGGTGGGCACCACGTCCCGCACGGGAAGTCCGTGCGGTCCGCTGCGGCGCAGCACGGTGGAACGTCCGATGGACACCTGCGCGAGCTCGGTGGCCATGGGGTGCTGGGTGCGGTACGTCCATGTGGTGGTGCGGCCGGCCCGGTCCACGTCGGTCGGCAGACCGTTGGCGACGGCCGTGTAGCCGTCCGGCGCGGTGACCCGGATGGTGAACCTCGCCTTGTCGGAGGGGTGGTCGTTGCAGGGGAACACCAGGTGGGCGACGTCGGCCTGGTTGGCCATGGCGAGCCCGTCCGCGGTACGCACCCAGCCGCCGTCGCGGTCGCCCGCGGCGACGGGGTCGCTGGTGTGCCGGACGGTGATCCGCATCCAGCTGCCACCGGGCAGCGGCCCGTCGGGGGTGACGACGAGGTCTTCACCGGCACTGCTGAAGGCGGCGGGCCGACCGTCGAGCTCCACGGACTGCACGTCACCGTGCGCGAAGTCGAGGTTGATGCGGTCGAGTTCGGTCGTCGTCCAGGCGTCGATCGTGGTGACGGCCGTGAGCGGCTTGCTGTTACTGCCCGAATAGGTGAAGGCGAGGTCGTACGACGCCACGTCGTAGCCGGGGTTGCCCAGGTACGGGAAGAGGCGGTCACCGACACCGAGCGGAGCGGCCGGGGCACTCGCGGCGAGCAGGCAGACGGAGACGGCGGAGGCGAGCAGCGCGGCCGCTGTACGGCGCCGGGAGGCTCCCGTACGACGACGGAGGGCGCCGGAGCCCGAACGGTCGCCGTGGGCGGACTGTACGCGGGCTGGCTGGGCGTGACTGCGGGGGGTGAGCGGCATGCACCACCGCTACCAGCGCACACGACCGACACGGCGACGACGCGCAACCGGCCCACCCGAACGAGGTCTTCCGGTCCCGTCTGGGCGACGCGGGCGGTTCGTGGAGGGGACACGGGCGGTCTGTTGAGGCGTCGCGTGCCGCCCGCTGAGGTGACGCGGGCGGTCCGTCAAGGCGACACAGCCGGTCTGCTGAAGCAACGCGGGCAGCCCCTCGAGGCGACGCGGGTGGCCCGCCAAGGCGACACCAGCAGTCCGTCGAGGGTGCGCGTGGCTCCCCGACGAGGCGACGCCCGTGCCCGCTGAGGTGGCGCATAAGGTCCTGCGACGAACAACCACACGCGTGTGGCGGGGTGCGGGTGCGACGCCGGACCCCCGGGACCCGAGTGCCGCCCTCGCAGCCGGACCTACCCGGCGACCTGCGCCGGATCCCCGGCTCGGCCGCCCCCGTCAGGCCCCCGGCGTCTGTGCCCTGCTCACGTCGTAGACGCCCGCCACGTTCCGCATGGCCCGCATCAGGGAGGGCAGCAGGGCCGCGTCCGGCAGCTGGACGGTGTACGTGTGGCGCACGCGCTGTTGGCTGGGGGGTTCGACGGTCGCGGAGACGATCTCGGCCCCCTCGATCGCCATGGCCTCGGTGAGGTCGGCCAGGAGGTGCGGGCGGCCGAACGATTCGGCGAACAGGGTGACCCGGCACTCGGCGGTGTCACCCCAGCGCACACCGACCTCTTTGCGCCCCATGCCCTGCATACGCTCCACCGCCGAGCACTCGACGCGGTGCACGGTGACCACTCCGCCGCGTACCGCGAAGCCGGTGATCTCGTCGGGCGGTACGGGCGTGCAGCACCCGGCGAGCCGTACGGTCGCGCCGGGCTGGTCGACGAGGGCGTTGGCGGTGCCGGGACGGGCCTCGGCCTGGTCGGTGGCGGTCGGCGACGCGGCGGCGGGCCGGTACCCGCGGTCGGGCGTGTCGGCGGCGCCCAGCTCCGCAGGATCAGGCTCACTGATGCCCCGCTCCGCAGGACCGGGCTCGGCGACGCCCACCTCCCCGGAACCAGGCCCCGTGACACCCCGCTCGGCGGCAGCAGACCCGAGGGCACCCCCTCCAGCGACACCCGACGCGGACTCGGCCGGCCTCAGGGACGTCACCTCCCCCCGAGCACCCCGCGCCCTCCCCTCCTCAGCGGCCGAAACCGCAGCCTCGCGCTCCACGCCCCCCTCCGCCGCTTCCTGCGACGGATGCGTAGCGATCCACCGCTGGATCGCGATCCGGGCCGCAGGCGTGTGCGCGTGCTCCAGCCACTCCTTGGAGGGCTCGGCGGCGGGGTCCTGCCCCATGAGGAGCTGGACGGTGTCGCCGTCCTTCAGAACGGTGCTCAGCGTCGCCAGGCGGCCGTTGACGCGGGCGCCGAGACACGCGTGCGCGTCCTCGCCGTACTGCGCGTACGCGGCGTCCACACAGGTCGCCCCCTCGGGCAGCCCCAGGGTGCCGCCGTCGGGCCGGAAGACGGTGATCTCGCGGTCCTGGGCGAGGTCCTCGCGCAGGGTCGACCAGAAGGTGTCGGCGTCGGGCGCGGCCGCCTGCCAGTCGAGGAGGCGGGAGAGCCAGCCGGGCCGGGTGGGGTCGACCCGCTCCTCGTCGACCGCCCCGGACTCCTCCGGGGAGCCCACGTACGGGTTGCCGAGCGCGACCACCCCGGCCTCGGCGACCTTGTGCATCTGGTGCGTACGGATGAGGACTTCGACGACCTGGCCGTCGCCGCGGGCCACGGCGGTGTGCAGCGACTGGTACAGGTTGAACTTCGGTACGGCGATGAAGTCCTTGAACTCCGAGACGACCGGCGTCATACAGGTGTGCAGCTCGCCCAGGACGGCGTAACAGTCCGCGTCCTCGCCGACCAGGACCAGCAGGCGGCCGAAGTCCGCGCCGCGCAGCCGGCCGCGCTTGCGGGCCGTGCGGTGCACGGAGACGAAGTGCCGCGGCCGGATGACGACCTCGGCCTGGATGCCGGCCTCGCGCAGCACCCCCCGCACCTCGTCGGCGATCTCGGCGAGCGGGTCGTCCGCGCGGGAGGCGTTGTCGACGATCAGCTCGCGGGTGTGCTCGTACTCCTCGGGGTGGAGGATCGCGAAGACCAGGTCCTCCAGTTCGGTCTTGAGGGCCTGGACACCGAGGCGTTCGGCGAGCGGGATGAGGACGTCGCGGGTGACCTTGGCGATGCGGGCCTGTTTCTCGGGGCGCATCACGCCGAGGGTGCGCATGTTGTGCAGCCGGTCGGCGAGTTTGATCGACATCACGCGGACGTCGTTGCCGGTGGCGACGAGCATCTTGCGGAAGGTCTCGGGCTCGGCGGCGGCGCCGTAGTCGACCTTCTCCAGCTTGGTGACGCCGTCGACGAGGAAGCGGACCTCCTCGCCGAACTCCTCGCCGACCTGATCGAGCGTCACCTCGGTGTCCTCGACGGTGTCGTGGAGCAGGGAGGCGGTCAAGGTGGTGGTCTCGGCGCCGAGTTCGGCCAGGATCAGGGTGACGGCGAGCGGGTGGGTGATGTACGGCTCACCGCTCTTGCGCATCTGGCCACGGTGCGAGGACTCGGCCAGGAACCAGGCGCGGCGCAGGGGTTCGAGGTCGGCGTCGGGGTGGTGGGCGCGGTGGGCCTCGGCGACATGGCTGATGGCGTCGGGCAGCCGGTCACGGGCGGCGGGGCCGAGCAGCGCGGCGCGGCCCAGGCGGCGCAGGTCGATCCGCGCCCGCCAACGGGCGGCCGCACCTGTCACCGGACCTGGGGTCGCGGGGTTCGTGGCCTCCGCACTCATGGGCACCTCCGGCTGTGGACCGGCGGACGGGGTGCCCCATGGCGGACACGGCTCAGGGGATGGCATTCCCCCGTCCGGGCCGGTGCTTGATGCTACCGAGCCCATCACGCCCGGCTGACCGCCTCTCGGCGAGCGTGAAACGGATCACCCATTCGAGCGACGGTTTACAGGTTTACGATTTCGCGCCACCTGAAGAGCGGACGCTCACACATTCCCCTGGCACAGAGCTCCGGAGGCTTCGGTTCCATGCCTCAGGCGCTCTGCATACCGTCGTTCATATGGTCAACGAACGGCGTTTTCAAGCCAGTCGGCGTCGATCTCGCCCTCGGCGACGATCACCGCGGGGCCGGTCATCTCGATCTCGCCGTCCGCCCGCTCGGTGATCACGAGGGTGCCGCCGGGCACGTCCACGGTGTAGGTCACCGGGGTGCCGGTGACCGCGGGGTCGGCGCCGTCCCTGCGGGCGGCGGCGACGGCGACGGCACACGCGCCGGTGCCGCAGGAGCGGGTCTCGCCGGAGCCGCGCTCGTGCACGCGCATCGCGACGTGACGGGGGCCGCGCTCGACGACGAACTCGACGTTGACCCCGTCCGGGTAGGCGGCGGCCGGGCTGAAGGGCGGCGGGGAGTACAGGTCACCGGCGTGCGCGAGGTCGTCCACGAAGGCGACGGCGTGCGGGTTGCCCATGTTCACGTTCCGCGCGGGCCAGTCCCGCTCCCCGACGCTCACGGTGACGTCACCAGCGGGGAGCAGCGCCCTGCCCATGCCCACGGTGACGTCGCCCGCCTTGTCGATGTGCACGGTCTTCACCCCGCCGCGGGTGGCCACGGCGAGGTCGCCCTCGGTGACATGGCCGGCGTGCTGGAGGTAGCAGGCGAAGACGCGTACGCCGTTGCCGCACATCTCGGCGATCGAGCCGTCGCCGTTGCGGTAGTCCATGAACCACTCGGCCTCGGACGCCAGGTGCGCGGCCTCGGGGTGTGACGCGGATCGCACGACGTGGAGCAGTCCGTCACCGCCGATGCCGGCCCGGCGGTCGCAGAGGGCGGCGACGGTCTCCGGGGGCAGGTCGAGGGTGTTCTCCGGGTCCGGGATGATCACGAAGTCGTTCTCGGTGCCGTGACCCTTGAGGAAGGGGATCCGCGTGCTCATGTGATCGATGGTAGTTCTTCGGCCGCGGGCCGGTGGGGGCTGGTCACGCAGTTCGCGCCCACCCGAGGAGCTTCATCGCAGCCTTGCCACACGCCACACGGCGAGAACGATCACCACTGCCACCAGCAGCAGGTACGCCAGTACGACCCGCCAGTCCGCGCGCCGGTCCGAACCCCGCTGCGGCAGGCCCGGCCACGTGTAACCAACGCGCCGTGCCGCCATCATTCCCCAGCCCGCCGCGCACGAGCAGATCAGCAGGCCCAGCATCGCGATCACCGCTCCGCTGTCGCCGAAGTCGAAGGCCAGCGGGAAGGCGAACATCAGGGAGCCGACCGCGGCCAGCGTGACGATGGGGGCGAGCTGCCAGATACGCAGGCGGCGCTGCGGGCGCAGCTCGACCTCGACCTCTTCCCCGGCCGCGAACATCTCCTCGGGCTCGGGGCCGTCGTCGGTCACACCGTCCGGCACCTCGTCGAGCCCGTCGGGGCTCAGACGGGTTCCGTCCTGCTCCGGTTCACCGCTCTCGACGGTGAGGGGCTCGGTGCCGTGTGCGGTGTCGCGAGGGCCGGCCTCCATCGCCACGCGCCCTCCCAACTCGGACTCCACTTGGTCGATCGAAGCTCGATGATGGCACGGCGCCGGAGGCCGGGATGACGGCCGGAGCGTCCCGATGCCAGGACGTGATCAGGCTGTAACCGGTCGTTCGACCAACGCCAGTGCGAGCTGCGGAAGTTCTGTGAGATGCGCCGCAGCCCCACTCAACCAATGCACCCGCGGGTCGCGCCTGAACCATGAATCCTGGCGGCGCGCGAAGCGTTTCGTGGCCCGTACGGTCTCGGCCCGCGCGTCCTCCATCGTGCACTCCCCCGTGAGCGCCGCGAGCACCTGCTGGTACCCGAGTGCGCGCGAGGCCGTGCGCCCCTCGCGCAACCCGCGCGCCTCGAGCTCCCGCACCTCGTCCACGAGTCCCGCGTCCCACATCCGGTCGACCCGGCGCGCGATGCGGTCGTCGAGCTCGGGCCGGGCCACGTCGACGCCGATCTGGAGGGTGTCGTAGACGGAGTCATGGCCGGGAAGGTTGGCCGTGAAGGGCTTGCCGGTGATCTCGATCACCTCCAGCGCCCGGACGATACGGCGGCCGTTGCTGGGCAGGATCGCCCGTGCGGCGCCGGGGTCGGCGGCGGCGAGACGGGCGTGCAGCGCGCCGGAGCCACGCAGGACGAGCTCGTCCTCCAGTCGGGCCCTGACGTCGGGGTCGGTGCCGGGGAACTCCAGGTTGTCGACGGCCCCGCGGACGTACAGCCCGGAGCCGCCGACGAGGATCGGCCAGCGGCCCTCGGCGAGCAGGGCGTCGATCCTGGCGCGGGCGAGCCGCTGGTACTCGGCGACGGAGGCGGTGACCGTGACGTCCCAGATGTCCAGGAGGTGGTGCGGGACGCCGTCGCGCTCCTGGGGCGTCAGCTTGGCGGTGCCGATGTCCATCCCTCGGTAGAGCTGCATGGAGTCGGCGTTGACGACCTCGCCTCCCAGGCGCTGGGCGAGGAAGACGCCCAGATCGGACTTTCCGGCCGCGGTGGGTCCGACGACGGCGATGACGCGGGGGGCGGGGGGTGCGCTGCTCACGGCCCCAGTCTCGCAAACCTCCGAGCCCCACCTCGAACGAGTTACGTGACGGCCCGGCCCCGGCGTCGTTGCCAGTTGCGTGGTTTCCGCCGCCCTGTCCCTGGAGGCGGCGATCCGGGTGGCGCAGACGGGCGCACCGGACGACGCGGGATTTCCCCCGCACGAGTAACGTATGGAGTGGATATGGGCGTTTTCGCACGACTTCTCCGGAGGTCGAAGGCTACGGAGGAGGCGTCAACCGCCGAGACGCAGGCCGACACCCGAGCGGCCGAGCCCGCGGCGGACGAGGCGGCAGCGGCAGAAGATGCGACCGAGGCCACGGCCGGTCCCAAGGCTGACGAGAAGGCCGGTGACCAGGCTGGTGACAAGGTCGGGGCCGAGGTCACCGAGGCGGCAGGAGCCGAGGACACGGACGCGTCGACGGCGACGGAGGCCGTCGAGGAGGCCGCCGCCGACGACGTCGAGATCCCCAAGCAGCAGTCCGCCGAGGACGCGGCCGATCGTGAGGCCGGTGAGGGCGCCCGCACGTAACTGCCCCGCGTGGGAAGGCGAACGATGGGTCTCCTGGACAATTTCAAGGCCAAGCTCAGCCCGGCGAAGGACAAGGTCTCCGGCCTCGCGCAACAGCACGGGGGGAAGATCCAGCACGGCCTCGACAAGGCCGCGAAGGTCGTGGACGAGAAGACCAAGGGCAAGTACAGCGACAGGATCCACACGGGCACGGGCAAGGCCAAGCACGCCATGGACCGACTCGCGCACAAGGACGGCACGGAGGGACCCGGCGGCGGCACCACGCCACCGGCCTCACCGCCGCCCGCTTCCTGAACGGCGCACGGCACACCGACGGACGGCCGCGGGGCAGACGCCCGCGGCCGTCCGCCGTTGTCCGGGAGGTCCCGGGCGGTCCCGGGCGGTCCGAACTCCCCTACGGCACTGCTACGACCCCTAGGGCGCCGCTACACCCCCTACGGCACTGCTACGACCGCCACGGCCCTGCCACGGCGTCACGACCAGGTCGCGACCACGTACCCCACGCCGTACGGCGCGTCCTCGTACAGCAGCGAGCCGCCCAGGTCCGCCCCCTCGGCGGCCCCCGCGAGGACCTGCCAGGGCGCGCGGCCGGAGGCCTTGAGCTCGTACGCCAGGTCGGCGTCCAGCGCGCGCAGGGCCGCCACGTCGGCCGCGCCCAGGGCCCGCGCGACCTCCGCGTCGAAGGGGGCCGCGCGCTCGTCGAGGTAACCGGGTGCCTTGAGCGTGCGGCAGGCGCTGGCGTCGCCCATCACCAGCAACGCCACCCGCTCGGCCCGGGCGGCGATTCCCCTCCCGGTCTGGATACACCGCTCGGGCTCCAGCGGTTCCCCCACACCGAGTCCCTCGATCGGGGCATCGGACCAGCCGGTGCGCGCCAGGAGCCAGGCGGCGACGGCGAGCGAGGTGGGCAGTTCGCGCTCGGACTCCCCGTCCCGGCCCAGCCGTACGTCGACCCCCACACCGAAACCGCGGAACGACCCGCGGGTGCCCTCCGGCAGCACACCGCGCCCGCTCTGCTCGGCGGGACCGACGACCACGAGGAGATCCGGCCGGGCGGCGGCGAGCACGCCCAGCGCGTCCGTGCACGCGGCACGCGCGGCGTCCAGTTCGGGCGCGGCGCCCGCGGCGACCTCGGGCACGAGGAGCGGCGGGCAGGGGCAGACGGCGGCGGCGACAAGCATGGTCGCGAGCCTACTTCCAGGCCCAGGGCCAGGACTCCGGATGGGTGCTCCAGGCCAGCTCGGCGAGCCGGTACACCACGCGGTGCGTGCTGATCGCACCTTCGACGTTGACGTAGTAGGCGTCCCCGTCAGCCATCCGGTAGACCTGGCGGCGCTTCTGGCGCAGGCCGACGCCCGGGCGGTGGGTGCAGGCGATCTCGTACAGACGGGCCCGGGCCTCGTCCCGGGTGCCCTCGAAGTGCGCCACCTCGTCGACGTCGTTCTGGTTGCCGATGCTGCGGTCGACGACCACCACCCAGCGCGCCATGGCCCCGCCCCTTGCCCCCGGCGGCGCTCAGTGCGCCGCGCAGCCGCCCGTGGCCGCCGGCAGCGGCTCGGGAACCCCGATCTTCGGGAGGCCCAGCATGACACCCGCGGGCGCGGCGGCTTCGGCCGCGTTGCGCTTCTCCCACGCGTCGCCCGCGCGCGTGCGGCGCACGTCGAGGACGGCGCCCTCGGCGAGGAGGTGGTGGGGGGCGGCGTAGGTGATCTCGACCGTGACCACGTCGCCGGGGCGGACCTCCTGGTCGGGCTTGGTGAAGTGGACCAGGCGGTTGTCGGGGGCACGGCCGGAGAGGCGGTGGGTGGCGCCGTCCTTGCGGCCCTCGCCCTCGGCGACCATCAGCTCCAGGGTGCGGCCGACCTGCTTCTTGTTCTCCTCCCAGGAGATCTCCTCCTGGAGGGCGACGAGCCGCTCGTAGCGCGACTGCACGACCTCCTTGGGGATCTGCCCCTCCATGGTCGCCGCGGGGGTCCCCGGGCGCTTGGAGTACTGGAAGGTGAAGGCGTTGGTGAAGCGGGCCTCACGGACCACGTGCATGGTCTGCTCGAAGTCCTCCTCGGTCTCGCCGGGGAAGCCCACGATGATGTCGGTCGAGATCGCGGCGTCAGGCATGGCGGCGCGGACCTTCTCGATGATCCCGAGGTAGCGGTCCTGGCGGTAGGAGCGGCGCATCGCCTTCAGGACGGTGTCCGAACCGGACTGGAGCGGCATGTGGAGCTGGGGCATGACGTTCGGGGTCTCCGCCATCGCCGCGATCACGTCGTCCGTGAAGTCGCGGGGGTGGGGCGAGGTGAAGCGGACGCGCTCCAGGCCCTCGATGGTGCCGCAGGCCCGCAGCAGCTTGCTGAAGGCCTCGCGGTCGCCGATGTCGGAGCCGTACGCGTTGACGTTCTGCCCGAGCAGCGTGATCTCGGAGACGCCCTCGCCGACCAGGGCCTCGATCTCGGCGAGGATGTCGCCGGTGCGGCGGTCCTTCTCCTTGCCGCGCAGGGCCGGGACGATGCAGAAGGTGCAGGTGTTGTTGCAGCCGACGGAGATCGACACCCACGCCGCGTAGGCGCTCTCGCGGCGGGTCGGCAGGGTGGACGGGAACGCCTCCAGGGACTCGGCGATCTCGACCTGCGCCTCCTCCTGCACGCGCGCGCGTTCCAGCAGGACCGGCAGCTTGCCGATGTTGTGCGTGCCGAAGACGACGTCCACCCAGGGCGCCTTCTTGACGATGGTGTCGCGGTCCTTCTGGGCGAGGCAGCCGCCGACGGCGATCTGCATGCCGGGCCGCGAGGCCTTCCTGGGGGCGAGCCGACCGAGGTTGCCGTAGAGCCGGTTGTCGGCGTTCTCCCGCACCGCGCAGGTGTTGAAGACGACGACGTCCGCGTCACCGTCGGAGCCCTCGGGGGCGGGCACGTATCCCGCCTCCTCCAGCAGTCCGGACAATCGCTCGGAGTCATGGACGTTCATCTGGCACCCGTAAGTGCGCACTTCGTACGTTTTCGGAGATGAAACGTCCACTACCGGGCCCCGGTCGCTGCTGCTGGTCATGGGTCAAGGGTAGGCGCTCCACGGAGCCGCCAAGGATCGCCTCATCCCGCCGGCCCGGAGGACCTCGGCGGTCACCCCGCGCGTGACGTCGGCCCGCGGGGCAGTACGGGCGGATGACGTGAATCACGTTTGGGGGCCCACCCGGGGGCTTTGCATGACCATGCGTCGTGATGCATAATCTTCCTATGTCCAAGGTCCTCACGTCCCTCCCCGCCGGCGAACGCGTCGGCATCGCCTTCTCCGGCGGTCTCGACACCTCCGTCGCGGTCGCGTGGATGCGCGACAAGGGCGCCATCCCGTGCACCTACACCGCGCACATCGGCCAGTACGACGAGCCCGACATCGACTCGGTGCCCGGCCGCGCGAAGACCTACGGTGCCGAGATCGCGCGCCTGGTCGACTGCCGGGCCGCGCTCGTGGAGGAGGGGCTGGCAGCGCTCACCTGCGGGGCGTTCCACATCCGCTCGGGCGGGCGGGCGTACTTCAACACCACCCCGCTGGGCCGTGCCGTCACCGGCACGCTCCTGGTGCGGGCGATGATGGAGGACAACGTCCAGATCTGGGGCGACGGTTCCACCTTCAAGGGCAACGACATCGAGCGGTTCTACCGCTACGGCCTGCTGGCCAACCCGAACCTGCGGATCTACAAGCCGTGGCTGGACGCGGACTTCGTGACCGAGCTCGGCGGCCGCAAGGAGATGTCCGAGTGGCTGGTCGCGCACCAGCTGCCGTACCGGGACTCGACGGAGAAGGCGTACTCGACCGACGCCAACATCTGGGGCGCCACGCACGAGGCCAAGACCCTGGAGCACCTCAACACCGGCATCGAGACCGTCGACCCGATCATGGGCGTCAGGTTCTGGGACCCGTCGGTCGAGATCGCGCCCGAGGACGTGACGATCGGCTTCGACCAGGGCCGCCCGGTGACCATCAACGGCAAGGAGTTCGGCTCCGCCGTCGACCTGGTCATGGAGGCCAACGCCATCGGCGGCCGGCACGGCCTGGGCATGTCCGACCAGATCGAGAACCGGATCATCGAGGCGAAGAGCCGCGGCATCTACGAGGCGCCCGGCATGGCGCTGCTCCACGCGGCCTACGAGCGTCTCGTCAACGCGATCCACAACGAGGACACCCTCGCCCAGTACCACAACGAGGGCCGGCGCCTGGGCCGTCTCATGTACGAGGGCCGCTGGCTGGACCCGCAGGCCCTGATGATCCGCGAGTCGCTCCAGCGGTGGGTCGGCGCGGCGGTCACGGGCGAGGTCACCCTGCGGCTGCGGCGGGGCGAGGACTACTCGATCCTCGACACCACGGGCCCGGCGTTCTCGTACCACCCGGACAAGCTGTCCATGGAGCGCACCGAGGACTCGGCCTTCGGCCCGGTGGACCGGATCGGCCAGCTCACCATGCGCAACCTCGACATCGCCGACTCCCGCGCCAAGCTGGAGCAGTACGCGGGCCTCGGCCTGATCGGCACCGGCAGCCCCACGATCGGCGCGTCCCAGGCCGCGGCAACGGGCCTCATCGGCACCATGCCGGAGCTCCCCGAGGGCGGCGCCGAGGCGATCGCCTCCCGCGGCGAGGTCTCGGAGGACGAGGCCCTCCTGGACCGGGCGGCGATGGAGTTCGGCACGGACTGACGGTGCCCTGGCCGTCGTAGGGGAAACGAAGGCTTGACGGTCTGGACGGAGAGGGCCGGTGCGGCAGCGCACCGGCCCTCTCTCACGTCCGGTCCGCCCGCGACCCCATCAACGGCTGGATCCGCGTCCCGAACCTCTCGATCCCCTCGAGGAAGTCGTCGAACACCAGCATGATCCCCTTGGTGCCCTCGACCCCGGCGATCTCGTCGAGCATGCGGGCGACGCTCTCGTACGACCCCACCAGCGTGCCCATGTTGAAGTTCACCGCGCCCTCGGGCAGCACGATGGTGCGGGCCGTGGAGGAGTCGTCGGCGGTGGTATCCGTGGCCGACTCCCCCGCCATGTAGGCGAGCGCCGCGTGGTCGGCGCCGTCGTGGTACGACTGCCATTTCGCGCGGGCCGCCTCGTCCGTCTCGTCGGCGATGACCATGAACAGCGACAGCGCGCCCACGTCACGGCCGGTCTCCCGCGCCGCCGCCACCAGCGTGGCCGCGCTGTCCGAGAACGCCAGCGGGGTGTTCACCCCGCTGCCCAGGATGAAGTTGTAGTCGGCGTGCTCCGCGGCGAACCGCATCCCCGTACCGCTCTGCCCCGCGGCCACGATGTCGATGTGCCCGCCCGCGGGGCGCGGCGAGAGCACGCAGTCGTCCATCTCGTAGAACGCGCCCTTGAAGTTGCTGACGCCCTCGCTCCACAGCTCCTTCATCACCGTCACGTACTCCTCGGCACGCGCGTACCGGTTGCCGAAGTGCTCGTCGCCGGGCCAGACGCCCATCTGCGCGTACTCGCCGGGCGCCCACCCGGTGACGATGTTGACGCCGAAGCGGCCGGGGGCGATGGAGTCGACGGTGACCGCCATGCGGGCGACGATGGCCGGCGGCAGGGCGAGGATCGGCGTGGAGGCGTACAGCTTGATCCGCTCGGTCACGGCGGCCAGGCCCGCCATCAGCGTGAACGACTCCAGGCAGTGGTCCCAGAACTCGGTCTCCCCGCCGAAGCCCTTGAGCTTGATCATGGACAGGGCGAAATCGAACCCGTGCTCCTCGGCCTTCTGGACGACGGCCTTGTTGAGCTCGAACGTCGGCAGGTACTGCGGGGAACTCTTCGAGATGAGCCAGCCGTTGTTGCCGATGGGGATGAAGACACCGATGTCCATGCCGCTCCTCATGATCGGGGACTGCCCGTCCGACGGCACGGTACACGTCCGGGGTTTCAGCAACTTGCCGTGATTCAGCGGCAGTTGAGGTGAGGAAGTGAAGGAGTCGTCCGGGTCGGAACTGTGAAGCAGGGTTTCGAAAGCGATCGGGAACGATAAGTTCCCTTCATGAACGCGCGGCTCGCTCTTCTCGGCACAGTGGCCCCCGGCACGACGGAGAGCGAGGTCTTCCGGCTGGCGCTCGGGCACGCGGTCGGCGAGCTGAGCGCGCTCGGTGGAACGATGCATCTGCGCGGCCCGATGTCCGCCCTGCGCCTGGTGTCGTCCGTCGGCCTGCCGCCCTCCCTCACCCGCTCCTGGGAGATCGTCGACCAGGAGGGCCCGCTGGCCCCGGCCCGCGCGCTCCAGCGCGGCAAAGGCGTCTGGGTGCCGCTCTCCCCCGACCAGGACCCGCCCGAGCAGGACACCTGGCCCGGCACCGGCCTCGCCGCCCTCCCGGTGTTCAGCGGCAGACGCAGCATCGGCGCGCTGACCGTCGTAGCGGGTGAGGGGGGCGAACCCACCCCGGAGCACTGGAACTTCCTGCGGGACGTGGTCGCCTGGACCGAGGACCGCATGGCCCAGGCCCCGCGGCCGTCCGGCCCCCCGCAGTCGGAACTGCACGGCGAGCGGCTGCGGCACGCCCTGAAGGAGGTCCAGGTCGGCTCGTGGGACTGGGACATCCGCAGCGGTGACCTGGTCTGGGACGAGGCGGCCCTCGCGCTCTACGGCACCCGTCCCGCCGACTTCACCGGCAGGATCGACAACTGGATGCGGATCGTCCACCCCGACGACCTGGCCCCCACCCTCGCCGCCGCGCAGCGGGCCATCCTCGACCACTCCGTCTACGAGGCCGAGTACCGCGTGCGGCGGCTGGACGGCAGCTGGGGGTGGACCCAGGCGCGCGGCCGGGCGACCTACGACGAGCAGGGCGAACCCCTGCGGATGATCGGGGTCGGCTGGGAGAGCAACGAGTCACGCACCGCCCGGGACGCGCTCAGCCGGGCCCTCCGGCACATGAGCGACGGCTTCCTCGCGGTGGACGACGAGTGGCGGATCACCTTCGCCAACCTGGAGGCGGAACGCTTCCTCGGATTCTCCGAGGAGGAGTTGTTCGGGCGGCTGCTGTGGGACCTGGCGGCCACCCGGCAGGTCCCCGGGCTGAAGGAGAGTTGCCTGGCCGCGGCGGCCGAGGAGCGGCCCACCGGCTTCGACGTGCACATCGCGGACTGCGCGCGGCGCCTGCACGTCCGGCTGGTGCCCGGGCCCGACGGGCGCACCCTGTACTTCCAGGACGTCACCGAGAAGCGCCGGCTCGCGGAGGAACGGCAGGCGGCGGAACGGGCCGCCGCCGAACGGGCGTTGCGGATCGCGGAGCTGACCACGGAGCTCGCCAAGGCGACGACCTCACGGGACGTGGTGGACGCGGTCGCCCGGCGGGTGCTGCCCCCGTTCGCCGCCGCCGGGCTCATGGTCCAGGTCAGCGAGGGCGACCGGCTCCACCACGTCGGCGCGGTCGGCTACCCCGCCGAGTTCGTCGCCCTCCTCGACAGCCGCCCCCGGGCCACGACCGGCGACCCCGCCTGGGACACGATCGAGTCCGGCGGCCCGCTGTTCATGTCGTCGCCCCACGAGTACGCGGCCCGCTATCCCGAACTGGCCGACTTCCCCGCCCGCGGCGACAAGAAGTCCTGGGCGTTCCTGCCGCTGACGGCCTCCGGGCACACCTTCGGGGTGTGCGTCGTCTCCTTCGACCGGCCCCGGCTCCTCGACGACGAGGAGCGCGCCCTGCTCACCACGATCGCCGCCCTCCTCGCCCAGTCCCTGGAGCGGGCCCGGCTCTACGACGCCGAGCACACCCGGTCCCGGGAACTCCAGCGCAGTCTGCTCCCCCAGGCGCTGCCCGACCTGCCCGCGTGCACGGCGGCCGCGCGCTATCTGCCGGCCGGTCCCGGCGCGGACGTGGGCGGCGACTGGTACGACATCATCCCGCTGTCCGGGGGGCAGGTCGCGCTGGTCGTCGGCGACGTCATGGGCCACGGCCTGCCGGAGGCGGCCACCATGGGCCGGCTGCGGACCGCCGTGCACACCCTGGCCGACCTGGAGTTGCCGCCCGCCGAGATCCTCGGCCACCTCAACGACATCGTCGGCGGCATGGGCGAGGGGTCGTACGCCACCTGTCTGTACGCGCTCTACGACTCCACGACCCGGGTCTGTTCCCTCGCGCGGGCCGGACACCCGCCGCCCGCCCTGGTCCACCCCGACGGCTCGGTGCACTTCCCGGAGCCGGACGCCGACCCGCCGCTGGGCGCGGCGAAACCGCCTTTCGAGACCGCCGAGTTGGAGGTGCCCGAGGGCAGCCTGCTGGTGCTGTACACGGACGGCCTGGTGGAGTCGGCGAAGCGGGAGATCGACGAGGGCATGGCCGAGCTGGCGCGGCTGCTCGCCGCCGCCCACGCGGACGGGACCGCCGTAGACCTTGAACGGCTGTGCGACACGCTGACGGCGGGTCTGCTGCCGACGGACCAGCAGGCGGCCGACGACGCGGCGTTCCTGGTCGCCCGCCTGCACGCGCTGCCCGCCGACCGGATGGCCTCCTGGCGGCTGCCCGACGACCCGAAGGCCGCGAGCCAGGCGCGGCGCCACGTCCGCGAGCAACTGGCGGCCTGGGAGCTGGACGATCTCGCCCCCACCACGGAACTCCTGGTCAGCGAGCTGGTCGGGAACGTCGTCCGGCACGCCCGGGGCCCGGTCCGGCTCCGGCTCCTGTACAGCGCCGGGCTGATCTGCGAGGTCTACGACGGCAGCCAGACCATGCCCCGCATCCGGCGAGCCACGGAGACCGACGAGGGCGGCCGGGGCCTCCAGCTCATCTCGGCCCTCTCCACCCACTGGGGCGCCCGCTACACACCCACGGGCAAGTGCATCTGGACGGAACAGTCGCTGCGCGGCCCCGAACAGCCGTTGGACGTGCCGCTCCTGAGCGCCGCGGCCTTCGACACGGACCTGGGCGGGGACTGGGACGGGGACTGGGACGCGCTGCTGTGACACCGCGCGCCCGTTCGGCCCAGCACCGCGGGCCGAACGCCGGGCGCGTTCCTAGGGTCGCGGTGACGGCTCTTCAGTCCCCGCCCGAAAGGCACCCGACCCATGGCAATACGCACCGCGATCACCGCCGCGGCAGTGGTCCTGCTGGCCACCGCCGGCCCCATGACCGGCGCCGCGCACGCCCGAAGCGACCTGGACTGCGCGGACTTCGCCTTCCAGGAGGACGCGCAGGCGGAGTTCGACCGCGACCTCGCCGACCCCGACCGCCTCGACGAGGACCGGGGCCAGGACGACGGCATCGCCTGCGAGGAACTGCCCCGGCGGGAGTCCGCCGCGGAGGTGCTGCCCCAGCCGGAGATCGCCCCGGAAGTGCTGCTCCAGCCGGAGACCACCACCGTGAGCGTGGCCACCGTCGCTCCCACCCTCGGCGTCCAGGGCGGCTCCGGAGGCAGCGTCGGCCCGGCCGGTTTCGAGCGGGCGATCGGCGTGACGCTGGCGCTCGCCGGAGCGGGGCTCGCGGGCACCTACGTGGTACGGCGGCGACGCGGGACCGGCCGCCGGGGCAGGGGAGTTCGCGTCACGGATCGATGAGCCCGGCCCTTATCGCGTACCGGGTCAGCTCCAGCCGGTCCCTCATACCCAGCTTCGCCAGCAGGTTCGCCCGATGCCGCTCGACCGTCTTCGCGCTGATGAACAGCAGCTCACCGATCTCCTTCGTGGTGTGCCCCTCGGCGACGAGCTTGAGGATCTCCTCCTCCCGCTCGGTGACGGCCCGGGCGGGCAGGTCGACACCACGGTGCAGCCGGTCCAGGTACGACCGGACCAGGGCCCGCTCGGCCCCCGGATAGACGAAGGACTCGTCCCGTACGGCGGCCCGGCACGCCTCGACGAGATCGCGGTCGGCGACGGACTTGAGCACGTATCCGCTGGCGCCGGCCTTGAGCGCCTCGAAGAAGTACTGCTCGTTGTCGTACATCGTCAGGATCAGGATCCGCAGGTCGGGCAGGCGCCGGGACAGCTCGCGCGCGGCCTGCAACCCCGTCATCCGGGGCATCGCGATGTCCAGCACGGCCAGATCGACCTCACGCGCGCGTGCCAGCTCCACGGCCTCGGCGCCGTCCCCCGCCTCGGCCACGACCGTGAGGTCCGGCTCACCCTCCAGGATCAGCCGGACCCCTCGCCGTACGAGGGTGTGGTCGTCGGCGAGCAGCACCCGGGTCGGCCCGGCCATCACCGCACCTCCGCCGCGACCGGTATCCGCAACCGCACGTCGGTCCCTCGATCGGGTCCGGCCGCCACCGAGAAGACCGCCCCCACCAGCAGCGCCCGCTCCCGCATGCCCTGTATCCCGGCGCCCTCGGCCGCCCCGCGCAGCCCACTGCCGTTGTCCCGCACGAGCAGCTCGACACCGCCCTCGACCGGCTGGAGCCGCACCTCGGCGCGGTCGGCGGCGGAGTGCCGCGCGGTGTTCGTGAGCCCTTCCTGGGCCACCCGGTAGACGACCAGTTCCGACTCCTCGGTCAACGGCGGCAGATCGCCCCCGACGTGATGGCGCACGGTCAGCCCGTGCGTGGTGAACTCGGCCGCGAGGGACCGCAGGGCGCTCGGCAGCCCCAGCTCCTCCAGCACCCCAGGCCGCAGCCGGCGCGCGATCCGGCGGATCTCGTCGAGCCCGGCCCGGGTGGCCTCCTGCGCCTGCCCGACCTCCTCCCGCAGCTCCTCGGGAGCCCGGTCGGCGACTCTCTTGAGCTGGAGCAGCACGGCGGTCAGGGTCTGTCCGACCTCGTCGTGCAGCTCGCGCGCGATCCGGTGCCGCTCCCGCTCCTGCGCGGACAGCGCGTGGGCCGCGCCGGTCGCCCGCTCGGCCTCCAGCCGGTCGAGCATGGTGTTGTACGTCGTGATCAGCGCCGCCGTCTCGGCGGGACCGGAGACCGGGGCACGCACCCCGGGACGCAGCAGGTCGGCGGCGGCCATGGCCTGTCCCAGCCGCTGGAGCGGGGCGAGCCCGACCCGCAGCACCAGGGCGTTGGCGACCAGCAGCAGCACGAGCCCGGCGAGGACGACGACGGCCTCCCCCCGCCGCACCGGAGTCGACACGGTGACCGGCCCCAGCAGCAGCGCGGCGGCGACGAGGAGGCCCGCGGCGTTGAGCGAGAAGATCCGCCAGAACAACGACACGGCCCGGCCCCCGCTCCTCTCCTCGGCTCCGCACGACGCTTCCGTGGCCAGCGTCGCCGGTGCCCGCCGCTCGCGTATATCCGTCACGTCACCCATATCGCCACCGTACGGGGTACTGGCACGATGCCAACCGGCACCAGTGATCACCGAACCGCAAGGGGAAGAAACGTGTCTGCTCCACGCCTGAGGGCGACGCCGCTGCCGGGCATCGGGGTCCAGTACGACCTCATCACCCGGGAGGACCGCCATCTGTCCGTGGTGGCCCACCGCGACGGCGGGCGCACGGTGAGCGTGTACCGGGCCGACGACCCCGACTCCTGCGCCCAGTCCCTGCGGCTGACCGGCTCCGAGGCGGGCGCCCTGATCGACGCGCTGAAGCCCTCCCACCACAGCGCGAGCCTCCTCTACGCCTCCGACCTGGGCCTGGTGGCCGAACGCATCGAGGTGGCGGCCGGCTCCCGCTGGAACGGCCGGGTCCTGGGCGACACGAAGATGCGCACCGACACCGGGGCCTCCGTCGTGGCGGCCCTGCGCCGCGCCGAGGCGATCCCGTCCCCCGCGCCGGACTTCCGCCTGGCGGGCGGCGACATCCTGATCGTCGTGGGCACCCGCGAGGGCGTGGACGCCGCGGCGGCGATCCTCGGCCGGGAGTAGGAAGCATGCACTCCGCGGTCCTCCTGATCGAGTTCGGCTCGATCATCCTCGGCCTGGGCCTCCTGGGCCGTTTCGCCGCCCGTTTCCGCCTCTCCCCCATCCCCCTCTACCTCCTGGCCGGCCTGGCCTTCGGCGAGGGCGGCCTGCTCCCCCTGGGCGCGAGCGAGGAGTTCGTCTCCATAGGAGCCGAGATAGGAGTGATCCTGCTCCTCCTGATGCTCGGCCTCGAATACACGGCAGGCGACCTGGTCACCAACCTCAAGGCCCACTACCCCGCGGGCCTGGTCGACGGCGCCCTCAACGCCGTCCCCGGCGCAGCGGCCGCCCTCCTCCTGGGCTGGGGCCCGGTGGCTGCGGTCGTCCTGGCGGGCGTCACCTGGATCTCCTCCTCGGGCGTCATCGCGAAGGTCCTGGGCGACCTGGGCAGAGTCGGCAACCGCGAAACCCCGGTCATCCTGAGCGTCCTGGTCCTGGAGGACCTGGCCATGGCGGTCTACCTCCCCATAGTCACCGCGCTGGTGGCCGGCGCGGGCCTCCTCGCAGGAAGCCTGACCCTGGCGATCGCCCTCGGCGCGGCCGGCCTGGTCCTGTTCATAGCGGTCCGCTACGGCCGCCTGATCTCCCGCTTCGTCTCGAGCGACGACCCGGAGAAACTGCTCCTGGTCGTCCTCGGCCTGACCATCCTCGTCGCCGGAGTGGCCCAGCAACTCCAGGTCTCGGCGGCGGTGGGCGCGTTCCTGGTCGGCATAGCGCTGTCCGGCGAGGTGGCGGAGGGCGCCCACACCCTCCTCAGCCCTCTGCGGGACCTCTTCGCCGCGGTCTTCTTCGTCTTCTTCGGCCTCCACACGGACCCGGCGAGCATCCCCCCGGTCCTCCTCCCCGCCCTCGCCCTCGCCCTGATCACCGCGGCCACGAAGATCGCCACCGGCTACTGGGCCGCGCGCCGAGCCGGCATCTCCCCCAAGGGCCGCTGGCGCACGGGCGGCGCGCTCGTGGCCCGCGGCGAGTTCTCGATCGTCATAGCGGGCCTCGCGGTCTCGGCCGGCATAGAACCCTCCCTGGGCCCCCTCGCCACGGCGTACGTCCTCATCCTGGTCATCCTGGGCCCCCTGACAGCGCGCTACACGGAGCCTGCGGCTACGCGGCTCACCTCGCGGCTGAGCTCCCCGAAGACTCCGGAGGCCCCGCCGTCCCGGGCGACGGAGGCGACTGTGGGGAGGGACGGCGGCGCGTAAGAGGGGTGCCGGGTGCCTACGGGGGTGCCGGGTCCTGTCGACGGGCGGGTGCGGGTGCGTTGTGGCTGGTCGCGCAGTTCCCCGGCCCCCGCTGCGCTGGGCTTGGGCCGGGCGCTCAGGAGGGTGTCGGGTTCGGTTGTCGGGCGGGTGCGGGTGCGTTGTGGCTGGTCGCGCAGTTCCTCGCGCCCCTAGGGGGTTGCAGTTGGCCTGCGCCACGGAGGGACCGTCAGCCGCCCACGCCCGCCTGCCTCGGCCGTCAGCCGCCCGCGCCCGCCCCCACCGGCCGTTGGCCGCCGACGGCGCGCAGGGGACGGGGTGGGGGGTGTCCGCCCGCAGCGGCCGGCGTCCGTTACAGGGCCCCTTGTAAGCGACCGAGCCGCCGGACCGAGGACGGATACCCCCCACCCCGGCCCCGACCCACTCACCGAACGAAACGCGCTACACCCGCCCCCACCGAAGCCGCGCGGGCCGCCGCAGGCCCCCAGGGGCGCGGGGAACTGCGCAAAACGCCCGCCCCCACCGAACCCGCACTCGCCCCACAACCGCTGGACGCCCCCCACACCCCCTGGCAGGATCACCGCCATGCCCCAGCCGTTCCCCCGCCCCACCCGCCGCCACGCCCTCCAGACAGCGGCAGCGACCCTCGTGGTCCTCGCCCTGATCCTGTGGTGGCTGCTCCCCCTCGGCGAGGACCCCCCGAGCGGCACGATCACCTTCAGCACCGGCACCCGCGCCGGCGTCTACCAGAAGTACGGCAACCTCCTCGACAGAGAGCTCCACAAGGACATGCCGGACCTGAAGGTGAAACTGGAGGACAGCGCGGGCTCCCAGGAGAACGTCAGACTCGTGGCCACCGGAGAGTCCGACTTCGCCATCGCCGCCGCCGACGCCGTGGAGACCTACCAGCAGAACCACGCCCCCGGCGCCGACCAGCTCCGCGGAGTGGCCCGCCTCTACGACGACTACGTACAGCTGGTCGTCCCGTCCGACTCGGACATCCGGACCATCCACGACCTCAAGGGCAAGCGCGTCTCCATCGGTGTCCCCAACTCCGGCGTACGCCTGATAGCGAACCGCGTCCTCGAAGCCGCCGGCATCAACCCCACCAAGGACATCGACGCGAAGGCCTACGGCATCGACACCGGCCCCAAGCTCCTCGGCCACGGCCTGGACGCGTTCTTCTGGTCCGGCGGCCTGCCCACCGACGGCCTGAAGCAACTCGCAGAACGCTCCGCGTTCCGTTTCGTCCCGATCGAACCGTCCCTCGTGGCGAAGCTGCACGCGGAGGGCGAGCCCACCCGCTACTACCGTGCCACCAACATGCCCGCGTCGGCGTACCCGTCCGTCCAGAACAACACGACGGTGCCGACGATGGCCGTCTCCAACCTGCTGATCACCCGCGAGGACGTGGACCCCGAGCTCACCGAGTGGCTCACCCGGACCGTGATCAAGAGCAGGGACGGCATCGGCCACGACGTCCACTCCGCCCAGCTGGTCGACGTACGCACGGCCATCTACACGGACCCGGTCCCCCTCCACGAGGGCGCCCGCCGCTACTACCGCTCGGTGAAGCCGTAGAAGCCTCAAACCTGGAAGCCCTCACACCGCGGAAGCGCTCGAACCGCAGAAGCCCTCGAACCGCAGAACCCCTCACACCGCAGAAGATCTCAAACCGCAGGCCGACTACGCGGCACAGCCACCGTCACCACCAGCCCATGCGGCTCATGGTGCCCGTACGAGATCGACCCGCCCCCCGCCGCCAGCAGCGCCCGCGAGATGGACAGCCCGAGCCCGGACCCCTTGACGTTCTGATGCCGCCCGCTGCGCCAGAACCGGTCACCCACCCGCGAGAGTTCCTCGTCGGTGAGCCCGGGCCCGTGGTCGGCGACGACGACCGTCGACGTGTCCCCGTCCGCGGCGACGGTGACCGTCACCGTCTCGTCCTCCGGCGTGAACTTGAGCGCGTTGTCGATGACCGCGTCCAGGGCGCTGGACAGCGTGACGGGGTCGGCCCACGCGGTGGTGGGCGGACAACTCCCCACCAGCCGTACCCCCTTGGCCTCCGCGGTCGGCGTCCACGCGGCCACCCGCTCGGCCGTGAGCTCCCCGATGTCCGTGATCCTCAGATCCGCCTCGGTGTGCTCGGCGAGCGCGAGGTCGAGGAGGTCGTCCAGGACCTGGGCCAGCCGCTTGCCCTCGGCCTGGACGGACGCGATCTCCTTGTTGTCCGGAGGGAGTTCGAACGCGAGCAGCTCGATGCGCAGCAGAAGCGCCGCGAGCGGGTTCCTCAACTGGTGGGACGCGTCGGCGACAAAGGCCCGCTGCTGCTCCAGCACGTCCTCGACGTTGTCCGCCATCTCGTTGAACGACCGTGCCAGCCGCTGGAGTTCGGGCGGGCCGCCCGCCGCCGCCACCCGGGACTTGAGCCGCCCGGTGGCGATGTCGTGGGTGGTGGCGTCGAGCACCCGCACGGGCCTGAGCACCCAGCCGGTCAGCCGTAGCGCGGCGGCGACGGCGAGCAGCATCGCGGCGAGTTCGCCCGCGAAGATGACGAGCCAGCCGTGCAGGATCCGTGACCGCATCGGCCCGGTGGGCGAGTCGGTGACGACGACCGCGACGACGTCCCCGTCGCGGATCACCGGCGAGGCGACGACGAGCCGGCTCCGCTGCCAGGGCCACACCTGCTTCGGGTCCTGGCTGCGGCGGCTGAGCAGCGCCTCGCCGAACGCGTCACGCACCTCGCCCTCGTGGGGGAGGTACCACTCGCGTGGCGCCGTGGCCATGGGTACGTCGCCGTCGTAGAAGACTCCGACGCGGATGCCGTAGACGCTGTAGTAGCTGGCGAGTTCGCTCTTCAGGGTCTCCAGGCGTTCGTCGGAGGAGTCGGTGACGAACTGGGCGAGCGCGGCGAAGTGGGCGGTGTCGTCGATCCGGTCGACGACGACCTTCTGTTGCTGCGCGGCGGCCACACCGATGGCGAGCGGCACGCCCAGCGCGAGCAGCACGGCGGCCATGAGGACGATGAGCAGCGGAAGCAGACGTGTACGCACGGTCCCCGCCTACGCCCCGCCCGCCGACCGGCCCAGGAGCCGCGGCCCTCGGCTCACGTCCGCACCGACCCCCGACCCGGCACCGACGCGCGGCGCACCACCGCACCCGCGGGCACCCCTGCCACCCCGCTCACCCGCGCCCACAGCCACCGTCCCTCTTCCGCCCGAACACCTCACCCCGAGCCTCGCACAGCTCCCCGCCCCACACCTTCACACAGCACCTGCACCCCAACCCTGAGCACCAGGCACCAGGCACCCAACCAGACCCCGACCCAGCCTGCCCGGTCCCCAAGCCCTCACCCCCCGGGTGCCA
This sequence comes from Streptomyces griseorubiginosus, assembly GCF_036345115.1. GTDB lineage: Bacteria > Actinomycetota > Actinomycetes > Streptomycetales > Streptomycetaceae > Streptomyces > Streptomyces griseorubiginosus_C. Next base: position 2,486,437 of record NZ_CP107766.1, read on the forward strand.
CCAACCGGTACCCCACCCCCCGTACCGTCTCGATCAGCGCCGGCATCCGCAGCTTCGCGCGCAGGGACGCCACATGGACCTCCAGCGTCCGCCCGGTCCCCTCCCAACTCGTGCGCCAGACCTCGCTGATGATCTGTTCCCGCCGGAAGACCACGCCGGGGCGCTGGGCGAGCAGCGCGAGGAGGTCGAACTCCTTGCGGGTGAGCTGTACGACCGTGCCGTCGACGCTGACCTGACGGGTCGGCAGTTCGATGCGTACGGCGCCAAGAACGAGCGCGGTGTCGGCGGCGCCGGGTGCGTCCTCGTGGGCGGTGCGCCGGCTGACGGCGTGGATGCGGGCGAGCAGTTCCCCGGTGTCGTACGGCTTGACCACGTAGTCGTCGGCGCCGAGGTTGAGGCCATGGATGCGGGAGCGGACGTCGGAGCGCGCGGTGACCATGATCACCGGGGTGCTGGTGCGCTTGCGGATCTTGCCGCACACCTCGTAGCCGTCCTGGTCGGGCAGGCCGAGGTCGAGCAGCACGACCCCGAAGCCGTCGCTCTCCGGGACGAGCGCCCGGAGCGCCTCCTCGCCGCTGCGTGCGTGCGTGACGTCGAACCCGTGCCGCGCGAGCACCGCGGACAGCGCGGCGGCCACGTGGTTGTCGTCCTCGACGAGGAGAAGTCTCACGCCGGCCCCCTTTGACCCATCGGACGTACTATCTGAATATGTGGTGAACAGGCACAATAGGCATACGCACGCGCGCGTGCGCACCGTGCAGTCATGCTGATGGATGAGGACGGCGTCAAGAGGCTTCCGGTTGCGCCACGGTTCCGTTATCCGGCCGATACGCACATCGGATGCGCACTGGTCACAACTGCTACGACACGTGTCCGATTGCTATCGGATCGTGATGCTCAGATTCCCCTCAAGACTAATGACGCTGGTCGCATGGGGTTACTACTGTCCTCCGAAACCGAGGAGGACGGAGCCAGAGAGCGATGACCGAAGTATCGGCGGCCAAGGAAGATGCGGTCGCGACCGGCGAACTGGTCGTCCTGAAGGGCGTCAACAAGCACTTCGGTGCGTTGCACGTACTGCAGGACATCGACCTGACGATCGCCCGCGGCGAGGTCGTCGTGGTCATCGGACCCTCCGGGTCCGGGAAGTCCACCCTGTGCCGCACCATCAACCGCCTCGAGACGATCGACACGGGTTCGATCTCCATCGACGGCAAGCCGCTGCCCCAGGAGGGCAAGGAGCTGGCCCGGCTGCGCGCCGACGTCGGCATGGTCTTCCAGTCCTTCAACCTCTTCGCGCACAAGACCGTGCTCGAGAACGTGATGCTGGGACAGATCAAGGTCCGCAAGGCCGACAAGAAGAAGGCCGAGGAGAAGGCGCGCGCCCTCCTCGACCGGGTCGGCGTCGCCACCCAGGCGGACAAGTACCCCGCCCAGCTGTCCGGCGGCCAGCAGCAGCGGGTCGCGATCGCGCGCGCCCTGGCCATGGATCCCAAGGTCATGCTCTTCGACGAGCCCACGTCGGCGCTCGACCCTGAGATGATCAACGAGGTGCTGGAGGTCATGCAGCAGCTCGCCCGAGACGGGATGACCATGATCGTCGTGACCCACGAGATGGGTTTCGCACGATCGGCCGCAAACCGCGTGGTGTTCATGGCGGACGGCCGGATCGTCGAGGAGGCTGCGCCCGACCAGTTCTTCAGCAACCCGCGCAGCGACCGTGCCAAGGACTTCCTGTCGAAGATCCTGCACCACTGACGTGCCACCCGGATCGACCACCGACGGCTCTCATCTCTTCACCACCCAAAGGATGTTCACCATGAAGCTCCGCAAGGTCACCGCCGCCTCGGCAGCCGTTCTCGCCCTCGCCCTGTCCGCGACCGCCTGCGGCGGCGACAGCAAGGACGAGGGCTCCGGCTCGGGCTCCGGCGGCGGTGGCACGATCAAGGTCGGCATCAAGTACGACCAGCCCGGCCTCGGCCTGAAGAAGCCCGACGGGTCCTTCTCCGGCTTCGACGTGGACGTGGCCACGTACGTGGCCAAGGAACTCGGCTACAAGCCCGACCAGATCGAGTTCGTCGAGACCAAGAGCGCCGACCGTGAGAACGCACTCGCCCGCGGCGACGTGAAGTTCATTGCGGCCACCTACTCGATCAACGACGAGCGCAAGAAGAAGGTCGACTTCGCCGGCCCGTACCTGCTGGCCCACCAGGACCTGCTGGTCAAGAAGGACTCCAAGATCAGCGAGGCCACGGACCTCAACGGCGAGAAGCTGTGTTCCGTGACCGGCTCCACCTCGGCGCAGAACGTCAAGGACGACTTCGCCCCGAAGGCACAGCTGCGTGAGTACTCCGGTTACTCGGAGTGCATCGCCGGCCTCCAGAGCGGTGCCGTCGATGCGCTGACCACGGACGACTCGATCCTCGCGGGCTTCGCGTCCCAGGACAAGTACAAGGGTCAGTTCAAGCTCGCCGGCCTCAAGCTGAGCAACGAGAACTACGGCATCGGTGTGAAGAAGGGCGACACCGCCACCGTCAACAAGATCAACAAGGCCCTGGAGAAGATGGTCAGCGACGGCTCCTGGCAGAAGGCGGTCGACGCCAACTTCGGCCCGGCCGGCTACAAGAACGAGCCCGCCCCGAAGATCGGCGTCATCGTCAAGTAACGCCGGGATCCACCGGCGCGGCGCTGTGACCGCGGTTCGGCCGCGCCCCACAAGGGGCGCGGGCGAGCGCACGACGAGCCACAGCGGGCCCGCGGCCGACCACCGGCGGGCGCCGACCGCCCAGCGGAGCGTCTGCCCGGGGATCCACCGGCGCGCCGCCGCCCGCCGCGATCAGGGCGGCGGCGCGTCGCGCCCCTCATACCTCCGCCACACACCCGGAAGCGCGGGAGATCGTGTTCGACTTTATTTCAGACTATGACGACCCGAGCCTGTGGGGCGCCTTCTGGATGACGGTGAAGCTGACCTTCTTCTCCGGCATCGGCTCCCTCGTCTGGGGCACCCTGCTGGCCGCGATGCGGGTCAGTCCCGTCCCGCTGATGCGCGGGTTCGGCACCGCCTACGTCAACATCGTCCGGAACATCCCCCTGACGGTCATCATCGTCTTCACCTCTCTCGGCCTCGCCGACATCTTCCGCATCACGCTGGGCGCGGGCGACGACGTGAAGGTCATGAGCTTCCGGCTGGCCATCCTCGGTTTCATCGTCTACACCGCCGCGTTCGTCTGCGAGGCGATCCGCTCCGGCATCAACACGGTGCCGCTCGGCCAGGCGGAGGCGGCCCGCGCGATCGGGCTGAACTTCAGCCAGACCCTGCGCCTCATCGTGCTGCCGCAGGCCTTCCGCTCGGTCATCGGCCCGCTGGCCAACGTCCTGATCGCGCTGACGAAGAACACCACGGTGGCGGCCGCGATCGGCGTGGCCGAGGCCGCGTACCTGATGAAGACAATGATCGAGAACGAGGCTCAGACGCTGCTCATCGGCGCGGTCTTCGCCTTCGGTTTCGTGGTTCTGACCCTGCCCACCGGCCTCTTCCTGGGCTGGCTGAGCAAGCGACTGGCGGTGAAGCGATGAGCTCGGTCCTCTACGACACCCCGGGCCCCCGCGCCAAACGGCGCAACGTCCTGCTGTCGATCGTCTTCACCCTCCTGCTCGCCCTCGTCCTGTGGTGGGTGTGGCGGACGATGGACGACAACAACCAGCTGGAGTGGGACCTCTGGGAGCCCTTCACCACCGGCGAGGCCTGGACGACCTACCTCCTGCCCGGCCTCGCCGACACCCTCAAGGCCGCGGCGATCTCCATGGTGATCGCCCTGCCCCTCGGCGCCGTCTTCGGTATCGCCCGGATGTCCGACCACGCCTGGGTGCGGGGCGTGGCCGGCACGGTCGTCGAGTTCTTCCGGGCCATCCCGGTCCTGCTGCTGATGCTGTTCGCCAACGAGCTCTACGTCCGCTCCTCCCTGAACATCAGCAGTGAGGAACGGCCCCTGTACGCCGTCGTCACCGGCCTGGTGCTCTACAACGCCTCGGTACTCGCCGAGGTCGTGCGGGCCGGCATCCTCTCGCTGCCCCGCGGACAGACGGAGGCGGCCTACGCGGTCGGCCTGCGCAAGGGCCAGACGATGACCAGCATCCTGCTCCCGCAGGCGGTCACCGCGATGCTCCCGGCCATCGTCAGCCAGCTGGTCGTCATCGTGAAGGACACCGCGCTGGGCGGCGTGATGCTCGGCTTCACCGAGCTGCTCAACGCGCGCCAGACGCTGGCGGCCAACTACGCCAACGTCATCCCCAGCTTCATCGTCGTGGCGATCATCTACATCGTCGTCAACTTCATCCTCACCAGCTTCGCGAGCTGGCTGGAGCAGCGGCTGCGGCGCAGCAAGAAGAGCACGGGGGCGGTTCTCGGTGAGGACACGGAGATCAACCCGGCGGCGGTCGGAGGCACGTTCGGGACCGGCGGAGAGGGCGGCGGCCCGAGCGGGTTCACCTTCACCGACAAGCCGCCCCGATGATCTGATGCGCAGTCAAGTGGCTTGAGGGGCCTGGAGGGCAGTGGCATGATCGCCACTGCCCTCCGTCACTTGACGCAAGCACCGGCAATGGGTTGCATACGTTCTGTGATCGTGCACCCTGCTCCAACCTCCTGTTCACATACGTCTCTCGGGACTCCGCCGGGCACAGGGGGCGCCGCACCGTGGACCCGGTGATCATCGTCGGAGCGGGGCCCGTCGGGCTCACGCTCGCCCTGGCGCTGGCGCGTCAGGAGGTCCCCTCCGTGGTCCTCGACGAGGGCCCCGGCAAGGACGAACCCCGCCTGGCCCGCACCGCCGTACTGCACGAGGACACCGCCGCCCTCATGTCCCGCCTGACCGGAGTCCCGGTCACCGGGCTGGGCGCGCACTGGGCCGGATGGCTGTCGATGCGCCGCAAGCAGGTGATGCGCGAGGTCGACTTCGAGGAGACCGGGGACGCCCCCCTGCACGTCGCCCAGCACGTCCTGACGAACGCCCTGCGCGCCGCCCTCGCCGAGGAGCGGCTGGTGAAGATCGCCCCGGACAGCAGGCTCGACACCATCGAGCAGGAGCCCTCGGGCGTCACCGCCCACACCCGCGGCCCCAAGGGCACGTGGTGGCGCGGGAGTTACCTGGTCGGCTGCGACGGCCCGCGCTCCACCGTCCGCAAACTGGAGGACATCCGCTTCCCGGGCCGTACGGCGGTGGAACGCCACGCGGTCGCCGCCCTGCGCACCGAACTCCCCTTCGAGGACCGGGCGTTGCTGCACCGGATGCCGCCGTGGCGGACGTCGGGGCCGTCGGCCGGGGAGATCACCGCCCGCCCGCTCCCGGAGGGCGTGTGGCGCCTGGACTGGCTCCTGCCGCCCGGCAAGGACCTGGTCACGCCCGAACTCCTGGTGACCCGCGTCCGGGAGACCCTCGCGGGCTGGACGGGCGGCTCGACACCGCCGTACGAACTCCTCGACACCGGTGTCCACACCGTGCACCACCGGCTGGCCCGCCGCTGGCGCGCCGGCCGGGTCTTCCTCGCTGGGGACTCGGCGCACTGCCTCGGCGCGCTCGGCACGCAGGGCCTCGACGAGAGCCTCAGGGACGCCGACAACCTCGCCTGGAAGCTGGCTCTGGCCTGGCACCACGGCCCGCACGAGGCGCTTCTGGACAGCTACCAGGCCGAGCGGCGCGCGATCGTCGCCGCTCGACTGCGCGCCGCCGACCAGGCCCTGCCGCTGGTGCGCGGCGGCGGGGGGCTGCGCTCGGTCGTCCCGGGCTCGGCCCGCGGCCACGACGCGCTGCTCACGGACGGTCACCTGGGGCGTGGCCCGCTCGGTGCGCCGGGGGCGTACGCCGACTCGCCCCTCGCGCCCCGGCACCTCGAAGGAGAGGTGCCCGTCGACACCCCGCCGGGCGCGCCGGTCGTGGACGTCCGGGTCACCGCCGAGGACGGCTCGTTCGTACGGCTGCACGAGCGCCTGGGCCGGGGCGCGCTGCTGGTCGTCCTGGTCGCGCCGGGCACCGGCGTGTGGGAGCGCAAGCACTGGGTGACCGCCGGGATCATGCCCCGCCTGGCCGCCGCGGTGACCGCGCTGCCGCACTCCGCCGAGCTCCTGGTCGCCGAGGAGTACCCGGGCGCCGCCCCGCACACGGTCCTTCTCGTACGGCCCGACGGCCACCTCGTCACCGCCCTGAGCGGAGTCCGCCCGGCCGACCTGTACTCAGCGGCCGAGACGGCGCTCGGCGGCCCCCCGACGAAGACGGAGGCGAGCACGGGGGCCGGCCCCCGTTGACGTGCTCACTGTCACTGTGCGTCCACATAGTGACAGTGAGTTGAAAGGTCCCTGGGCGGCATGGTGTACTCCGGATCGTGACCGACACCTGTGTGCGCCTGTGGCGGAGGGTCCATATGGACCTCGTCCGCTATGCGGGCTGCGTGTGTCGCCCGTCCTGCTGAATTCGCCTCTCTCTTTTCTCGCGCGCCGCTGCTGAGCGGCGCCGCGGTCTCGCGAACTCTTCTCAGGACGGTACCTGTGTCTGTGCTCCCCTCTGTCTCGACCGTCGCGCCGCCCACCCAGGCCGAACTCCTCGACTTCGTACGGCGTACGGCCGCCGACGCCGAGCTGATCGACTCCCTCCCGCTCGACCCCGAAGGCCGCACCTGGGTGCGGCTGGAGGGCCCCGGCGGCAGCGAGGCCTGGCTGATCGGCTGGCCGCCCGGTAGCGGCACCGGCTGGCACGACCACGCGGAGTCGGTCGGTGCCTTCATCACCGCGGCCGGCGAGCTCAAGGAGAACTCCCTCGCCGCCCGGCTGCCTGCCGACGGCTGGAAGACCCTCGAACTCTCCGACGACGTCGACCGCGAACGCCGCCTGCCCGCCGGCAAGGGCCGCTCCTTCGGCCGTCACCACGTCCACGAGGTCCTCAACGAGTCCACCGAGGTCCACGCGATCTCCGTCCACGCCTACTACCCGCCCCTCCCCCAGATCCGCCGCTACAGCCGCACGGGCCCGATCCTGCGTCTGGAGCACGTGGAACGCCCGGAGGACTGGCAGTAAGCACGGCCCGGCCGACAGGGTCCTGCACGGGTGCGCCTGACTGACCCCCCGTGCTGAGAGGCGAGCGCTTCTATCCGTAAGTCGTGGCCTGCGCCTCGGCCTGGCGGCGGAGCCCGTGCACCCGACCGGGCTGCGCCGGCCACGGCTCAGGGTCTGCGAGCCCTGCGCCCCCCCGGCACCGACGTCAACCGCTACCCAGCCCCCGCTCCCTGCGTGGGCCCTTTCTCGTCCCCGAGAGCGGTCCACGCCCCTCAGAACCCCTCGTCGCCGAGGAACTCCGTGTCCTCGCCCTCCTCCTCCAGTGCCTGCCGCACCACCCGCAGGGCCATGCCCTCGGGGTAGCCCTTGCGGGCCAGCATCCCGGCGAGGCGGCGCAGCCGCTTGTCGCGGTCGAGGCCACGGGTCGCCCGCAGCTTGCGGTCGACCAGCTCGCGTGCCGTCGCCTCCTCCTGCTCGGAGTCGAGCTGGGAGACGGCCTCGTCGATCAGCGTGGAGTCGACGCCCTTGGTCCGCAGCTCCTGGGCGAGCGCCCGCCGGGCGAGCCCCCGGCCATGGTGCCGGGACTCCACCCAGGCGTCCGCGAACGCGCTGTCGTTGATCAGCCCGACCTCCTCGAACCGCGACAGCACCTCCTCGGCGGCGTCGTCCGGGATCTCCCGCTTGCGCAGGGCGTCGGCGAGCTGCTTGCGCGTACGCGGGGTCCCGGTGAGCAGGCGCAGACAGATCGCCCGCGCCCGCTCCACCGGGTCCGCCGGAGGCTCCCCCTTCTCGGCCCTCGACGAGGAAGGGCCGCCTCCGTCCTCACCGGACGCCTCCCCGAAGCCGCGCCGACGCTGCCGACGCCCACGGGGACCGCCCGTGCCAGGAGCGCCGCCATCACCGCGACGCGCACTCCGCCCGGCCGCCCGGGAACCACGAGCGGCCCCTTCACGGCCGTACGAAGAAAGGTCATCGCCGTACGACGGACCGTCACCGCACGACGGGGCACTGCCGTATGACGGACCATCACCGCACGATCCACCGCCGCCATATGAGGGGTCGTCACCGTACGCCCCACTGCCGCCGTACGACGTGCCGTCGCTCGACAGGCCGCCCTGCGATGCGCCGCCGTCGGAGCGAGGGACCACGTAGGGCCGGCCATCGCCGTATCTCAGCGCCCGGCCGAATCCCTCGTCCGCACCGCCCCCCGAGGGCGCGTCGCCGGAGGACCGGCCCGAGCCGGACGACACCGAGCGGCCGTGTCCCCCGTCCGCCCCGTGCCCCGTACCGTCTCCGTACGCGTCGCCGCCCGGCCCGGCAGAACCCCCGTCGCCCTTACCGCCCCGCACTCGCGGAGCGCCCTCGTGCTCGGCCCAGTCGGTTCGCCATTTCTCTGAATCAGGCACGGTACGGGATCAGCTCTTGGCGGCCGGGGCCTTGGCCTTCGTCGCCTTCGCGGCCGCCGGAGCCGGCACCTTCGCGGCGTCGTCCGCGGCAGCGGACACCGCGGCGTCCGCACCCGGCTCGGCGGCCGGCTCCTCGGGACGCACGCCGACGCCCAGCTTCTCCTTGATCTTCTTCTCGATCTCGTTGGCCAGGTCGGGGTTGTCCTTCAGGAAGTTGCGCGCGTTCTCCTTGCCCTGGCCGAGCTGGTCGCCCTCGTACGTGTACCAGGCGCCGGCCTTGCGCACGAAGCCGTGCTCCACGCCCATGTCGATCAGACCGCCCTCGCGGCTGATGCCCTGGCCGTAGAGGATGTCGAACTCGGCCTGCTTGAAGGGCGGCGCGACCTTGTTCTTGACGACCTTGACCCGGGTGCGGTTGCCGACCGCGTCCGTGCCGTCCTTCAGGGTCTCGATACGGCGGATGTCCATGCGCACCGAGGCGTAGAACTTCAGCGCCCGGCCACCGGTCGTGGTCTCCGGGGAGCCGAACATCACGCCGATCTTCTCGCGGAGCTGGTTGATGAAGATCGCGGTGGTCTTGGACTGGTTGAGCGCGCTGGTGATCTTCCGCAGGGCCTGGCTCATCAGACGGGCCTGCAGACCGACGTGACTGTCACCCATCTCGCCCTCGATCTCCGCGCGCGGCACGAGCGCGGCGACGGAGTCGATGACGATCAGGTCGAGGGCACCGGAGCGGACCAGCATGTCCACGATCTCCAGGGCCTGCTCGCCGTTGTCCGGCTGGGACAGGATCAGGTTGTCGACGTCGACGCCGAGCTTGCGCGCGTACTCGGGGTCGAGGGCGTGCTCCGCGTCCACGAAGGCCACCTGGCCGCCGGCCCGCTGTGCGTTGGCCACCGCGTGCAGGGTCAGGGTCGTCTTGCCGGAGGACTCCGGTCCGTACACCTCCACCACTCGGCCGCGCGGGATGCCGCCTACGCCGAGCGCGACGTCGAGCGCGGTCGACCCGGTGGGGATGACCTCGATGGGCTCGTTCGGCCGCTCGCCCATGCGCATGACCGCGCCCTTGCCGAACTGCCGTTCAATCTGTGCGAGCGCGGCGTCGAGCGCCTTCTCGCGGTCGGTTCCTGCCATGGGTTCCACCCGATTTGCTTGAGTCGATCGCTTCACGTCAAAGACGCTAACGCCTGCCACTGACAATGCGCCCGGACGTCCGTCCGGCCTGTGGATAACTCGGGTACTTCTCCAGGCAAATCATGCCGAAACACCCGCCGTCGACTTGGCCGGAGCCTCCATAAGAATGGATGTTCGATTTTCGTGTCAAGCGCACCACGCGACACCCGAGCGACTTCCCCCGCCAGGCGTTGACGCCCTCCCTCAGCCTCCTCCAGCCACCCTCGCGTGTCCCCTCCGCCGACCTCCCGTGCACCCTCCGGCTACTTCCCGCGGCGTACTTCAGGAGCCTTCGGCCGTACGACGACCCCGGGAGCCCTTCTCGCCAGTCTTGAGCCATGGAGACCAAGACGCGCACCCGAGTACCGCCCCGGAAAGCCGACACGACACCACGTACCCCGGCCGTGATCGTGACCCTGTCCGCCCTGCTCCTGCTGGCCGTGTCCATCGTCGGCCAGATCGCCGCCGGCGCGGACTACCCGACCGTCCCGCCCGGCCTCGTCATCCCGCTCGTGGCGGCGGCCCTGCTGATCTGGCGCGCGAACCGCTGGACGACCGGACTCGCCCTAGGCGTCGGCCTCTTCATCGGCGTGGGCGCGATCCTGACCCCGAACACCTCGGACCACCTCTCGTCGGGGGACACCGCGCTCATCGCCGCCACGGTCGCCGAGGTCATCGCCCTCACCGCCCTGGTGATCGCCGGCTCCGCGGCCTGCCTGGCCCGGAGGGAAGCAGCCGGCACCCTGGCCGGCCTCGCCCGCAAGGGAGCCCGACCCTGATGGACCCGGTCCGCGCGAACCCGCCCGCACTGCCGACAGGGACGTCGGCGCCGTGGGCCTCCGGCGCACGCCGCGTGGAGCGGCTCTGCCACGCCACCGGTCTGCTCCTCGTCCTCTCCGGGCTCGCGCACCTGGTGGTGTTCGCCGTGGCCGGCGGCCCCTGGGACGGGCCGGTCTCCTGGCGCAAGCCGGTGACGTTCGGGCTGTCCTTCGGGGTGACGCTGATCGCGGTCACCTGGGTCACGTCCTATCTGCGCGTCGGCACACGCACGCGTGCCGCGCTGCTCACGGTGTTCGCGGCCGACTGCGTGGTCGAGGTCGGCGGCATCACCCTCCAGGCGTGGCGCGGGGTGCCCTCGCACCTCGACATGGAGACGCCCTTCGACACGGCGGTGTCCATGACGCTCGCGGTGGGCGGCGGCGTCCTGGTGCTGCTGCTGACGGCGTTCGCGGTCGCCTCCTTCCGCCACCGGCCCTCGGGCCCGGCGGGGATGGACCTCGCGGTGCGGTCCGGGTTCGCGATCCTGCTCGTCGCACTCGCCTCGGGCGCAGCGATGATCGCGCGCGGGGTCGTCCTCACCCGTACCGGACACCAGGAGGCGGCCTACCGCTCGACCGCCCCGCTCAAGCCACTGCACGGCGTGAGCCTGCACGCGGTCCTGGTCCTGCCCGCACTGGCCTGGCTGCTGTCCCGCACCCGGTGGAGCGAGACGCTACGGCGACGGATCCTGTACGCGGCGATCGGCTGCTACGTCACGGCCGTCGCCGGTGCCGGGATCTGGGCCGTCCTCACCTACTGAACCGGGGCCCTCAGGACGAGCCGTCGCCGCCGTTGGAGTCCTGGTCGTCAGGGGCGTTTTGGGTTCCGGTGGTGTCCTTGGCGCCCTGGGTGCCGGTGGTGTCCTTGGCGTCGGTGGTGTCCTGCGCCGCCGGCCGCCGCCGCTCCCACAGCGCACGCGCGCGCGTGACCGGCGAGGGCCCGTCCCCCCGCCTCCGATGGCCGTGGACCCGGGGATCGTCGGTGACGGCGTACCGCTTCACATAGGCCCCCAGGAACGCCTGGAGCGTGGCGACCGCCGGAATGGCGATCAGGGCGCCGACGGCACCGAGCAGGGCGGTGCCCGCGATGACCGACCCGAAGGCGACCGCGGGGTGGATGTCGACGGTCTTCGAGGTCAGCTTGGGCTGGAGCACGTAGTTCTCGAACTGCTGGTAGATCACCACGAAGACCAGCACCCACAGCGCGTACCAGGGATCGACCGTGAAGGCGATCAGCATGGGCAGGGCGCCCGCGAGATAGGTGCCGATGGTCGGGATGAACTGCGAGACCAGGCCCACCCACACGGCCAGCACGGGCGCGTACGGCACGTCCAGGGCCTGGAGCAGGACGAAGTGCGCCACCCCGGACACGAGCGCCATCAGACCGCGCGAGTAGATGTAGCCGCCGGTCTTGTCGACGGCGATCTCCCAGGCGCGCAGCACCTCGGCCTGCCGGGCGGGCGGCAGGACGGAGCAGATCGCGCGGCGCAGCCGGGGCCCGTCGGCGGCGAAGTAGAACGAGAACAGCGCGATCGTCAGCAGCTGGAAGAGCCCGCCGAGCACCTGGGCGGACACGTCCAGGACGCCGGTGGCGCTGTTCTGCACGTAGTTGCGCAGCCAGTCGGAGCGCAGCAGGCCCTCCTGGACGTCCACCCGCTTCAGATCGGTGTGGAAGTGCCCGTTGATCCAGCTGATGACGGAGTCGAGATAGTCCGGGAAGTCCTCGACGATCTTGACGATCTGACCCGCGAGCATGGAACCGAGCAGCGTGACGAAGCCGGCGGTCACGATCAGCACCCCGAAGAAGACGAGGAAGGTCGCGAGCCCCCTGCGCATGCCGCGGGCCGCCATCTTGCTCACCGCGGGTTCGATCGCCAGGGCCAGGAAGAACGCGATGAGAATGTTGGTCAGCAGGCCTATCAGCTGGTGGAAGGCCCAACTGCCGAACTGGAACACGGCGATGAGGGCCAGCGCGAGCACCATGGCGCGCGGCAGCCAGCGCGGCATGCGGGCGTTCGGCCCGGCGCCGGCGGCCGGGGGCCGGGAGGGCGGCGTCGTGCCGAACGAAGATGCCTGCGGGGCTGCCTGCCCGGACTCGTCAGTGGGTGCCACGGAGCAAGTCTCGCCCACGTCACTGACAATCGGCTGCCGTCCTGCGATCTTCGTGACCGGTCAGTGCCTCTTTCGTGAGATGTTCACGACTGGTGGCACTTCTCCCCGGAACGTCCACGCCTCCAGCGGCGCCCCTCAGCAACCCCAGGGCCCCTCAGTGCCTCTCCGCCGGAACGTTCATCACGGTGCACACCACACGCCACACGTCCTTGGCGTCCCAGCCGGAGTCCAGCGCCTCGTGCACCGTGCGCCCACCGAGCTCCGCCATCACATGATCGCGCGCGAAGGTGTCGGCGTACCCCGGACCGAAGTGCTCCGCCATCCGCTGCCAGAAGACCGTCAACCGCATGACTCCAGTATCCCGCCCCTGGGGGTGGGCCTCGGCCGGGACCGCTTGCCGAGACCGCTTTCCGCCCTACGGTCTGTCGCATGCCCGAAACAGGAGCTTCCCCACTCCCCCAGACGTCACCGGCGCACTCCCCGCTCTTCCGAGCGGAGCACTTCGTCTGGCTCACCGCGCGCGTGCTGGAACAACGGCTGTTCGCGTACCACTTCCTGAACGGCGGCCCCGACCCGGTGGAGACGGCTCTGGACGCCTACCGCAACGAGGACGGCGGTTACGGCCACGCCCTGGAGCCCGATCTGCGCGGGCCGGTCAGCCAGCCCCTGCACACCGCTCACGCCCTGCGGGTCCTGGACGCCGTAGGACGCTGCGGCGGACAGCGCGTCGAGCGCGTGTGCCGCTATCTCACGTCCGTCTCCACCTCGGACGGCGCCCTGCCCGCCGTCACTCCCGCTCAGCGCGGTTATCCGACGGCCCCCTTCCTGCCGGTCGTGGACGCCCCGCCGAGCGAGCTGCTCACCACCGGTCCCGTGGTCGGCCTGCTGCACCGCAACGAGGTGTGGCACGCCTGGCTGTTCCGGGCCACGGACTTCTGCTGGCAGGCGGTGGAGTCCCTGGAGGTGTCCCATCCGTACGAGATCCAGGCCGCCCTGACCTTCCTGGACTCCGTTCCCGACCGCTCGCGCGCACAGGCCGGCGCCGACCGCCTGGGCCGCCTGGTGCGCGAGCGACGGCTGGCCGTGCTGGACCCGGCGGACCTCGCCGCGTTCCCCGTCTCCCCCGGCTACGCCCCCGGCGAGCACCACTTCCCGCACGACTACGCGAAGACCGCGGACTCGCTCGCGCGCGCGTGGTTCACGGACGACGAGATGGCCCGTTCGCTGGACTTCCTGGCCGCCGAGCAGCAGGAGGACGGCGGCTGGCCGATCCGATGGCGCCCCTGGGGACCGACCACCGCCCTGGAAGCCCGCCCCATGGTGACGATCCAGGCACTGCACACCCTGCGCGCCTACGGCCGCGGCATCGGCTGACCCGCGGGAGGTCGGTGACCGGCGGGAGGGATCGGCTACCGGCGGAAGGCCCGCACACACGCGTGCCGACGCGCGGCCGCACACACGCGTGCGGCCGCGCTCACGCCCCCAGGGCCCGCACCCCGGCCGTCACGACCACCGCGGCGGCGACGACGAGCAGGAACGGAGCCCGCAGGAGGAGCGCCACAGCCGCCGCGGCCAGTCCCGCGGCGCGCGCGTCGACCACCGGCACCCGCCCGTCGGCGAAGGTCTGCTGAGCGGTGAGCGCGGCCAGGAGGGCCACCGGCAGCAGTGCGGCGAGGCGCTTCACCAGGGGCCGGTCGAGAACGCCCGCGGGCACCAGCAGCCCGAGAAGCTTGACGACATAGCAACCGAGGGCGGTGACGCCGATCGCGATCCAGGTGTTCACCGCCCCTCCTCCCGCGCCCGCTCCCGACGCCCTCGCACCCACAGGACCAGCGGCGCGGCGAGAGCGGCCGCCAGCACCGGCACCCCGGCGGGCAGCACAGGAAGCAGCCCGAGCCCCAGCAGCACGGCGAGCCCGGCCACCGCCCGCTCGGTGCCGCTCTTCACCATGGGCGCGAGCAACGCGAGGAACACGGCGGGCCCGGCCGCGTCCAGCCCCCACACGCGCGTGTCCCCGATCGCGTCGGCGCCCAGGGCCCCCAGCAAGGTGGTCAGGTTCCACAGCACATACAGGGTGAGCCCCGTGACGGCGAACCCGATCCGGCCGGCTCGCCGCGTGGGCTGCGCCAGCGAGACCGCGGCCGTCTCGTCGATGACCCACTGGGCGGCGAACGGGCGCAGCATGCGCGGCAGAGCCAGCAACTGCGACAGCCGCAGCCCGTAGAACGCGTTGCGCACTCCCAGGAAGAAGGCTCCGGCGGCCGCGGTGAACGGACTCCCCCCGGCCGCGAGCGCTCCCACCAGGGCGAACTGGGACGCGCCGGTGAACACCAGAAGGCTGAGCGCACAGGTCTGCGGCAGCGTGAGTCCACTGCCGGCCGAGGTCACCCCGAAGGCGAAACCGGACAGTCCGACGGCCACCCCGACCCCGAGGGCGTCTCGTACGACGGCGGCGTCCGGCCTTCCTCCACCGTCGGGGTGCGTATCTGCGAGAGCGGTCTGTTCTGCCACGCCTCGGACGCTACGAGCAGTGCCTCCGAAGAGTCTTGTACGTTCTTGCGCTCCCGCTGGTAGGCCCCGGGCGGCACACCGACGATCCGCGTGAAGTGCCGGTTCAGATGCGACTGGTCCGTGAACCCCACCTCGACGGCGGTGGCGGCCGGGCCGGCCCCCGCGTCCAGCAACCGCTGAGCCCGCCGCACCCGGGCATCGGTCAGCCACGTGTGCGGCGGCATCCCGTAGACCCCTCGGAAGGCACGCAGCAGCGCGAACGGACTGGTCCCGAGATCAGCCGCCAGCCTCTCCAGAGAGGGCGGCTCAGCCATCCGCTCCTCCAGCACGGCACGCGCCCGGACCGCCACCCGCGCTCCGGCTGACCGCACGTCCCGCTCCGGCAGCACCCCGCCGTTCACCCGCAGCAACCGCGTCACGGCCACCCGCAACAAGGTGTCGGCGGCCAAGGCGTTCCCTTCCTCGGCGGCCCGCAGCACCTGATGCACCAGCCGCACGGCGTACGGATCATCGAGCACGGGCTTCACGAACCCCGGCGTCCCGCGCAGCGAACTGGTCTCGGCGGCAATCCCGGCCACAACCTCGGGCGACGGATACACAGCCCCGTACCGCCACCCCTCCGGCACCCCGGCCCGCCCCGTATGAGCCGTATCAGGATTCACCAGAGCCAGCGCCCCGGCCCCCGCGTACTGATCGGCCCCCCGATGCTGAAAGACCTCCACTCCGTCGGCAATGGCAGCGATCACGAAGTTCTCATGCGTATGCCGCACAAACGTCTTCCGCACATACCGCGCCCGCAGCAGATCAACCCCGGGCAGGGCGGCATACCGCCAATGCCTGGCCCGCTCGCTGGAACCCGCCATACGCCCATTGTGCCGCTCCGCTGCGCTGGGCTTGGACCGGGCGCCTACGGGGGTGCAGGGTGCGGTCGTCAGGCGGGTGCGGGTGCGTTGTGGCTGGTCGCGCAGTTCCCCGCGCCCCTGGGTGGGTCATGTGGACGCGCGCCCCCACGCACCGTTCGCCGCCGACGGCGCGAAGGGGACGGGGTGGGGGGTGTCCGCCCGCAGCGGCCGGCGTCCGTTGCAGGGCCCCTTTTCCGATGGACCGAGCCGCCGGACCGAGGACGGATACCCCCCACCCCGGCACCGACCCCAAACCGAACCGAACGCGCTACACAAGCCCCCACCGGACCGCAACGGGCCGCCGCAGGCCTCTCAGGGGCGCGGGGAACTGCGCAAAACGCCCGCCCCCACCAAGCCGCACCTCGACCCGGCACCCCCACCACCCACCCACTGTCAGTGCCGAGGTGCACGATGGACGCATGGTCAGCCCAGCACACCAAGCCCTCAACACCTTCTCCCCCGCAACCCGCGGCTGGTTCACGGGCGCCTTCGACGCCCCCACCACCGCCCAGGCAGGCGCCTGGCAGGCCATCGCCGAGGGCTCGGACGTGCTGGTCGTGGCCCCCACCGGCTCCGGCAAAACCCTCGCCGCCTTCCTCGCCGCCCTGGACCAGCTCGCCTCCACACCCCCACCCGCCGACCCCAAGAAGCGCTGCCGGGTCCTCTACGTCTCCCCCCTGAAGGCCCTCGCCGTCGACGTGGAGCGCAACCTCCGCAGCCCCCTCACCGGCATCCGCCAGGAATCCGTCCGCCTGGGCCTGCCCGAACCCGAGGTCAAGGTCGGCATCCGCTCGGGCGACACCCCCGCGGCCGAGCGCCGAGCCCTCTCCACCCGCCCCCCGGACATCCTGATCACCACCCCGGAATCCCTGTTCCTGATGCTGACGTCGGCGACCCGCGACGCGCTCACCGGCATCGAGACAGTGATCCTCGACGAGGTGCACGCCGTGGCCGGCACCAAGCGCGGCGCCCACCTGGCCCTCTCCCTGGAGCGCCTGGACGAACTCCTCCCGAAGCCGGCCCGCCGCATCGGCCTGTCCGCCACGGTCCGCCCGGTGGACGAGATCGCCCGCTACCTCTCCCCGCACCGCAAGGTGGAGATCGTCCAGCCGAAGTCGGGCAAGGAGTTCGACCTCTCGGTGGTGGTCCCCGTGGAGGACCTCGGCGAACTCGGCGGCTCCCCGGTCGCCGACGCCAACGACGGCAGCGGCAACGCGGAACGCCCCTCGATCTGGCCCCATGTCGAGGAGCGCATCGCCGACCTCGTCCAGTCCCACCGCTCCACGATCGTCTTCGCGAACTCCCGCCGCCTCGCGGAACGCCTCTGCAACCGCCTCAACGAGATCGCCTACGAGCGGGCCACGGGCGAACCCCTGGACGAACACCACGCCCCCGCGGAGCTCATGGGCGGCTCGGGCGCGGCCCAGGGCGCACCCCAGGTCATCGCGAGGGCCCACCACGGCTCGGTCTCCAAGGAACAGCGCGCCCTGGTCGAGGAGGACCTGAAGGCAGGAAGACTCCCCGCGGTCGTGGCCACCTCCAGCCTCGAACTCGGCATCGACATGGGCGCGGTGGACCTGGTGGTCCAGGTCGAATCACCCCCCTCGGTGGCCTCCGGCCTGCAACGCGTCGGCCGCGCGGGCCACCAGGTCGGCGCCGTCTCCACCGGCGTGGTCTTCCCGAAGTACCGCGGCGACCTGGTCCAGGCGGCGGTCGTCACCGAGCGCATGCGCACCGGCTCCATCGAGTCCCTCAAGGTCCCGGCGAACCCCCTGGACGTGCTCGCCCAGCAACTGGTCGCGATGACCGCCATGGACACCTGGCAGCTGGACGACCTCCTGGCCACCGTCCGCAGGGCGGCCCCCTTCGCCTCCCTGCCCGAGTCCGCGTTCACCGCGGTCCTGGACATGCTCGCGGGCCGCTACCCGTCCGACGCCTTCGCCGAGCTGCGCCCGCGCGTGGTCTGGGACCGTATCGCCGGGACCATCACCGGCCGCCCCGGCGCCCAGCGCCTCGCCGTCACCTCCGGCGGCACCATCCCCGACCGTGGCCTCTTCGGCGTCTTCCTCGCCGGCTCCGACCCCAAGAAGGGCGGCGGACGGGTCGGCGAGCTGGACGAGGAGATGGTCTACGAGTCGCGCGTGGGGGACGTCTTCACGCTCGGCACCAGTTCCTGGCGCATCGAGGACATCACCCGCGACCGCGTCCTGGTCTCCCCCGCCCCCGGCGTCCCCGGCCGGCTCCCGTTCTGGAAGGGCGACCAGCTGGGCCGCCCCCTCGAACTGGGCCGCGCGGTGGGCGCGTTCCTCCGCGAGGTCGGCTCGCTCCCCAAGGAGGACGCCCGCCTGCGCCTCCTCGCGGCCGGCCTGGACGCCTGGGCGGCCGACAACGTCCTGTCGTACCTCGACGAACAGCGCGAGGCCTGCGGCCACATCCCGGACGACCGCACCATCGTCGTGGAGCGCTTCCGCGACGAACTCGGCGACTGGCGGGTCGTCGTCCACTCCCCCTTCGGCGCCCAGGTCCACGCCCCCTGGGCGCTGGCTCTCGGCGCCAAGCTCTCCGAGCGCTACGGCATGGACGCCCAGGTCATGCACGCCGACGACGGCATCGTGCTCCGGCTGCCGGACGCGGACCTGATGAGCCTGGACCTCCTCGACCGGGAACCGACCGCGATCGGCACGGAATACGACGCGGAGCAGGCCCCCGTGGGCGCCGCGGACGTCGTCTTCGACAAGGGCGAGGTCGACCAGATGGTCACCGACCAGGTCGGCGGCTCGGCCCTGTTCGCCTCCCGCTTCCGCGAGTGCGCCGCCCGCGCGCTCCTGCTCCCCCGTCGCAACCCCGGCAAGCGCACCCCCTTGTGGCAGCAGCGCCAGCGTGCCTCCCAACTGCTCCAGGTGGCGAGCGAGTTCGGTTCGTTCCCGATCGTCCTGGAGGCGATCCGCGAGTGCCTCCAGGACGTCTTCGACGTACCGGGCCTCGTGGAGCTGATGGGCGACCTGGAGTCCCGCAAGGTCCGCCTGGTCGAGGTCACCACCCCCGAGCCCTCGCCCTTCGCGCGCTCCCTCCTCTTCGGTTACGTCGCACAGTTCCTGTACGAGGGTGACTCGCCCCTCGCCGAGCGCCGCGCGGCCGCCCTGTCACTGGACTCCCGGCTGCTGGCCGAGCTGCTCGGCCAGGCGGAGCTGAGGGAACTGCTCGACGCCGAGGTGCTGAGCGAGCTGGAGCGGGAGCTCCAGTGGCTCACCGAGGACCGCCGGGTCAAGGACGCCGAGGGCGTCGCGGACGTCCTCCGTCTGCTCGGCCCGCTCACGGACGCCGAGCTGGCCGAGCGGGGCGCCGAACCGCAGTGGGCGCACGACCTCGCCCGAGCCCGCCGCGCGATCAAGGTCCGTGTCGCGGGCGCCGACCACTGGGCGGCGATCGAGGACGCGGGCCGCCTGCGCGACGCCCTCGGCACAGCACTGCCGGTCGGCGTCCCGGAGGCCTTCACCGAGCCGGTCAAGGACCCCCTCGGCGACCTTCTCGCCCGGTACGCCCGCACCCACGGCCCGTTCACCTCGGCGACGGTCGCGGCCCGCTTCGGCCTGGGCACGGCGGTCACCGAGGGCGCGTTGCAGCGGCTCGCCGCGAGCGGGCGTGTCGTACAGGGCGAGTTCCACCCGGCGGGCATCGGCCAGGAGTGGTGCGACGCGACCGTGCTCCGCCGCCTGCGCCGCCGCTCCCTGGCCGCCCTGCGCCACGAACTCGAACCGGTGCCACCACCAGCCCTCGCCCAGTTCCTCCCGCAGTGGCAGCACATCGGCAAAGGCCACTCCCTGCGGGGCGTAGACGGTCTGGTGCGGGCGGTCGAGCAACTCCAAGGCGCGTCCGTGCCGGCCTCCGCCCTGGAGAAGCTCGTCCTGCCGTCGCGCGTCACCCACTACACCCCGGCCATGCTCGACGAGCTCACCGCCGCCGGGGAGATCGTGTGGGCCGGGGCGGGCGCGCTCCCCGGCAAGGACGGCTGGGTCTCCCTCTACCTCGCGGACGCGGCCCCGCTCCTCCTGCCCCCACCCCACCCCCTGGAGCTGACGGCACTCCACCAGTCCGTCCTGGACGCCCTCGCCGGCGGCTACGGACTGTTCTTCCGCCAGATCGCCGACCAGGTCCGCGCCACCACCCACCCCGACGCCACCGACCCCCAACTGGCCGACGCCGTATGGGACCTGGCCTGGTCCGGCCGGCTCACCAACGACACCCTCACCCCCCTGCGCGCACTCCTGGGCTCGGGCCGCACCGCGGGCTCCACCGCCCACCGCGCCAAACGCAGCATCCCGCGCGGCCGCTACGGCTCCCTCACCGCCGCCGCACGCACCGCTTCACGCACCGGCCCGCCGACGGTGGCCGGCCGCTGGTCCCTCCTGCCCGCACGCGAGCCCGACCCGACCGTGCGCGCCCACGCCCTGGCCCGCACCCTCCTCGACCGGCACGGAGTGGTCACGCGCGGAGCGGTCACGGCGGAGGGCGTGGAGGGCGGCTTCTCGGCGACGTACCGCATCCTGTCCGCCTTCGAGGACAGCGGCCAGGCCCGCCGCGGCTACGTGGTGGAGGGCCTCGGCGCCGCCCAGTTCGCCATGGACGGAGCAGTGGACCGCCTACGGGCGGTGTCCAACGCCCGCGACCGGGGCGAACCCCTCCCGCCCACAGCTCCGGGACCCACCGCCGCCGACGACGACCTCACCGACCCGGACACCACCACACCCGAGGACTTCGACTGGGCGGACGCCTTCGGCCCCTTCGACCCACCCACCGACCTGGACGGCCAACCCACCCACCGAACCCCCACCCCGGCCTCCCCGGCCTCCCGCGACGAGTACATCTCCCCACGGGACTACCCCCCGACCCCCTCGCCGGACCATTACTCCCACCTCACGCCCGGCTCAGGCTTCGGCAACCGCAGGAACACCACCGCCGATGCCTCGCGAGCCGTCGTCCTGGCCGCCGCCGACCCCGCCAACGCCTACGGCGCCGCCCTCCCCTGGCCGGACCCGCCGACCGAGGCAGGCCACAAGCCGGGCCGCAAGGCGGGCTCCCTGGTCGTCCTCGTCGACGGCGAGCTCACGCTCTACATGGAGCGAGGCGGCAAAACCCTCCTGGCCTGGCCTTCCACGCCCGACACAGCCCCCACGGACGACCCCCGCCTGCGCGTGGCGGCCGAGTCCCTGGCCGCGGCGGCCAAGGCAGGCTCCCTGGGCACGGTCACAGTGGAACGCATCAACGGCACCCCAGCCCTGACCTCCCCCACAGGCACCCTCCTGGAATCAACAGGCTTCATCGCCACCCCCCGAGGCCTACGCCTTCGCGCGTAGCCCGCACCCCCGACCCACAGAACACACTCGACAGCCCCCGCCCCCGCCAACGGCAATAACCCCCACAAGGGCCACCCGCACCCGACCACGAAACCCGCACGGGTGGTGCGAGTGGGACAACAAACGGCCGAAGGCGCAGCCGAGGCCCCCCACCTCACTCCCATGCCACCCTTGACCCATGCCCGAAGGAGACACCGTCTGGCAAGCCGCGAGACGCCTGCACGAAGCCCTCGCCGGCAAACCCCTGACCCGCAGCGACCTGAGAGTCCCGAAGTACGCCACCGCCGACCTCACAGGCCGCCACGTCCTGGACGTCACCCCCCGCGGCAAACACCTCCTCACCCGCGTGGAAGGCGGCCTCACCCTCCACTCCCACCTCCGCATGGACGGCTCCTGGAAGGTGTACGCCAACGACCAACGCTGGACCGGCGGCCCCACCCACCAGATCCGCGCGATCCTGGGCAACACAGACCGCACGGCCGTCGGCTACCGCCTCCCCGTCCTGGAACTCCTCCGCACCACGGACGAACACAAAGCCGTCGGCCATCTCGGCCCCGACCTCCTGGGCCCGGACTGGAACCCCGAGCGAGCCTTGGCGAACCTCCTCCAGGACCCCACCCGCGAACTCGGCGAGGCCCTCCTCGACCAGCGCAACCTCGCCGGCATCGGCAATGTCTACAAGAGCGAGCTCTGCTTCCTGCTCGGCGCCACCCCCTGGCTCCCGATCGGCGCGCTCCCCGCCGACCGCACCGCCCATCTCCCCGCGCTCGCGAAGAAGCTCCTGGAGGCCAACCGCGACCGCCCGATCCGCAGCACGACCGGCCGCCGCGGCCAGGACCTCTTCGTCTACGGCCGCGCCCCGCGCCCCTGCCTGCGCTGCCGCACCTCCATCCGGGTCGCCGACCAGGGCGACGGCTCCCGCGAACGCCCCACCTACTGGTGCCCCCACTGCCAGACCGGCCCGACCCCGGGAACCTCACGCCGTACGACCAATTGACGCTCCGTCAGAAACGCTCGTACGGTCGCTCCATGGCCGTCAGCGCGTACGACCTCACCGGACGCACCGCGTTCGTCACCGGCGCCGCGAGCGGCATCGGCCGTGCGTCCGCCGTCCTGCTCGCCGAGGCGGGCGCCACCGTGCACTGCGCGGACCGCGACGAGAAGGGCCTGCACGAGACGGCGACGCACATCAGGGACGCCGGCGGCACCGCGCACACGCACCCGCTGGACGTCACCGACCGCGAGCAGCTCCGGCGGGCCATCACCTCCTGCGACTGCCTGGACGTCCTGGCCGCGATCGCCGGAATCATGCACAGCAGCCCGGTCCTGGAGACGAGGGACGAAGACCTGGACCGCGTCCTGAACGTCAACTTCAAGGGTGTGCTGTACGCCTGCCAGGAGGCGGCCCGCCTGATGATCGAGCGTGGAACGAAGGGCAGCATCGTCACGATGGCCTCGGGAGCCGTGGACACCGGCGGCCCCGGCCTGCTCTGCTACGGCGCGGCCAAGGCGGCGGTGGTCCAGCTGACGAAGACCCTGGCCACCGAGGTGGGCCGCTACGGCATCCGGGTCAACGCGGTCGCTCCGGGCTGGATCCGCACCCCCATGACCGACCGCCACGACGATGAGGCCCAGACCCACACCGAGGCCCTCATGTCCCGCATGTCACCCCTCAGGCGAGTAGGCGAGCCGGAGGACATCGCCCACGCCGTCCTCCACCTGGCCTCAACCGCCTCATCCTTCACCACAGGCCAAATCCTCCGCCCGAACGGCGGAGTATCCATGCCCTGGTAACCACCCCCACCCAGCCCCCGCCCCAACCCCCTCCGCCACCCCCGCTCCCTAAGCACCCCACCCAGGCTCCCCCAGCGAAACCGCCACCGCCGCCCATCCACCCGCCCCGTTACGCAGGCCGATCGCCGCTCTCCCCACCCGAAACCGCCCCCGCCGCGCCCGCCGCGCCCGCCCCCCAAGCCCGACGCCACCGTCCCGCCCCCAGCGCCCCCACGGCCCGCCCCTTCGGCACACAGTGGACCGGCAACAGGCTCAGCCCCCACCCGCCGGCCGCTACCGCCCCCTCGAGCGCCCCGGCGTCGGGCGCGAGGATCAACCGCGCCACGGCCCACCACCACAGCACCCCGAGCCCGAGAGCCACGCCCCGGCACACTGTCGGCCCCGCCATGCAGCCACCTCCAGCCCGGACGCTAGACCTCCGCTTCACCCACGGGGGAGGGCGCACCCCGGGCACACAGACGCACCGAAAACGCCCACCGTCACCACCGCAGCACCGTCCCGGCACACCGGCCCGGCGCCCGGCACGGCCGCCCACGCCGTCGCTCCAAGATGCACGAAAACCCCGACCGGCGCCTCTCCAGATCAACCGGAGAAGCCCGTCCGGGGCCTCGCACACTTCTTCTCAGCGCGCTGTCAGCACCTGCTCACACCAGCGGTGAGCACTACGCCGCGACGACGTCCACCGCTTCGCTGGGCGCCTTGATGGTCACCCGTTCCGGTGGCACACCCTTGACCGAGACGGAACCCAGCATCGGGCGCACCGGCGCCGGTACGGGCTCGCTGGGGGTGGCCGCAGCAGACTGGGCCAGCTCGGCGAGGGCGAGCTCGTCGCTCACTTCCCGCATGAGCTCGGACATCCGTACGTCCAGCGCGTCGCAGATCGCGGAGAGCAGCTCGGAGGAAGCCTCCTTCTGCCCCCGCTCCACCTCGGAGAGATAGCCGAGTGAGACTCGGGCGGACGAGGAGACTTCGCGCAGAGTACGGCCCTGGCGTTGGCGCTGCCGACGCAGCACGTCACCCAGCAGGCGACGGAGCAGAATCATCGGTGGCTCCCTCCTCGGACCGCGTAGCCGCATCCTTCACGCCCCACCGTACCGCCTTGCGCCGCGGCCGTGCGGGGAGCGATGTCGTGTTCACTCAGGGCTGCAAACATCAAAACCCCCCGTTCCGTTCCGTATCCTGTGCCCGCTCATTCCCGGTCTGTTCGCTCGTAAGCTCTTCCAGGAGCAAAGCGAGTACGCTCCGTACACTCTCCATACGAATTTCCGCGCGGTCGCCGTTCAACCGCAGCGCGGACACTTTCCCGCCACCGGTTGCCGCGGAAGCGCCGTCGGAGGGCCCGTCGACAGCCACGAAAACCGTTCCGACGGGTTTGCCGTCCTGCGGTTCAGGGCCCGCGACTCCGGTGGTCGCGATACCCCAGTCGGCACCGAGCGCCTTGCGCACTCCGGCCGCCATCTGGGCCGCGACCTGCGGATCCACCGCACCCCGCTGGTCCAGCAGGGTGGCGTCGACCCCCAGCAGCTCATGCTTCAGCTCGGTGGCGTAGGCGGTCACCGAACCCCGGAACGCCTGGGACGCGCCGGGAGCCGCTGTGATTTCCGCCGCAACCAGCCCACCGGTGAGCGACTCGGCGACCGCGAGCGTCTGTCCCTTCACGGTGAGTAGTCGCACCACTTGGGCGGCCGGGGAATTCACGCTTCCGTCTCCTCCAACGCCGCCTCGCGCTCGGCGATTCCCTGCCTGCGCAGCACAATGGCCTGTCTCACATAGTCCAGCCCGGTGGCGACGGTCAGCACGACCGCCACGGCCATCACCCAGAACCGCGCGGTGGCCAGCCACCCCGTCAGCGCCAGGATGTACATCCCTACGGCGATCCCCTGGCTGAGGGTCTTGAGCTTGCCGCCGCGGCTCGCCGGGATCACGCCGTACCGGATGACGAGGAAACGCAGCAGGGTGATCCCGAGTTCCCGCCCGAGGATGACGATGGTCACCCACCAGGGCAGGTCGCCGAGCCCCGAGAGACAGATCAGCGCCGCCCCCATGATCGCCTTGTCGGCGATGGGGTCGGCGATCTTCCCGAAGTCGGTGACGAGGTTGTAGGTGCGGGCCAGGTGACCGTCGAACAGGTCGGTGATCATGGCGACAGCGAAGGCCGCCCAGGCGAAGGACCGCCACGCCGGGTCGTACCCGCCGTCGGCCAGCATCAGGGCGACGAATCCGGGCACTAGGACCAGCCGGAGCATGGTCAGCAGGTTGGCGATGTTCCAGACGCTGGCCTGGTTGACGGCCGCGGCCGCGATCTTCTTACCGCGCGCGGGCTTCGCGTCGGACCCGTCCTCGGCCTCCGTGGCCTCCCCGGGCACCACGGTCGCCTCGGGGACGACAGCCACACCGGGCACGACACCCGCGCCGGCCACCACGCTGGCCCGCGCCTCACCGGCCGTACCGGAGACCGCGTCCGTAGGGGTGCCCGGTGCCGCCCCGGAGGCGGTACCCGGGACCTCGCCCACAGGTCCGCCGTTCGCGGCGGAGGGGCCACCCGCAGCGGACGCCGGAACTCCGGTCATCTGCCCGCCTCCTCACTACACGCGCCCTGAAGCGGCTCGGCCACCAGGTCGACACCTTCCGTGCCGACCACCTTCGCCTCGACCATACGACCGACACTCAGACCTTCGCCGCTCGTGAGCAGCACCTGGCCGTCGGTCTCGGGCGCCTGGTGCGCGCCGCGGCCGTACACGCCCTCGTCGTCCACCGACTCGACCAGGACGTGCACGGTCTCGCCGAGGCGCTCCTCGGCGCGCTGGGAGACGAGTTCCTCGGCGAGCCGGGAGACACGCGCCAGCCGCTCGGCGACGACGTCCTCGTCCAGCTTGTTCTCGTAGGTGGCGGCCTCGGTGCCCTCCTCGTCGGAGTACCCGAAGACGCCGATGGCGTCCAGTCGCGCGCCGTTCAGGAACCGCTCCAGCTCGGCGAGGTCGGCCTCGGTCTCGCCGGGGAAGCCGACGATGAAGTTGGAGCGCACGCCGGCCTCGGGGGCCTTGCCGCGGATGGTGTCCAGGAGCTCCAGGAAGCGGTCGGTGTCGCCGAAGCGGCGCATGGCGCGCAGCACGTCGGGGGCGGAGTGCTGGAAGGACAGGTCGAAGTAGGGCACGACCTTGGGCGTGGAGGTCAGCACGTCGATCAGGCCGGGCCGCATCTCGGCGGGCTGGAGGTAGCTCACGCGCACCCGCTCCAGGCCGTCCACCTCGGCGAGCTCGGGCAGGAGGGACTCCAGCAGCCGGATGTCGCCCAGGTCCTTGCCGTAGGACGTGTTGTTCTCGGAGACCAGCATGATCTCCTTGACGCCCTGCTCGGCGAGCCAGCGGGTCTCGTTCAGCACGTCCGAGGGGCGGCGCGAGATGAAGGAGCCGCGGAAGGAGGGGATGGCGCAGAAGGAGCAGCGCCGGTCGCAGCCGGAGGCGAGCTTCACCGAGGCGACCGGGGAGCCGTCCAGACGGCGGCGCAGGGGCGCACGGGGGCCGGAGGCGGGCGCGAGCCCCTCCGGCAGGTCGGCGGGTGCAGGAGTCTCCGCCACGGCCGGACCGTGGCCCGGCAGGGCGACGGATGCCGCCGACTCCTGGCGCTGGGCGGGGCTGATCGGCAGCAGCTTGCGCCGGTCGCGCGGGGTGTGCGCGGCGTGGATGCCGCCGCTGAGGATGGTCTGGAGCCGGTCGGAGATGTCGGCGTAGTCGTCGAAGCCGAGCACGCCGTCGGCCTCGGGGAGGGCCTCGGCGAGGTCCTTGCCGTACCGCTCGGCCATGCAGCCCACCGCCACGACGGCCTGGGTTCTGCCGTGCCCCTTGAGGTCGTTGGCCTCCAGGAGGGCGTCGACGGAGTCCTTCTTGGCGGCCTCGACGAAGCCACAGGTGTTGACGACGGCGACGTCCGCGTCGGCGGCGTCCTCCACGAGATCCCAGCCGTCCGCCTCCAAACGGCCTGCGAGCTCCTCCGAGTCCACCTCGTTACGGGCGCAGCCAAGGGTGACGAGTGCGACGGTACGGCGTTCAGGCATGGGCTCAAGACTACTTCGTCCCACTGACACCCCACGTCGAAGGGGTTGGCCGATCTTGGCCAACCCCTTCGCGGTGAAACCGAACAGCGTGAAACCGAACAGGTCCTCAGCCGACCTGCGGGTCGCCCTTGGTGTAGGTCAGGCGCTCCACGGCGCCGGGCTGCCAGTCGTCGTCGATCTTCTTGCCGTTGACGTACAGCTGGATGGCCCCGGCGTCGCCGAGGACGAGGTTGATCTTCTCGCTGTCCTGGAAGGTCTTGGAGTCGCCCTGCTGGAGCAGTCCGTCGAAGAGCTTGCGGCCGTTGTGGTCCTTGGCGAGGATCCAGCTCTTGCCGTCGGCGGCGCTGACCTGCACGGTCACCTTGTCCTGGGGTGCCGCCGCGATGGCGCTGTCGGACGGCGTCGGCTTCGGGTCCTTGGTGGTCTTGTCGGACTTGGGCGTCGGGGGCTTGGTGGTGGCGGGCGTGGTGCCGTCGGCGACCTGGGTCGTGCCGCCGTCGTCGCCGCCCTTGAAGGCGGTGAACCCGACGAAGCCGACCACGGCGACGATCGCGGCGACCATGGCCGCGGTCCAGTTGGGTCCCCGGCGCTCTGGACGGATGCGTTCCGCCTCGAACAGCGGGGCGGCCGGGGTGGGGGCCGGACGTCCGCCGCCGTGATCGGCGGCGTACTGGTCCAGCAGCGGGGCCGGATCCAGATGGACGGCCTTGGCCAGGGTCCGGATGTGGCCCCGGGCGTACACGTCGCCACCGCAGGGGGCGAAGTCGTCCGCCTCGATGGCGTGCACGATGGCGATGCGGACCCTGGTGGCGTTGCTGACGTCGTCGACGGTCAGCCCGGCCGCGATCCGCGCCTGTTTCAGGGCGTGGCCGACGGAGAGGCGGGCTTCCTGCCGGTCGTCT
Organism: Streptomyces griseorubiginosus; assembly: GCF_036345115.1. Lineage (GTDB taxonomy): Bacteria > Actinomycetota > Actinomycetes > Streptomycetales > Streptomycetaceae > Streptomyces > Streptomyces griseorubiginosus_C. The sequence continues at coordinate 2,514,508 of NZ_CP107766.1, forward strand.
TCGAACGGACGCTCGTCTTCAGGGGAGTTGCCGATGGACACGGGGGCGCCTTTCGAGCGTTTAAGCCACCTGTGCTGAGGGTTCAGTCTAGGGGGGGTGCGAAAGGGTGGGGCAACCGGGCGGTAGGACTTTGTACGCCATCGGTATGGCCGGACACGCCGATGGTGGGGCAGCAGCTTTTCGCTTCCCTCAACTTGACGTACGCCGAAGGGAAACGGTTGCTCAATGATCCCTTACGGGTGAGTCACGATCGAACATCGGTGGCCGCACCCGCTCCGGGCTCCCCTCAAGCCTCCCCGCGGATCACCGCGAGCACTCCGTCCAGCTCGTCAGCCTTCACAAGAACGTCACGTGCCTTGGACCCCTCGCTCGGTCCGACGATCCCCCGGGACTCCATCAGGTCCATCAGCCGTCCCGCCTTCGCGAACCCGACCCGCAGCTTGCGCTGGAGCATGGACGTCGACCCGAACTGCGTGGAGACGACCAGCTCGGCCGCCTGGCACAGCAGATCGAGGTCGTCGCCGATCTCCTCGTCGATCTCCTTCTTCTGCTTCGTCCCCACGACGACGTCGTCCCGGAAGACCGGCGCCATCTGGTCCTTGCAGTGCTGGACGATCGCCGCGACCTCTTCCTCGGTCACGAAGGCACCCTGCATACGGGTGGGCTTGTTGGCGCCCATCGGCAGGAAGAGCCCGTCGCCCTTGCCGATCAGCTTCTCCGCCCCCGGCTGGTCGAGGATGACCCGTGAGTCGGCGAGCGAGGAGGTGGCGAAGGCGAGCCGCGAGGGCACGTTCGCCTTGATCAGACCGGTGACGACGTCCACCGACGGCCGCTGCGTGGCGAGCACCAGGTGGATGCCGGCCGCGCGCGCGAGCTGCGTGATGCGCACGATCGCGTCCTCGACGTCCCGGGGCGCGACCATCATCAGGTCGGCGAGCTCGTCGACGATCACCAGCAGATACGGGTACGGCTGGAGCTCGCGCTCGCTGCCCTCGGGCAGCTTGACCTTGCCGTTCCTGATGGCCTCGTTGAAGTCGTCGATGTGCCGGAACCCGTAGGCCGCGAGGTCGTCGTAGCGCAGGTCCATCTCGCGTACGACCCACTGGAGCGCCTCGGCGGCCCGCTTCGGGTTGGTGATGATCGGCGTGATCAGGTGCGGGATGCCCTCGTAGGCCGTCAGCTCCACGCGCTTGGGGTCGACCAGGACCATGCGCACGTCCTCGGGGGTCGCGCGCACCATGATGGACGTGATCAGGCAGTTGATGCACGACGACTTACCCGAACCGGTGGCCCCGGCGACGAGCACGTGCGGCATCTTCGCGAGGTTGGCCATCACATAGCCGCCCTCGACGTCCTTGCCGAGCGCGACCAGCATGGGGTGCTCGTCCTCGGCGGCGGCCGCGAGCCGCAGCACGTCGCCGAGGTTGACCATCTCCCGGTCGGTGTTGGGGATCTCGATGCCGACCGCGGACTTGCCCGGGATCGGCGAGATGATCCGCACGTCCGGACTGGCGACGGCGTACGCGATGTTCTTGGCCAGCGCGGTGATCCGCTCGACCTTGACGGCGGGGCCGAGCTCGACCTCGTAGCGCGTGACCGTCGGCCCGCGCGTGAAGCCGGTGACGGCGGCGTCGACCTTGAACTCGGTGAAGACGTTCGTCAGCGACGCGACTATGGCGTCGTTGGCCGCGCTGCGCGCCTTACCCGGCCCACCACGCTCCAGCAGGTCGAGGGAGGGCAGCGAGTAGGTGATGTCGCCGGACAGCTGGAGCTGCTCCGCGCGCGCGGGCAGCTCGCTCGGCGCCTCGGGAGCGGGCTTGGTGAGGTCGGCGACCTCGACCTTGAGCTTCTCCTGCCTGGGCTTGGCGTCCTGCTTGGGCCGGGCGGCCGGGACCGGCGTGGGCACCGGGGTCGTGTCCACCCGGTCGCCCACGCTCACACCCTGGGTGAGATCGGCGACCAGCGGCGAGGGCGGCAGGCCGTGCATGACCACGCCGTCCAGGTCCGCGGCGGCGGCCGCGGCGATGTCCACGGCGTCCATCTGCCGGTCCATCGCGGGCTGTGGCACCGCGGAGCGCCTGGGACGCCCGCGACGCCGCGAGAGGGCTTCCTGCTCCGCGCCGTCGGGGTCGTACGACTCGGGCGCGGGACCGCGCCTGCGACCGCGCGCGGGCAGCGCCTCGCGCCACTGCTCGTCGTACCGCTCGTCGTCCTCGGCGAATTCGTCACCGCCCGGGTCGTGCACGATGCCGAGCCGCACCCCGAGCTCCCGCAGCCGCCGCGGGATGGCGTTGACCGGGGTGGCGGTGACGACGAGCAGGCCGAAGACGGTCAGCAGCACGAGCAGCGGTACGGCGAGGACCTCGCCCATGGTGTACGTCAGCGGGGTAGCCGCTCCCCAGCCGATGAGGCCGCCCGCGTCCCTTATGGCCTGCATGCCGTTGCTGCGGGCGGGCGAGCCGCAGGCGATGTGGACCTGGCCGAGCACCCCGATGAGGAGCGCCGACAGACCGATCACGATCCGGCCGTTGGCCTCGGGCTTCTCGGGGTGCCGGATGAAGCGGACGGCGATGACCGCGAGCAGTATCGGCACGAGGAGGTCGAGCCGGCCGAAGGCGCCCGTGACGATGATCTCGACGAGGTCACCCACGGGACCGCGCAGGTTCGACCAGGTGCCGGCGGCGACGATCAGGCCGAGGCCGAGCAGCAGGAGGGCCACGCCGTCCTTCCGGTGTGCTGGGTCGAGGTTCCTCGCGCCCTGCCCTATGCCGCGGAACACCGCGCCGACGGCATGGGCGAGGCCGAGCCAGAGGGCACGGATGAGCCGGAGGACACCACCGGTGGGACTGGGCGCGGGCCTCGGCGGCGCTGCCTTCTTCGCGGGGGCCTTCCTGGCGGCGGCTTTCTTCGCGGGGGCCTTCTTGGCAGCGGCCTTCTTCGCCGGACCCTTCGCGGGAGCGGCAGCCTTCTTGGCGGGCTGCTTCTTGGCTGCGGAGGGACGTGAGGCCATAGGTGTGAGATTACCGGTGGAGAAGGCAACGGACACGTGTGCCCGGTGCTTCACCCGTTCGTGTCGCTGCCGGAGAGGCACGGAACTGACGCGCGCTTGTGGAGCAGGTGAACTGACGGATGCTCACCGGCGATCCCGCGTCAGTTCTGCGAGGACACGGAGGGAGAGGGCCCGGTCCCGGGTTCCAGCGCGTCCAGCGCCCGCCGCAACCCCGTGAGTTTGCGTTCGAGATGGGCCGCGGTGGCCACCGCGGCCGCGTCCGCGGACTCGTCGTCCAGTTGCTTGGACAGCGCCTCCGCCTGCTCCTCGACCGCCGCCAGGCGTGCCGACAGCTCGGCGAGCAGACCGGCCGGCTCCTTGGCGTCGCCGACCGCGGACTTGCCGCCACCGCCCTCCAACTGGAGCCGCAGCAGCGCCGCCTGCTCCCGAAGCTGGCAGTTCTTCATGTAGAGCTCGACGAACACGGAGACCTTGGCGCGCAGCACCCACGGGTCGAACGGCTTGGAGATGTAGTCCACCGCGCCGGCCGCGTATCCCCGGAAGGTGTGGTGCGGGCCGTGGTTGATGGCGGTGAGGAAGATGATCGGGATGTCCCGGGTCCGCTCCCGCCGTTTGATGTGCGCCGCGGTCTCGAAGCCGTCCATGCCCGGCATCTGGACGTCCAGCAGAATCACCGCGAAGTCGTCCGTGAGCAGCGCTTTGAGCGCTTCCTCCCCGGACGATGCCCGCACCAGTGTCTGATCGAGCGCGGAGAGGATGGCCTCCAGCGCCAGCAGATTCTCCGGCCGGTCATCGACCAGGAGGATCTTGGCCTTCTGCACCATGGCCCGCCCTCCTCGCCCCGGATGTGCACCGGGTGCCGCCCCTGGGGACGACTCCCTTTCGCCGCCCGTCCTTGTGCCGGTCATCGTAGCCGCACCCTGTCTGTCGCCACACCCTGTCACCGCGATGTCACTGTGCACGTAGCAGAAACGAAGCGGGAGACCAGAAGGTTCCCCGAATCCCGTAGTTCTACACGGCGTCGGGCACACTGAGTCAGCAACTCCGCGTGTCCTTCGCGGATTCTCATCACTCCCCCCGCATCCACTGTTCCATCACCGACAGCAGGTGATCGGGATCGACGGGCTTGGTCACGTAGTCGGATGCACCCGACTCGATGGCCTTCTCCCGGTCGCCCTTCATCGCCTTCGCGGTCAGCGCGATGATCGGCAGCCCGGCGAACTGCGGCATCCTGCGGATCGCCGTCGTCGTCGCGTACCCGTCCATCTCCGGCATCATGATGTCCATCAGGACGACCGCCACGTCCTCGTGCTGTTCCAGCACCTCGATGCCCTCACGGCCGTTCTCCGCGTACAGCACCGACAGCCCGTGCTGTTCGAGGACGCTGGTGAGCGCGAACACGTTGCGGATGTCGTCGTCGACGATCAGCACCTTCTCCCCGCCGAACCGGATGCCCCGGCGCGGCTGCGGCGCGGACTGGTGCTCCACCGCCGACCACTGCTCCGGCTGTCCGATCCGCTGTTCGAGGGCGGGCGCGGTCCTGCGACGGCGCCGGAACAGCGCCGCGGCGCCGTTCTGCGTCTCCTGGTACGACTTCACCTCGGCCGGCGTCTCCACCTGGGCGCCGGACAGCCCGTTCTCCGACGTGGACGCCACCAGGTCGCCGGCCTCCAGGGCGGGCATGGACTGCTGGTAGCCCTGCGGCGGCAGTTCGCTGGGGTGCAGCGGCAAATACAGCGTGAAGGTCGATCCGCGGCCCGGCTCGCTCTGCGCGTGGATCTCACCGCCGAGCAGCTGCGCGATCTCCCGCGAGATCGACAACCCGAGACCGGTGCCGCCGTACTTGCGGCTGGTCGTGCCGTCGGCCTGCTTGAACGCCTCGAAGATCACCCGCATCTTGCTGGCCGCGATACCGATGCCGGTGTCGGTCACCGAGAACGCGATCAGGTCGGCGTCCGCGTCACGCAGCGAACCGGCCTCCAGCAACTGCTCCCGGATCGCCATCGGCACATCCCGCCCGGCGGGCCGGATGACCAGCTCGACGGCCCCGGAGTCGGTGAACTTCACCGCGTTGGACAGCAGGTTGCGCAGCACCTGGAGGAGGCGCTGCTCGTCGGTGTGCAGCGTGGCGGGCAGTTCGGGCGACACCCGTACGGACAGGTCGAGGCCCTTCTCCGCGGTCAGTGGCCGGAAGGTGGCCTCCACGTAGTCCACGAGCTGCACGAGCGCGATGCGTGTCGGGGAGACGTCCATCTTGCCCGCCTCGACCTTCGACAGGTCGAGGATGTCGTTGATCAGCTGGAGCAGGTCGGAACCGGCCCCGTGGATGGTCTCGGCGAACTCGACCTGCTTCGGGGTGAGGTTGGAGTCCGCGTTGTCGGCGAGCAGCTTGGCGAGGATGAGCAGCGAGTTGAGCGGTGTCCGCAGCTCGTGGGACATGTTGGCCAGGAACTCGCTCTTGTACCGCATGGATACGGCGAGCTGCTCGGCGCGCTCCTCCAGGACCTGCCGCGCCTCCTCGATCTCGGTGTTCTTCACCTCGATGTCGCGGTTCTGCTGGGCCAGCAGCTCGGCCTTCTCCTCCAGTTCGGCGTTGGACGCCTGGAGGGCCTTCTGCCGGTTCTCCAACTCGGCCGACCGCTCCCGGAGTTGCTCGGTCAGCTCCTGCGACTGCTTCAGCAGCACCTCCGTCTTGGTGTTGACGGAGATGGTGTTGACGCTGGTCGCGATCATCTCGGCGATCTGGTTGAGGAAGTCCTTCTGGATCTGCGTGAAGGGTGTGAAGGAAGCGAGCTCGATGACACCGAGCACCTTCCCTTCGAACAGCACCGGAAGGACGATCACTTGCGCGGGCGGCGCCTCGCCGAGACCGGAGGAGATCTTCAGGTAGCCGCTGGGCGCGTTCTCCACCAGGATCGTGCGCTTCTCCTCGGCGGCCGTCCCGATGAGGGCCTCCCCCGGCCGGAACGACGTCGGCATGGAGCCCATCGAGTAGCCGTACGACCCGAGCATCCGCAGCTCGTACTGGTCCTCGGCCTCGGCGCTCAGGTCCTTGCCGTCCAGGAGCGGCATCGCGACGAAGAACGCCCCGTGCTGGGCGGTCACCACCGGCGTCAGCTCGCTCATGATCAGCGAGGCGACATCCTCCAGGTCCCGGCGGCCCTGCATGAGCGCCGAGATACGGGCCAGGTTGCCCTTGAGCCAGTCCTGCTCCTTGTTGGCGATCGTGGTGTCGCGCAGGTTGGCGATCATCTTGTTGATGTAGTCCTGGAGTTCCTGGATCTCGCCGGACGCGTCCACGTCGATCTTCAGGTTCAGGTCACCCCGGGTCACCGCTGTGGCGACCCGCGCGATGGCGCGCACCTGCCGGGTTAGGTTTCCTGCCATTTCGTTCACGGACTCGGTCAGGTCCCGCCAGGTGCCGTCGACGTCCCGCACCCGTGCCTGGCCGCCGAGCTGTCCTTCGGTGCCCACCTCCCGGGCCACTCGGGTGACCTCCTCGGCGAACGAGGACAACTGGTCGACCATCGTGTTGATGGTGGTCTTCAGCTCCAGGATCTCGCCGCGCGCGTCGATGTCGATCTTCTTGGTCAGGTCACCCTTGGCGATGGCCGTGGTCACCATGGCGATGTTCCGCACCTGACCGGTCAGGTTGGACGCCATCTGGTTCACGGACTCGGTGAGGTCCTTCCAGGTGCCGGCCACGCCGGGCACCCGGGCCTGACCGCCCAGGATGCCGTCCGTGCCCACCTCACGGGCCACCTTGGTGACCTGGTCGGCGAACGAACTCAGCGTCTTCACCATGGTGTTGAAGGTGTCCGCGAGCTGCGCGACCTCGCCGCGCGCCTCGATCGTCACCGTCCGCGTCAGGTCACCGTTGGCGACCGCGTTCGCGACCTGGGAGATGTTGCGCACCTGCATGGTCAGGTTGTTGGCCATCAGGTTCACGTTGTCGCTGAGGTCCTTCCAGATGCCCGTGACACCCGGAACGTGCGCCTGGCCGCCCAGGATGCCCTCGGTGCCCACCTCGCGGGCCACCCGGGTCACCTGCTCGGCGAAGGACGACAGCTGGTCGACCATCGTGTTGACGGTGGTGACGAGTTCGAGGATCTCGCCCTTCGCGTCGACGGTGATCTTCTTCGACAGGTCGCCCTTGGCGACCGCGGTCGTGACCTCGGCGATGTTGCGCACCTGAATGGTCAGGTTGTTCGCCATGAAGTTCACGGACTGCGTGAGGTCCTTCCAGGTGCCGGAGACCCCCTGCACCTCGGCCTGCCCACCGAGGATGCCCTCGGTACCCACCTCACGGGCCACCCGCGTCACCTGGTCGGCGAAGCTGGAGAGCTGGTCCACCATCGTGTTGAGGGTGTTCTTCAGCTCCAGGATCTCGCCCCGGGCGTCCACGTCGATCTTCTGCGACAGGTCACCCCGGGCCACCGCGGTGGCCACCTGGGCGATGTTCCGCACCTGGGCAGTAAGGTTTCCTGCCATTCCGTTCACGGAGTCGGTGAGGTCCCGCCACACACCGGCAACCCCGGGCACCTGCGCCTGTCCGCCGAGGCGGCCCTCGGTACCCACCTCGCGGGCCACCCGGGTCACCTGGTCGGCGAAGGCGGAGAGCTGGTCGACCATCGTGTTGATGGTGTTCTTCAGCTCCAGGATCTCGCCGCGCGCGTCCACGTCGATCTTCTGCGACAGGTCACCCCGGGCCACCGCGGTCGTCACCTGGGCGATCTGCCGCACCTGGGAGGTGAGGTTGCCACCCATGAAGTTGACGGAGTCGGTGAGCTCCTTCCAGGTCCCGGAGACCCCCGGCACGACGGCCTGACCGCCCAGTCGGCCCTCGGTGCCCACGTCCCGGGCCATCCGCGTCACCTGGTCGGCGAAGGCGGACAGCTGGTCCACCATCGTGTTCACGGTGTTCTTCAGCTGGAGCATCTCGCCGGAGACGTCCACGGTGACCTTCTGCGACAGGTCACCGTTGGCCACCGCAGTCGTCACCTGGGCGATGTTCCTCACCTGACCGGTGAGGTTCCTGAACGCGGTGTTGACGGAGTCGGTGAGGTCCTTCCACGTACCGGCGGCCCCGGGCACCTGCGCCTGACCGCCCAGCTCACCCTCGACACCAATCTCACGGGCCACGCGCGTGACCTCGGCACCGAACGCGGAGAGCTGGTCCACCATCCCGTTGACGGTGTTCTTCAGCTCCAGCATCTCGCCGGCCACGTCCACGGTGACCTTCTGCGACAGATCACCGTTGGCGACCGCCGTCGTCACCGCGGCGATGTCCCGCACCTGAGTGGTGAGGTTACGGAAGACCGTGTTCACCGAGTCGGTGAGGTCCTTCCACGTCCCCGCCGCACCCGGCACGTTCGCCTGCCCGCCGAGCTGCCCCTCGGCCCCGACCTCGTTGGCCACCCGTGTGACCTCGTCCGCGAAGATCCGCAGCGTCTCGGTCATCTGGTTGATCGTGTCGGCCAGCTGCGCGACCTCACCGCGTGCGGAGACCGTCACCTTCTGCGACAGGTCACCGTTGGCGACCGCCGTCGTCACCTGGGCGATCCCGCGCACCTGGGCCGTCAGGTTGCCGGCCATCAGGTTCACCGAATCGGTGAGGTCCTTCCACACCCCGGCCACACCCGGCACCTGCGCCTGGCCGCCGAGCTCACCCTCGACACCCACCTCGCGCGCGACGCGGGTCACCTCGGAGGAGAAGGAGGACAGCTGGTCCACCATCGTGTTGACGGTGTTCTTCAGCTCCAGCATCTCGCCGGCCACGTGCACGGTGACCTTGCGGGACAGGTCACCCTTGGCGACCGCCGTGGTCACCAGCGCGATGTCCCGCACCTGGGCCGTCAGCCGGTACGCCATCGTGTTGACGGACTCGGTCAGGTCCTTCCAGGAACCCGACATGCCACGCACGCGTGCCTGCCCGCCGAGCTTGCCCTCGGTGCCGACCTCACTGGCCACGCGGGTGACCTCGTCGGTGAACGTCGAGAGCTGATCGACAAGGTTGTTTACAGTCCGCCCGACCTTAAGGAACTCCCCGCGCAGCGGATGCCCCGTCCCGTCCGGCGCCTGGGTCCTGAGCTCCATGCGGGGCGACAGATCGCCCTCCGCGACCGCGGACAGCACCCGGCCGACCTCGGAGACGGGCCGTACGAGATCGTCCACCAACGCGTTGGAGGCGTCGATGGCTGCCGCCCAGGAGCCCTCACAGGCACCTGTTTCCAGCCGTTCCGTGAGCTTGCCCTCACGGCCCACCATGCGCCGCACCCGCGACAGCTCACCCGTCAGGTGCAGGTTGCGGTCGGCCACCTCGTTGAAAACGGCCGCGATCTCCGACATCACGCCGTCGCCGGACACCGTGAGGCGCTTGCGGAAGTTCCCGTCCCGCATGGAGACCAGCGCGGCCAACAGCCGGTTCAGGGCGGCCGTGTCCACCGCGGTGGTCCCGTTGCGTGGTTTGCGCTGGTTGCTCGGGGACTGTCCGCCTTTCGCGCGCGTCTTAGTGCCCCGCGTCGCTGCGCCAGACTCCACTGTGTCCCTCCCGCAGGGGTCGACCGTTACTGCTGTGCTCGGGTGGTGCCGCGCGGCATACCGGTTGCTGCCGCGCGCTCCTGCTTACTACAGCGATATTTCAACCGGGCGTGCAAAGCCGCACCACGGGCTGCTGCCCGTCTCACGCGGAAGGCACTCGGCCTGCCCGAACCTTCTTCAGGAGCCTGCCCAGTGTTTCACCCAGGTTGAACCCGGCCATAACAGTTCGGCAGCTTCGCACATCGTCCGCACACCCTCCGGACGGAAACACTGCAGACCGGCATCCGCATGGCCGTCGAAGGTAAGTAACCTTGCATGCGGCTGTCCAGCCGAGCCGGTCCGTCCGGCCTGGGCGGTGGCACGAGCACGAGCGGGCATCGGAGGGCGGCCGCACACATGACCACCGGACTGATCCCCGGGGGACAGAACCCGGACCCCCGGCCGACGGGCGGTCTGCCGCAGCAGCGGCACCAGCCGGTCGGCCAGGCAGCCCTGCACGTCGACAACAGGTCGAGGAGTTCTGTGATCACCGCGCGCGCGGCCGCCAGCTTCGAGCCCGTCGGACGATCGGTGGCGACCGCCCGCTCGTTCGTCCGTGACACCCTCCAGGGCTGGGGATTCGCCGACATCGTCGACGACGCGGTCGTCCTGACCAGCGAACTCGTCACGAATGCGGTGGTCCACGCGGGCACGTCCGCGGACGTCCTGTGCCTGCGCAGTGACGAAGGTGTACGGATCGAGGTGGCCGACCGCTACCCCGAGCGCGAGATCCCGCTCCAGGGCCAGGCCGTCAACATGGGCAACCTGGACCGCGAAGGCGGCCGCGGCCTCCAGCTCTGCGCCGCGCTCGCCGGCCGCTGGGGCGTCGAGTACACCCCCACCCAGAAGCAGGTCTGGTTCCAGCTCGACCTGCCCGAGCGCCGGGTGGGCACCCGCACGGCCGGCCCGTCCCTGCCCGCCGACCTCCTCCCGCTGGCCGACGGCCGGGTCCGCGTCGCCGTCGTCCAGATCGACCGCACATGCGCCATCACCTCGTGGAACGAGGACGCCGAGGAACTCTTCGGCTACGCCGCCGAACAAGTGATCGGCAAGCCCCTCACCGACCTCGCGGCCTGGCCACACACCCCCGGCACCGGCACCGGCATCGCCGAGGCCCTCCGGCTCTCGCGCTGGGAGGGCAGTTACGGCATCAGGGCCGCCAACGGCCGCGTCACTTCGGTGTACGCCTCCCACCTGCGCGTCCGCGACACCGGCGGCGAGCCCTCCACGGTCTGCCTCCTGGTGCGCGACCACGAACGAGCCGTACTCCAGACGCCGTTGCGGGTCGCCGCCTCCGACACCACCACGTCCTCCGACGGCCAGAGCACCGACCCCTTCGAGGTGTTCATCGGCTCACCCGCCCCGGACGACCTCGACGGCCTCCTCCAGCGCACGGTCGAACGCGCCCGCGACATGCTCGACGGCGACTCCGCCTTCCTGCTCCTCGCGACCGACGACGAGACGGAGTTGGAGGTCCGCGCCTCCACCGGACTGCCCTCCGCCCGCCAGCGCTTCGCACGCGTGCCCGTCGAGGCGGGCCCCGGCCGCTACGGCTCCGCCCGCATGCCGGCCGTCCACGACGACCTGTCGGCCGTACCGGGCGCCGTACCCCTCCTGAACGGCACCGGGATGCGCTCGGTCGTCACCGTCCCGCTGAAGGTCGAGGGCCGCCTCACCGGCTCCCTCGGCGTGGCCGCGGAAGCCCCCGGCAGATACTCCAACGAAGAGGCCCTGCGCCTCCAATTCGCCGCCGACCGCATCGCGTTGGCCGTCGAGTCGGCCCGCCTGGGCGAGCTGGAACGCCTGCGTCGCGGCTCCCTCAGCTTCCTCGTCGAGGCCTCCGACCTCCTCGCCGGCACCCTGGACCGCGATCAGACCCTGGCCCTCATGGCCCAGATGACCGTCCCGACCCTGGCCACCTGGTGCGCCGTCTACACGATCGCCGACCAGGCCTCGGAGCCCTATCTGTCGTACGTCCTACACGAGGACGAGGAACTCATCGACGGCATCAAGTCGCTGCTCTCGAAGGTCCAGCCCCCGGACCCGGTCCCCACCCCCGGCGCCCGCGTCTGGTCCGCGCCCGGCGAGGCGGCCCATCAGGCGGCCCTGCGCAGCTCCATGCGCAGCCTCGGCCTCAGCGGCGGCCCCACCCACCAGATCGCCTCCGGAATCGGCCCCACGCTCGCCACAGCCTCCGCGGTGGGCGGCGAGACCGTCGTCCTCCCCCTGGTCGCCCGCAACCGCGTCATCGGCATGCTCACCCTCGGCAAGCCCACCGACGAACACTTCCGTCAGGAAATCCTGGAACTGGCCGAGGACTTGAGCCGCCGGGCCGCCCTCGCCCTGGACAACGCCCGCCTCTACTCCGAGCGCACCGCGATCAGCCAGTCCCTCCAGCGCAGCCTCCTGCCCCCCGAGCTCCCCGAGATCGACGGCGTCGAGGTCGAGGTCATCTACCGCGCGGCCGGCGAGGGCAACGAGGTCGGCGGCGACTTCTACGACGTCTTCCCCATCAGCGACGGCGCCTACGGCTTCGCCATCGGTGACGTCTGCGGTACGGGCCCGAACGCGGCGGCGGTGACGGGCCTGGCCCGCCATGCCCTCCGCCTCCTGGCCCGCGAGGGCCTCAGCGGCCCGGCGGTCCTGGAGCGCCTGAACTCCGCGATCCTCGACGAGGGCGCCCGCAGCCGCTTCCTGACCCTGCTCTACGGTGAGTTGTGGCCGCAGGAGGACGGCAGCGCCCGCCTGAAGGTCGTCTGCGCCGGCCACCCGCTCCCGCTCCGCCTGCGCCAGGACGGCACCGTCGAACCGGCCGCCGAGCCCCAGCCGCTCCTCGGCGTCATGGAGGACCTGGAGCTCTACGAGCAGACGGTCACCCTCGACCCGGGCGATGTCCTCCTCTGCGTCACCGACGGCGTCACGGAACGCCGGGAGGGCACCCGCATGCTGGGCGACGACGGCCTCGCCGACGTCCTGACCACCTGCACGGGCCTGACGGCCGGCGCGGTCGCGGCCCGCATCATGCGCGCGGTCGAGCGTTTCGCCTCCGACGCCCCGTCCGACGACATGGCGATCCTGGCGATGCGCGTCCCGGGTCTCCACAAGGACTGAGAGAAAGCACGAAAAAGGCCCCGCCCGATTGGGCGGGGCCTTTTGGCTGAGCCCCCTAACGGAATCGAACCGTTGACCTTCTCCTTACCATGGAGACGCTCTGCCGACTGAGCTAAGGGGGCCTGTCGCCTTTTCGAGGTTTCCCTCGCGGCAACGGAATAGATCATACCCCGAACAGAGCCGTGCTCCCAACCCGCTCAGAAAGCAGGCTGAAGCAGTCCCCCGAGCGCATTGCACGCGGCCACGACCCGCTGCATGTCCCGCTTGGTCAACGAGGCGTCCACCGGCAGGGCGAGCGTCTCGTCGGCGGCCCGCTCGGTCTCCGGCAGCGACACACAGCGCCGGAACTCCGGCAGCCGGTGCACGGGCGTCTTCACCGGCACCCGGCAGTCAACTCCCTTGCCGCGCAGAGCTCGGGCGAAGGCATCACGGTCCGGTCGCCCGTTCCCCGGGACCCGCACCACGTACTGCTGATAGGTGTGCCCGACCCCGCCGTCCGGCGTGCGCACCCCCCGCAGCTTCCCGTCGAGATAACAGGCCCGCTCCCGACGCTGGGCGACCTCGTCGTACGGCGCCTCGGACTCGCCCTCCTGCAGGACCAGCAGCCCGTGCCGTTGCCCGACCTCGAGCAGCCGCCGCATGTCGGCCGGCCGTCCGAAGCGATGGACGACAACGACGGCCGCGGTCCGCGGAGTTACGGCTGCTTCGACGGCGGACGCGTCAAGGCAGTAGGTCGACGGATGTATGTCCGCGAACACCGGGAGCGCACCGGCGAGTGTCACCGCCTCCGCAACCTCGACGTTCCCGAAGGCCGGTACGACGACCTCGTCACCGACTCCGACGCCGGCGGCCCTGAGCATTGCAGCAGTACCCATGCCGAGGATGGTGGTTGTGCAACGTGAACTTCAAGTGACGCCGAACAAAAAAGGGTTGGACCCCGAACCGAAGTTCAGGATCCAACCCTTTTGAATAATTGTTCGGCGGTGTCCTACTCTCCCACAGGGTCCCCCCTGCAGTACCATCGGCGCTGTAAGGCTTAGCTTCCGGGTTCGGAATGTAACCGGGCGTTTCCCTCACGCTATGACCACCGAAACACTATGAAACTAGACCGGAAAACACACAGTCGTTGCCTCAGAACTAACACAGTGGACGCGAGCAAATATGGACAAGCCCTCGGCCTATTAGTACCGGTCACCTCCAGCGGTTACCCGCCTTCCAGATCCGGCCTATCAACCCAGTCGTCTACTGGGAGCCTTAACCCCTCAAAGGGGGTGGGAATACTCATCTCGAAGCAGGCTTCCCGCTTAGATGCTTTCAGCGGTTATCCCTCCCGAACGTAGCCAACCAGCCATGCCCTTGGCAGAACAACTGGCACACCAGAGGTTCGTCCGTCCCGGTCCTCTCGTACTAGGGACAGCCCTTCTCAATATTCCTACGCGCGCAGCGGATAGGGACCGAACTGTCTCACGACGTTCTAAACCCAGCTCGCGTACCGCTTTAATGGGCGAACAGCCCAACCCTTGGGACCGACTCCAGCCCCAGGATGCGACGAGCCGACATCGAGGTGCCAAACCATCCCGTCGATATGGACTCTTGGGGAAGATCAGCCTGTTATCCCCGGGGTACCTTTTATCCGTTGAGCGACGGCGCTTCCACAAGCCACCGCCGGATCACTAGTCCCGACTTTCGTCCCTGCTCGACCCGTCGGTCTCACAGTCAAGCTCCCTTGTGCACTTACACTCAACACCTGATTACCAACCAGGCTGAGGGAACCTTTGGGCGCCTCCGTTACCCTTTAGGAGGCAACCGCCCCAGTTAAACTACCCATCAGACACTGTCCCTGATCCGGATCACGGACCCAGGTTAGACATCCAGCACGACCAGACTGGTATTTCAACGACGACTCACCGCGAACTGGCGTCCGCGTTTCAAAGTCTCCCAGCTATCCTACACAAGCCGAACCGAACACCAATATCAAACTGTAGTAAAGGTCCCGGGGTCTTTCCGTCCTGCTGCGCGAAACGAGCATCTTTACTCGTAGTGCAATTTCACCGGGCCTATGGTTGAGACAGTCGAGAAGTCGTTACGCCATTCGTGCAGGTCGGAACTTACCCGACAAGGAATTTCGCTACCTTAGGATGGTTATAGTTACCACCGCCGTTTACTGGCGCTTAAGTTCTCAGCTTCGCCACACCGAAATGTGACTAACCGGTCCCCTTAACGTTCCAGCACCGGGCAGGCGTCAGTCCGTATACATCGCCTTACGGCTTCGCACGGACCTGTGTTTTTAGTAAACAGTCGCTTCTCGCTGGTCTCTGCGGCCACCCCCAGCTCACCAAGTAAATTGGATCACCAGGTGTGGCCCCCCTTCTCCCGAAGTTACGGGGGCATTTTGCCGAGTTCCTTAACCATAGTTCACCCGAACGCCTCGGTATTCTCTACCTGACCACCTGAGTCGGTTTAGGGTACGGGCCGCCATGAAACTCGCTAGAGGCTTTTCTCGACAGCATAGGATCATCCACTTCACCACAATCGGCTCGGCATCAGGTCTCAGACACAAGAGTGGCGGATTTGCCTACCACTCGTCCTACACCCTTACCCCGGGACAACCACCGCCCGGGATGGACTACCTTCCTGCGTCACCCCATCACTCACCTACTGCAAGTCTGGTTCGTCGGCTCCACCACTCCCCTTTGCCCGAAGGCTCCGGGGCGGCTTCACGGACTTAGCATCGCCTGGTTCGATGTTTGACGCTTCACAGCGGGTACCGGAATATCAACCGGTTATCCATCG